>JBBTFH010000074.1:0-6616 GCA_038041915.1 Myxococcota bacterium
TGAAGTTCGTGATCCGCCATCGCTTCGAGGCGCCGCTCGCGCGCGTCGAGGCGGCGATGTTTGATCCGGAGCTGCCCGCGTTCCTGCGCGCGCACATGAAGACGATCGTCGCGATCGAGCCGCTCGAGAGGGTCGAGGAGAACGGCCGCGTCCGCCGGCGCGTCAAGTACGTGCCGGCGCCGCTGATCGAGTCGATCGGCCTCAAGAAGGTCGACCCGGCGTGGATGGCGTGGGTGGAGGAGTCGACCTACGACCGCGCCGCCCACCGCCTCGAGTTCCGCAACGTCCCGGTCGTGGGCAAGGTGCGCGATCTGATCGAAAACGGCGGCACGCTCGCGCTGCGCGAAGCGGGCCCCGCCGCGACCGAGCGCGTGATCGAAGGCGAGCTGCGCGTGAAAGTCTTTCTCGTCGGGAAGATCGCCGAGAAGGTCATCTACGCGAACGCCGGGAAGATTCTCGAAGACGAGGCCCGCGCCCTGGCTGCGTTCCTGGCTGCCTCAGCCCGTCCGACGGGACGTGCGTGAGCAGAAGCTCAGCCGCCGCGGCGCAGCTCGGTGAGCACGAGCTTGGCGATCGCCTTGAGGGTCTCGAACACGCCGAAGCCGGTCGTCGCGACACCCTCGAAGTCGGGCACGCCGCGCGGGTTGAGCAGGCTGCGCAGCTCCTCCACCGGCGCGACGTTGGGCAGGTCGCGCTTGTTGTACTGCACGATCAACGGGACCTTCTCGTAGCTGTAGCCCTGCTCCTGCAGGTTCGATTTCAGGTTGTCCATGCTCTCGTTGTTCGCTTCCATGCGGAGAATCTGCGAGTCGCCGACGAAGACGACGCCGTCGACGCCCTTGAGGATGAGCTTGCGGCTCGCGTCGTAGAAGACCTGCCCCGGCACCGTGTACAGGTGAAAGCGCGTGCGGAAGCCGCGAATCTCGCCGAGCGAGAGCGGCAGGAAGTCGAAGAAGAGCGTGCGCTCGGTCTCGGTCGCGAGCGAGATCATCTTGCCCTTCGCCTCGGGGCTCGTGCGCGCATAGATGTACTGGAGGTTGGTCGTCTTCCCGCCCAGTCCCGGGCCGTAGTAGACGATCTTGCAGTTGATCTCCCGCGCCGAGTAGTTGATGAAGGACACGCTCTGGCCCCCTAGTCTCGGAACAGGTTCTCGATGTCGTCGTCGGTGATCTCGGCGATTCCGGCCGGCGCGCTCTGACTTCCCGCCTCCGACTTGCGCATCATCGTCTCGAAGATGCGCCCGAGCTCCTCCTGCGCCTTCCGTACGCGCAGCTTCACCAGCCCCTGCGACGAACGATGATCGAAGATCACGATCAGGATCAGCCGCTCCATCACGACGTGCAGCATGACGTGCGTGCTGCGCCCCTCGTGGAACGCGCCGGCGAACTCGGGCTCCTCGAGCAGCTTCGCGATGCCGCCGGTCGTGGCGACGTTGCCGGCGGTCAGCGACGCGAGCGACGTGACATCGAGCGTCTGCGTCTCGCCCGCCTCGGCAATCGCCTGCCCGTTCTTGTCGATGAGCAGCACCGCCTTGGCGTTGGAGTCGCGCTGAAGCCGAGCGCACAGGCCTTGCACCTGGCGGAACTCCTCGTCGTACATCACCATGCCGGCGTTCATCGTGGGTGCGTTCGCACAGGTAGATTGACTGGTGACGCTATCAAAGCGGACGCGGCGCTTCAAGGAGCGTCGAGATGCGGGAATGGGCCGTGCCGTCAGCGCCGCGGCAACGCGCGCGAGCGACGGGCGGCGGCTTTCGAGGTTCTGGAGACCGCGCGTCGGGGCGCGCCGGGATCGCGCAGCCGCAGGTCGCGCTCCGCGAGCGCCTTGATGCGGTCGCGGAGCTTCGCGGCGCGCTCGAAGTCGAGATCCTCGGCGGCGGCGAGCATTTCCTTGCGCAGCGTCTCGACGAGAGCGGGGAGGTCGGCGATGTACTCGGCGTCCTCCTCGGCGGCCGACGCGAGATCGAGGTAGTCGGCCGCCCAGGGCGCGTCTTGCATCTCGACGATCGCCCGCTCGACCGTGCGCGGCGTGATGCCGTGCTGCTCGTTGTAGCGCGCCTGGATCGCGCGTCGGCGGTCGGTCTCGCCGATCGCGCCGCGCATCGAGGGCGTGATGGCGTCGGCGTACATGATCACCTTGCCGCGCACGTTGCGCGAGGCGCGGCCAATCGTCTGGATCAGCGAGCGTGCCGAGCGCAGGAAGCCCTCCTTGTCGGCGTCGAGGATCGCCACCAGCGACACCTCGGGCAGATCGAGCCCCTCGCGCAGCAGGTTGATGCCGACGAGCACGTCGAACTCCCCGCGCCGCAAGTCGCGGATGATCTCGACGCGCTCGAGCGTGTCGATGTCCGAGTGCAGGTACTTCACGCGCACGCCGGCGTCCCGGTAATACTCGGTCAGATCCTCGGCCATGCGCTTGGTCAGCGTCGTCACCAGCACGCGCTCGCCGGCCTCGGCGCGCGCGCGGATATCCTCGAGCAGATCGTCGACCTGCCCGGCCGTCGGTCGCACCTCGATCGCCGGATCGAGCAGCCCCGTCGGACGGATGAGTTGCTGGACGACGACGCCCTGGCACCGCTCGAGCTCGTACGGCCCGGGCGTCGCGGAGACGAACACGGCCTGCCCGACTTTCTGCTCCCACTCCTCGAACGTCAGCGGCCGGTTGTCGAGCGCGGAGGGGAGGCGGAAGCCGAACTCGACCAGCGTCTCCTTGCGCGAGCGATCGCCGCGGTGCATCGCCGCGATCTGCGGCACGGTCTGATGGCTCTCGTCGACCACGAGCAGGAAGTCTTGCGGGAAGTAGTCGATCAGCGTCGAGGGCGGCTCGCCCGGCGCGCGGCCGTCGAGGTGCCGCGAGTAGTTCTCGATGCCGGCGCAGTAGCCCATGTTCAGTAGCTGATCGAGATCGAAGCGCGTGCGCTGCCCGAGTCGCTGCGCCTCGAGCTTCTTGTGCCGGGCCTCGAGCTCGGCGAGCCGGAGCTCGAGCTCGTCGCCGATGCTCGTGATAGCGCGCCGTAGCTCCTCGGCCGGGGTCACGTAGTGGCTCGACGGGAAGATCACGGCCGCGGGGATCTTCGCGCGCACTCGCCCGCGCAGCGGATCGACCTCGGCGAGCGACTCGACCACGTCGCCGAAGAACGCGACGCGGATCGCGGTCTCCTCCTCGTACGCGGGGAACACCTCGACCACGTCGCCGCGCACGCGGAAGGAGCCGCGCGCGAAGTCGATGTCGTTGCGCTGGTACTGCATCGCAACCAGCCGCTCGAGCACCGCCTCGCGCGCGATCGCCTGTCCGGTCTCGAGCGGCAGCGACATCGCCTGGTAGGACTCCGGCTTGCCGATGCCGTAGATGCACGAGACCGACGCGACGATCACGACGTCGCGCCGCGACAGCACCGCGCGCGTCGCCGCGTGGCGCATGCGGTCGATCTCTTCGTTGACCATCGCGTCCTTCTCGATGAACGTGTCGGTCGTCGGGACATACGCCTCGGGCTGGTAGTAATCGTAGTAGCTGACGAAGTAATGAACGGCGCTCTCGGGGAAGAGCTGGCGAAACTCGCCGTAGAGCTGCGCCGCGAGCGTCTTGTTGGGCGCGATGACCAGCGTCGGCCGCTGCACGCGCTCGATCACGCACGCCATCGTGAAGGTCTTGCCCGAGCCGGTGATGCCGAGCAGCGTCTGGTGGCGATCACCGCGCCGCAGCGCCTGGACGATCTCCTCGATCGCCCGCGGCTGATCGCCCGTCGGCGAGAACGGCGAGACCAGCTTGAAGGCGCGATCCACCGTCGCGTAGGCTATCGCGGCCGGCGAGGATGGCCAATCCACGCTAGAAGGAGGGCTCCGTGGCGCTCCTCGACCGGATCTTGCAGGCGCTCGGCACCTCGCGCATTCAACTGCGCTGGCGCTGGCGCCGCTTCCGCGATGCGCAGGAGCGCGGGCGGCTGCGGGCGGCGCGGCGCGTCGAGTGGTTCGGCTACCGCCACAAGATCTGTCCGCGCTGCGCGCACCCGGCCGATTCCGCCGACCGCGAGTGCCCGTCGTGCGGCGCGGCGCTCGGCTCCGCCCTGGCCAACCGCGCCGGCCGCATCGCGCGCTGGATGCTGCCCGAAAGCGCGGGCCTCTACACCGCGCTGCTCACGCTCGTGCACGTGCTCGTGTTCGCGGTCGCGCTGCGGCGGGCGGGGCTGGGCGCGCTCGTCTTCGTGCCCGGCGGCGCGGCCGACGCGCTGGGCGCCTGGAGCACGGGGGCGCTGCGCCACGGCGAGTGGTGGCGCCTCGTGACCTCCAACTTCCTCCACCTCTCGGCGCTGCACCTCATCATGAACAGCATGTCGCTGCTGCAGATCGGCCCGCTCGTCGAGGAGCTTTTCGGGCGCTCGCGCTTCGCGTTCCTCTACCTCGCCACCGGCGTGGCGGGCATGGCGGCGTCGGCCGCGTGGCGCTGGGGCGGGCCGGCGGGCGCGGCGGGCGCGTCCGCGGCGATCTTCGGCCTCATCGGCGTGACGCTCGGCTACGGGCTGAGGCGCGGCGGCCGCGTCGGGGCAGCGCTGCGCGACGCGATGCTGCGCTGGGCGCTGTGGGGCCTGATCATCTGCATGTTCATGCCGGCCGACAACGTCGCGCACCTCGGCGGCGCGGTCGCCGGGGTCGTGCTCGGGCTGATCGTGCCGCCCGTCGAGCAGGAAGCCGCGCGCGGCGTGTGGAGCTGGCTGGAAGTCGCGAGCGCGACGCTCGTCGCGGCCTCGTTCTACCTGCTGGGACGCACATGAAGATCCGCGGCTTCTACGCGATCGTCGACGACGAGGCGCCGGTCGAGGCGCTGCTGCGCGGCGGCGCGCCGGTCGTGCAGCTTCGGCGCAAGGGCGCCGGTGCGCGCGAACTGCTCGACCTCGCGCGCCTCCTGCGCGCGCGTACGCGCGGCCGCGCGCTCTTCATCGTCGACGATCGCCCCGACATCGCGTTGCTCGCCGACGCCGACGGCGTGCACGTCGGGCAAGACGACCTTCCGCTCGACGCGACGCGCCGAGTGGTCGGCGCAAGGCTGGTCGGGGTCTCGACGCACTCGCTCGCGCAGGCGCGCGACGCGGAGGCCGGCGGCGCCGACTACATCGGCTTCGGACCGATCTTCCCAACGGCGAGCAAGGAGCGGCCCGATCCGGTCGTCGGCGTCGACGCGCTGGCAGAGGTCTGTCGCGTCGTGCGCGTGCCCGTCGTCGCGATCGGCGGCGTCACGCCGGCCAACGTCGCGCTCGTCGTCGCGGCCGGCGCCGCCGCCGCCGTGAGCATCGCCGGCGTGCTGCGCGCGGCCGACGTCGAGGCCGCGGCGCGGGCGATGGCGCGCGCGTTCAGCGCCCGCTGAGCCACACGCGAGCGATCGCGCGGCCGAGCAGCGCGACGTGCAGGTAGAGCGACGGGAGCCAGATCGGCACGCCGAGCGCGTCGGGGCGGTGGTAGAAGAACGCGCCGGTCGACGAGAGCGCGGCCTCGAAGAGCGATCCCGCGGCCGCGGCGGTGAGCGAGACGACGAGCGCGCCGACGGCCTCGCGCCGATCGAGGCGCACGAGGCGCGCGGCCCACGCGGCGGCCAGGCCCGCGGCGAGCGCGAGCGGGTGCGCAGAGAACACGCCGGTCGCGAAGTACGCCGCGACGAAGCTGGCGCCGGCGATCGCGATCTCGCGCCCGGGCCGCGCGGGCGGCGGCGCCGCCGGCAACGCCCGCAGAATCAGCGCCGGGCCGTAGGAGAGCGCGATTCCGGCACCACCGAAGAGCGGCGGCACCCACCACGCTTGCCCGAGCATGAACGGCCGTGGATACCAGAGCACGCCGAATTGCACGTGGATCTGATCGCAGGCGGTCCCGAGGATCGCGCCGACGACAAATAGGACGAGGCACGCGCGCACGACCGCTTTCTAGCGCGGATCGGCGGCGAGCGGATCGATAGGCAGCGCGATCACGCGGCGGCTACAATGGCAACCCGCGCATGGACGATCTCGCCGCTCACCCTCTCGCCACCCGCTTTGGCCGGCTCACTCCCGACCAAATCTTTTCCGCCGTCGAGACGGGCGGCCGGCGCTGCACCGGGCGGTTCGCGATCTTGAACAGCTACGAGAACCGCGTCTACCAGCTCGAGCTCGACGACGAGACCACCGTGGTCGGCAAGTTCTACCGTCCGGGACGCTGGAGCCGCGAGGCGATCCTGGCCGAACACGCCTTCCTCGCCGAGCTCGCCGCCGACGAGATCCCGGTCGCGAGCCCGATCGCCCTCGCATCGGGAGAGACGCTCGGCGAGACCGACGGGATCTTCTACGCTCTCTTCCCGCGCATCGGCGGCCGCGCGCCCGAGGAACTGGACGACGAGAGGGTGCAGATCCTCGGGCGCCTGATCGCCCGCATCCACAACGTCGGCGCACGCCGTGGCGCGCCCGCGCGCCCGCTGCTCACGCCCGAGAGCTACGGGCGCGCCAACCTGCGCTGGCTGCTCGAGCACGACGCGATCCACGAGGACGCGCGCGCCGTCTACACCGCCACCGTCGAGGCGCTGCTCGCGCGCATCGAGCTGCTTTTTCGCGACGTGCCCACGCACCGCATCCACGGCGACTGCCATTTCGGCAACCTCG
>JBBTFH010000075.1:0-6821 GCA_038041915.1 Myxococcota bacterium
CCTCACGGTCGTGACGGGTAACGTGCGCCACTTCGATCGTGTTCCGGGAATTCGCGTCGCGAACTGGCTGGCGGGCTGACGCCGCGGGCCCTTGACCGACGGCGGAGCGAACTTGCCGTTGCGATGCGGTCCGAATACATTCACAGACATGAAGGACGCGGTCATCACCATCCGGGTGCCGTTGGCCACGCGCAAGCGAATCGAGCGGCTGGCGCGGGAGGAAGGTCGCTCGCTGTCGCAGGCGATCGAGCGGCTGATCGCGCGGGGAATCGCGACGGGGGTTCGCGGCGCCGGTCGTCGCGATGGGGCGTGGTCCTTGGCGGGCGCGCTGCGCGGCGGCCGAGTTCCCACGCTGGCCGACTTCCGCGAGGTTCGCGGGGAGCTTTCTCGCGCGTTGATCCGGTCGGTGACTGCCGATGATCAGCGTCGTCGCTGATACGCACGCGCTGGTCTGGCACCTGACCGACCCGAAGCGGCTCGGGAAAGGAGCCCATCGCGCCTTCGCGGCCGTCGATGCGGGGCGGTGGCTCTGCCACGTGCCCGCAGTCGTGCTGATCGAAGTGACGCTACTTCACGAGCGGGGACGGCTCCGCCTGGGCGCCGGCCAAGTTCTCGAAGGGATCGCGGGCCATTCGGGCTACGCGGTGCTACCGCTCGACGTCCAGCAGGCGCTGGAATTCGCCTCCCTCCCCGGCGTGCGCGATCCCATGGACCGCCTCGTCGCCGCGGCCGCGCGGGCAACCGGCTCGAAGCTGATCAGCGTCGACGAGGCGCTCGACGACTTGGGGCCGGAACGCGTCTGGGATTGAGCCGTTCCATGGGCGGCTCTAAAGACGGGGGACCGTCGCCGCCGCGTCCGCGACCATGCGGCGGATGCGGATGCGCAGGGCATTCAGGCGAATGAAGCCCGACGCGTCGCGCTGGTCGTAGACGCGCTCCGCCTCGAACGTGGCGAACTCGGGGCGGTAGAGGCTGCGCGGCGATTTGCGCCCCACGAGCGAGACGGCGCCCTTGTAGAGCTTGAGGCGCGCCACGCCGGTCACGCCCTGCTGGCTCTCGTCTACGAGCTTCTGCAGGAGCTCGCGCTCGGGCGAGAACCAGAAGCCGCGGTACACGAGCGCCGCGTATTCGGGCACGAGCGCGTCGCGGATCCGCATGATCTCGCGGTCGAGCGTGAGCGATTCGACGGCGCGGTGCGCGCGGTGCAGCAGCGTCCCGCCCGGCGTCTCGTACACGCCGCGACACTTCATGCCAACGTAGCGATCCTCGACGATGTCGACGCGGCCGACGCCGTGCTCGCCCGCCACGGTGTTCAGGCGTTCGAGCAGCGCCGCGGGGCCGAGGCGCTGTCCGTCGACGCCGACCGGCACGCCGTCTTCGAAGCCGATCTCGACGTAGCGCGGCCGATCGGGCGCGGCCTCGGGCGCGCGCGTGCGCTGGAACATCGCCGCGTCCGGCTCGCGCCACGGATCCTCCAGCACGCCGCCTTCGTAGCTGGTGTGCAGCAGGTTGCGATCGACGCTGTACGGTTTCTCCGCCGTCGCCTCGATCGGAATCTTGCGCGCGCGGCAGTACGCGATCAGGTCCGAGCGCGAGCGGAACTCCCACTCGCGCCACGGCGCGACGATGCGGATCGCCGGGTTGAAGTGGTAGTAGCCCAGCTCGAAGCGCACCTGGTCGTTGCCCTTGCCGGTCGAGCCGTGCGCGACGGCGTCGGCCTTCTCGGCGCGCGCGACCTCCATGTGGGCTTTCGCGATGATCGGCCGGGCGAGCGACGTGCCCAGGAGGTACTCGCCCTCGTAGACGGCGTTCGCGCGCAGGGCGGCGAAGACGTAGTCGCGCACGAACTCGTCGCGCAGATCCTTCACGTGGACCTTGGTCGCGCCCAGGTGCAGCGCCTTCGCGCGCGCCGCCGCGAGATCCTCGCCCTGGCCGATGTCGGCCTCGAAGGCGATCACCTCGCAGCCGTAGCGCCGGATGAGCCAGTCGATCGCGACGGAGGTGTCGAGCCCGCCGGAGTAGGCGAGGACGACCTTGCGGATCCCTCCCGGCGTCACGTTCGCGCCGTCGTCGGTCTTCGTCTTCGCGTCCTTCTTTTTCTCTTTCGGTCGCTCGTCGCGGGTCGCGCGGCTCTTCATTGGGCGCGCAGGATACCCGCCTCGACCAGCCGCGCCAAGATGCGCGTGGCTTCGTCGCGCGGCATGCGGGCGAGGTCGAGGAGCTGCTCGAACGAGGTCGCCCCGTCGATGCGCGAGACGAGAAAGGCGGCGCGCGGATCGACCGAGCCGGCCGCCTGCCGCGCGATGTCGAGCGCGACGGTCGGTACGACTTGCAGCGAGCCGACCAGGTCCTCGAGGGTCGGCGCGGCCGTGGCCGGGCCTTCGGCCTCGAGGAAGTCGTCGGGGGCGTGCAGGTCCGCGAGCGACGGCGGAGGCGGCACGGCGCCGACCGCGACCCCCGCCGTCGGGTCATCGTCGATCGGCTCGAGCACGATACTGCCGCTTTCAGTCGCGTCGAACGGCTCGAGCTCCGCCGGCAAGGCGGCCACCCAGTCGTCGATCAGCCAGCCTCCCGTGTCGAAGCCGGGCGCCGCGGGCACGGCGGCCGCGATCTCGTCGAGGAAGCGGACCAGCCGCGTTGCCGCCGCGTCCTCGGCATGACGCCCGAGCGCCGCCGTCGCCAGCGTGCGTGCTTCCGCGAGCTGGCCCTCCGCGTAGCGATCGAGGGCACGCGCCAGGAGCGCCTCGGCTTCCATCTGCGCCAGGCGCGTCGCCACGACCAGGCTTTCTAGGCTTGCGACGACGACGGGCCGGGGCCGCGCTGGACGACGCCCTTGAACATGTTGGCGGTCCGCGACAAGTCCTCGTGGAGCTTGATGAGTGCGGCGGTGTCGCGCTCCTCGATCGCGGCACGCGCGGCGGCTACCAGGCCGCGCGCCCGCCCGATGGCGTCGCTGCCGAACTCGCTCTCGGCGAGCGTCGCCTCGGCCGCGGGGAACAGCTTGTCGATCTCGCGCGTCAGGCGCTCGATCCGCTGCCGCTGCGTCTCGAATTCGAGATCCGAGCGCGCCTCGATCATGAATTCATGGCTCTCCTCGGTCATGCGGCGGATCTCGTCCTCGGTCAGATCGCTGCGCGCCGTCACCGTGATCGACTGCTGCTGGCCGGTCTCGATGTCGCGCGCCGACACGCTGACGATTCCGTCGGCGCTGATCTCGAAGTCGATGTCGATCTCCACCTGGCCCTTGGGCGCGCGCCTCAGCCCCGAGAGCACGAACTCGCCGAGCAGCGTGTTTTCCTCCGCGCGCTCGTGCTCCCCCTGCATCGCGAGCACCTTCACCGAGGTCTGGTTGTCGCGGATCGTGGTGAAGCGATGACTGCGGCTCGTCGGCACCGTCGTGTTGCGCTCGATCAGCTTGTGGAAGCGACCGTCGACGACCATGACGCCGAGTGAGTGCGGAGTGACGTCGAGCAGCAGCGTGTCGGATTTGTCGTCGAGCAGCACAGCGCCCTGGATCGCCGCGCCGAGCGCGACGACCTCGTCCGGGTGCACGCCCTTGCACGGCTCGCGCCCGAAGAACGACGCCACCACCTCCTGCACCTTGGGCATGCGGCTCTGCCCGCCGACCAGGATGACCTCCTCGATCGAGCGCGGCTCCACGCCCGCGTCGCGCAGCGTCTTGTCGCAGATCCCGGCGGTGCGCTCGACGAGATCGGACGTCAGCTCCTCGAGCGTCGCGCGCGTGATGTTGCGCTGCAGATGCAATGCCTCGTTGCGGGCGTTCGAGATGATGAAGGGAAGGTTGATCTCGGTCTCGCGTAGCACCGAGAGCTCGCACTTGGCCTTCTCGGCCACGTCCTTGAGCCGCTGCATCGCCATGCGATCGCTGCGCAGATCGAGGCCGTTCTCCCTGCGAAAGCCGGTGACCAACCAGTCGATGATTCGATTGTCGAAGTCCTCGCCTCCGAGGAACGTGTCGCCGCCGGTCGAGAGCACATGGAAGATGCCGCCGCCGATGTCGAGGATCGAGATGTCGAAGGTGCCGCCGCCGAGGTCGAAGACGGCGACGCGCCGCTCGAAGTTACGGCCGAAGCCGTAGGCGAGCGCGGCCGCGGTCGGCTCGTTAATGATGCGAATGACGTCCAGGCCGGCGATGCGCCCTGCGTCCTTGGTCGCCTGCCGCTGTACCGCGGTGAAGTACGCCGGAACCGTCACGACGGCCCTGTCGACCTCATGTCCGAGGAACTCCTCGGCCACGAGCTTCATCTCCTGGAGGATGAAGGCGGAGAGCTCGGGGATCGAGTAGGTGCGCTCGCGGATTTGTATACGCACGTCTTCGTGCGGTCCCTCGAGGATGCGGTACGGCACCGCCGCGATCGTCGTCGTGACCTCGGGCGAGCCGAACTTGCGGCCGATCAGGCGCTTGATGGCAAACGCGGTGTGCTCGGCGTTGGTAATCGCCTGGCGCTTGGCGATGTGCCCGACCAGGCGCTTGCCGTTCTCGGCGACCGCGACCATCGACGGGGTGGTGCGGTAGCCACCGCGGTTGGGGATCACCACCGGGACGCCGCCGTCCACGATGGCGACGCACGAGTTGGTCGTGCCGAGGTCGATTCCGATGACTTTTTCCATTGTCCCAGCCAGTGCCCCGTGTTTCTCGACTACCTCTTGGGGCCGATCTGCCTCAGCAATTCGCGCGCCGCTTCGGATTCCGAATCGATCCTGAGCGCCTTTTCAATCTCGGCCCTCGCCCCGTCAATCCGCTTCGCCCTCGCGTACGCGCGTGCCAGAGAGAGATGGGCGCGCGCGCTGCCCGGCTCGATTTCCGTCGCCCTGATAGCATGCTCCTCCGCCTGACTCAAATCGCCGATGGCAAGGAAGGCCTCCGACGCGCGGCAGTGGTAGAGCGCGCGCGGCCTGGCCTCGGCGGCGCGCGCCCACAGCGCGGCGGCGTCGTCGAGACGCGCGGCTTGCTCCTCGAATTCGGCGCGGCGCGCCAGCTCCGCCGCCTGCCCGTCGGCGACCTTGGCCCGCAACTCGCTCAGCCGGTCGGCGTACTCTTGGCTCTCGGGATCGAAGGTGGCGGCGAGGCTGAGGTTCGAGAGGGCGCCGTCGCTGTCGCCCGCCCGGAGCAGCTCGAGCGCCTGACGGTAGAACGCCCGAGCGCGAGACTGCTTTTGCACGGCGCCCGTCGCCACGCGCTGACGTCGCTCGCGCGACTCGCGCAGCCGCGCGCGGTGGACGTCGTCGTCGGCAGCCGTGGCGATGGCGCGGGACGTCGCCTGGCCTCCGGTCTCGGCGCGGGGAAGCTCTCCGGTGGGCGATGCGCGGCGGGGGGCGCCCGGCTGGGTGGCCTCGCCCCGCGAGGCGGGACGCGCTTGGCCTCGGGCTTCGGCGCGCGGTTGCTCGCGGGTGGGACGGCGCCGTGGATCGATCGAGTTCGGGGGCCCGTCCGGTGCGCGCTCCCTTCGCTCCGTGTGGGCGCGGGGTGCCTCGCTCCGCGAGGCGGGATGCGGCTGGCCTGGGGCCTCGCCGGCGTGCCGCGCTCCCGGGTCGCGTTGCGTGCGTTCCTGCCGCACCTCGCGCTCGTAGGCGGCGCGCCGCTGGTCGTCCTGGAGGAATTGAAAGGCGGCGCTCACCTGCGCGAAGATCCGCTCGAGGCGCGGCTTGTAGTTTCCCAGATTCCGTCCGAAATACCGGTCCGGGTGGTAGACGCGGGCGCGCTCGGCATAGGCGCGCCAAAGCTCGCGCCGGGCGGCGCCGGGCTCGCAGCCGAGGATATGGAAGAGATCCATCTCGCTCAGCCGCGCGTGCAACTCGTCGATCGAAGCGCGCAGCTCCGCCGGCAGGTCGCACGGATCGACGGCCGGCGCGGGCGGCGCTTCCGGCGCGGCCGGCGCGGGCTCGACCGTCGCCGCGGGTGGCGCAGCCGGCTGAGCTTGAGCCTCGGCGCTCGGCATGATGACGATGCCGAGGTCGCGCAGCCGCCGTACGATCTCCCAGGTCTGGAGGTCGCCGAGGCCGGTCGCGAGGCTCAGCTCCTCGAGCGAGGTCTGCCCGTCGACGCGCGTGATCACGAACATCTCGGCGGGGCTGAGCGCGAGCGAGGTGAAGTTCAGATCCTGCCGAAGGAGCGGAACGACGTCGCTCGGGCCGAGACCGGGGATGTCGGGCGCCGGCGAAGCCACGTCAGTCACTGCCGCCCAGCAGCAGCTCGAGGAGCGCTTTCTGCGAGTGGAGCCGATTCTCGGCGGCGTCGAACACGGCCGAGCGCGGCCCTTCGATCACCACGTCGGCGATCTCCTCGCCGCGATGCGCGGGAAGGCAGTGCAAGACGACGCAGTCCGGCGATGCGCGCTCGAGCATGGACGGGTCGATCGTGAAACCGGAAAACGCGCGTGCGCGCGCCTCGCGTTCCGCCTCCTGCCCCATGCTCGCCCACACGTCGGTGATGAGGACGTCGGCGCCGTCGGCCGCCTCGCGCGGATCGCGCACGACGGCGATCCGTCCCCGCCCGGTCGCGCGCGCGGCGGCGAGCACCTCCGCGCTCGGATCGTAGCCTGCCGGGCACGCCACGCGCAGGTCGAGGCCCAGCGCCCCGGCGGCCTCGATCCACGAGTTCGCGACGTTGTTCCCGTCGCCGAGCCACGCGTAGCGAAGCCCGTCCAGGCCTCCGCGACGCTCCGCGCCGGTCACGAGATCCGCCAGCACCTGGCACGGGTGGTGCGCATCGGTGAGCCCGTTGATCACGGGCACCGTGGCATAGCGCGCAAGCTCGACCGCCGTCGCGTGCGCGAAGGTGCGGACGACGATCCCGTGCG
>JBBTFH010000076.1:0-6230 GCA_038041915.1 Myxococcota bacterium
AACGACCACAAGCCGGCGCGGACTTGGTAAAAGAGGCGTTCATGGCAACCGGGGATCTGGACGTGACGGTGGTGGTGGCAGGCTCCGGTGCGCGGCCGGCGACGCGGCTCTGGCGGGCGCTCACGCCCGGAGCGCCCGGCACGCTCGCATTCTCCCTCGTCTACACGTTCTCGCTGGTGTTCGGCCGCGCGCTCATCGGCCTGCCGCTCGTCCGCGGCGTGATGGCGGACCTGCGCCGCCCACACCTTCAGGTGGGCTCCGCTCGTCATGGCGCGAGCGTGAGCGCGCGCTCGTAGCGGCGGCCGACACGAAGGGGCGTGAAGTCGCGCCGATCGGTCGTGAGCACGCGGAGCACTCCGCGGCGTTCGGCGACGGCCGCGATCATGCCGTCGACGAGGCCGATCTCGAGCGCCGCGAACTTCGCGTCGATCTCGAGCGCCCGCACGACGTCGGTGGGCCGCGTCGGCTCGAGCTCGTAGGTCGTCGCCGGATCGAAGATCTCGGCGACCAGCTTGCGCATGGCGGCGCGTTTCCGGCGTAGGAAGTAGTCGACCTCGGCGAGCACCAGCGCGGGTACGACGACGGCGGTCGCCGCGCGAAGCGCCGACTCGTAGTCCGGCCACGACGGGCGACCGTCGGGTCTCCGCGCCAGCGCGCGCAGCAAGCCCCCCGTGTCCGCGATGAGCGGCGCACGCAAGGTCAATCGTCGATGTTCCGAAACAGCTCCGATTCGTCACCGAGCTTCGTGTCCGTCGAGACGAACAGTCCGGTCGACGGCGGGCGACGACGTCCGTAGTAGCGCGAGGCGACGACGCGCAGACCCTTGCGGATCAGCTCCGACGTCGAGAGCCCGTCGGCGCGCGCCCGCGCCAGCGCCTTGGCGTCCTCGGCGTCCAGGCGAACCGTGGTCGTCAGCTTGGTCGCTCTCTGTGCCATACAATCAACATACACGCGCTCGGGCACCGAGCCAAGTCGAGCCAGGCGGGATGGGCTCAGAGCGTGAGCAGCTTCTTGAGGATCTCGTTGACCAGCGCCGGGTCGGCCTTGCCGTGGGTCTCTTTCATGACCTGGCCGACGAAGAAACCGAAGACCTTGGTCTTGCCGGCGCGGTAGCTGTCGGCTTCCTTCGGGCCGGCGTCGATCACGCGGCGGCAGACCTCTTCGATGGCGGCGGCGTCGCGCACCTGCACCAGGCCCTCGGCCTCGACGATCGCGCGCGCGCCTTTCCCCGAGTCCCACATCTTGGAAAAAACGTCCTTGGCGATTTTCCCCGAAATCGTGCCGGCCTCCTGAAGCGCCAGCAACTCGGCGAGCGCGGCGGGCGCGACCGGCGCGGCGGCGGCCTCGCGCGCGTCCGCGAGCCGCGAGAGCACCTCGGTCATGATGAAGTTCGCGGCCTTCTTGGCGTCGGCGCCATGCCTCACCACGCCCTCGAAATAGTCGGCGAGCTCGCGCTCGGCGCAGAGCACGCCGGCGTCGTAGGGCGACAGGCCGCCGGCGACGAATCGCTCGCGGCGCGCGCGCGGCAGCTCGGGCATGGCGCGGCGCACCGCGTCGAGCATCGCGTCGGTCACCACGATCGGCGGCAGATCCGGATCGGGGAAGTAGCGGTAGTCGTGCGCCTCTTCTTTGCTGCGCATCGGCTCGGTCACGCCGCGCTCGGTGTCCCACAGCCGCGTCTGCTGCAGGATCTTCTCGCCGCGGCCGATCGCCGCAATCTGCCGGTCGATTTCGAAGCGCAGGGCGCGCTCGACATGGCGGAACGAGTTCATGTTCTTGATCTCGACGCGCGTGCCCAGGGGCGCGCCGCGCGGGCGCACCGACACGTTGGCGTCGCAGCGCAGCGAGCCCTCGTCCATGTTTCCGTCGCACACGTCGAGGAAGCGCACCAGCGTGCGCATCGCGCGCAGGTACTCCGCCGCCTCCTCGGGCGAGCGGAGCTCGGGCTGCGAGACCACCTCGATGAGCGGCATGCCCGCGCGGTTGAAGTCGACGAGCGAGGTGGGATGGCCCTCGAGGTGGAAGCTCTTGCCGGCGTCGTCCTCGACGTGGATGCGCACCAGGCCGATTTTTCGCAACGCGCCGTCGTGCTCGAACTCGACGACGCCGCCGTCGACCAGCGGTTCATCGAATTGCGAGATCTGATAGCCCTTCGGCAGATCGGGATAGAAGTAGTTCTTGCGGGCGAAGCGCGAGTGCGCGCGGACGCGGCCGCCGGTGGCGATGGCCATGCGCAGCGCCAACTCGATGGCGCGGCCGTTCGTGACCGGCAGGACTCCCGGCAGGCCGAGGCACACCGGGCAGACCTGCGTGTTGGCCTCGGCGCCGAAGCCGGTCGCGCAGCCGCAGAAGAGCTTGGTCCGCGTGCGCAGTTGGCAGTGGACCTCGAGGCCGATGACGGGCTCGAAATCGCTCATAGCGGCGGCCTTCGCGCGTGCCACTCGGTCGCTTGCTCGTAGTCGGCGGCGGCGGCAAAGATCGCTTCTTCGCCGAGCGGCGGGCCGAGCAGCTGAAGGCCTATCGGCAGGCCGCCCTGGGTGAAGCCGCACGGCAGCGACAGGCCGGGCAGCCCGGCCAGGTTGCACGAGATGGTGAAGATGTCGGCGAGGTACATCTGCAGCGGATCGTCGATCTTCTCGCCGAGCTTGAACGCGGGCGTGGGCGAGGTCGGCGTCGCGATCACGTCGCAACGCGCGAAGGCCTTTTCGAAGTCGCGGCGGATCAGCGTGCGGACCTTGAGCGCGCGACCGTAGTAGGCCTCGTAGTAGCCGGCCGACAGCACGTACGTGCCGAGCATGATGCGGCGCTTGACCTCGGGCCCGAAGCCCTCGGCGCGCGTGCGCTCGTAGAGCTCGAGCAGATCGCGCGGCTCGGCGGTGCGGTGGCCGTAGCGGACGCCGTCGTAGCGCGCGAGGTTGGACGACGCCTCGGCGGTGGCGATCAGGTAGTAGACGGCCACCGCGTACGCGGTGTGCGGCAGCTCGATGTCGACGAGCTCGGCGCCGAGGCGCGAAAGCTCGGCGATGGCCGCGCGCACCGACGCCTCGACCTCGCCGTCCATGCCGGCGACGAAGTACTCGCGCGGCACGCCGACGCGCAGACCGCGCACGCCGCGCCGGCAGGCCGCGCGGTAGTCGGGCACCGGGTGCGGCAGGCTGGTCGCGTCGCGCGGATCGTGGCCGGCGATCGTCTGCAGCACGAGCGCCGCGTCCTCGACGGTGCGCGCGAGCGGGCCGACCTGATCGAGGCTGGAGGCGAACGCGACCACGCCGTAACGACTGACGCGCCCGTAGGTCGGCTTCATGCCGACGACGCCGCACAGCGACGCCGGCTGGCGGATCGATCCGCCGGTGTCGGTGCCGAGCGCCGCGGCGCAGAGCCCGGCCGCGACCGCGGCGGCCGAGCCGCCCGACGAGCCGCCCGGGATGCGCCCCAGGTCCCACGGGTTGCGCGTGAGCTGAAACGCCGAGTTCTCGGTCGACGAGCCCATCGCGAACTCGTCCATGTTGAGCTTGCCCGTCAGCACCGCGTCGGCGCGCTCGAGGCGCTCGACGTGTGTGCCGTCGTAGGGTGCGATCCAGCCGCGCAGGATCTTCGACGCGCAGGTGGTCTCGCGGCCGCGCGCGATGAAGATGTCTTTGAGGCCGATCGGCACGCCGGCGAGCGCGCCGACCTCCTCGCCGCGCGCGAGGCGCGTGTCCACGGATTGCGCCCGCGCCAGCGCGCCCTCGGCGTCGATCGAAAGGTGGGCGCCGAGCTTGCCGTCGATCGCGCGGATGCGCGCGAGCGTCGCGTCGATCACCTCGACGGCGCTGACCTCGCGGCGACGCACGCGCTCGGCCGTCTCGCACGCGCTCCAGCGCGTGATGTCGTCGGTCGTGGGTGTCACGGGATGATCTTGGGCACGGCGAACAGCCCCTCCTCCGCGCGCGGCGCTCCGGCGAGCACGGCTTCGCGAACGTCGGACGGCCGCGGCTCGTCGCGGCGCAGCGGCCCGCCTGACGGGACCGCGTGGCTCGTCGCCTCGACGCCAGACACGTCGACCTCTTTGAGCTTATCGACGTACTCGAGGATCGCGCCGAGTTGGCGGGTGAAGCGCGGGACCTCGTCGTCGGAAAGCGCGAGCCGCGCCAAACGCGCGATGTGGCGGACGTCGTCGGGAGAGATCGGCATTCCGTCGAGAGCTTGCTAGTTGCAGTCGTTCGCGTAGCAGCGGCAGGCGCCGTCGCAGGTGTTCTCGATCGTGCCCTCCTCGAAGAGCGCGCGGATCTGGCGGTGCACGGCCGGCTGGATGTTGGTCAGGCCGTGCGAGCCGTTGTCGGCGCCCGAACCGGCGTTGCTGGTGGACGGCGCGGGCTCGAGATCGAGATCGTAGAGCACGATCGCGGAGTCGACCGGGCCCTTGCGCTCCTCGAGGCCGAAGACGCCGTGGACCGGCGGCGCGAGCAGCGGGATGCCCATCGTGCGCGCCACCGTCTCGGTGGCGATGTTGGGCACCTGGCTGTCGCCGACCGCCTCGTACATGAGGATGCGCTTTTCGCCGACGCCGGGGAGCGGGTCGGACAGCACGCGCGGCGCGGTCGTGTAGGGGTCGGAGAACTCGAAGCCGGTCTGGAACATCGCCAGGAGCACGATGTTGTCGAGGCGGTCGGTGTAGCTGCCGTAGAGCGTGAGGCCGAACTCGGGCCAGTTCGAGCTGCGCTGGATCATCATCGCCCAGTTGCCGCCCGGCACGCCGAGCGCGAAGCGCTCGATGTCGGGCGAGTAGGCGGCGAGGCTGCCGCCCATGATGCCGCCGAGCGAGATGCCCCAGTAGTGGATCGTCGTGTCGTCGATCACCTCGCGGCCGTCGATCTGAAAATTTTCGTCGGTGCGAAAACGATCGCGCACGAGGCGCGCGAGCACCGCGGCGTTGACGATCGCCTGCCGCAGCTTGTCGGTGGTCGCGTAGACGGCGTTGATGTTGGTCAGCCCGTGCGTGACGTCCGGCTGATCGCCCGCGTGCAGGCCGATCCAGTCGGTCGCGGCCATCACGTGCGCGTTGTCGTTGGCCCACGCATCGAAAATCGGGATCGTGTCGATGTACTCGCGGCCGGCGCCGAACAGGCCGTGGCCGAACAGCAACGTCGGCAATGGCGCGTCCGATTCGTCGGCGACGCGCGGGATGAGCACGGTGAACTCCGCCTCGTAGACGCCGTCGCTCACCGGCGGATCGGCGATGCGCCCGTCGTCGTCCATGAAGTTGGGCACTTTGAACGTGCCCTTCACGATGCGGAACACGTTCTCGTCGTCCTCCGGCTCCTCGATGCCGTCGTCGTCGATCGTGTAGTCCATCGTCGGCACGGCCGCGAGCCCTTCTTCGACCATCGCCTGCGTCGCGCCGGTGAGGCGCTCGTCCGAGCCGGTCGTGAAGTCCCACGCCAGCAGCAGATCGTCGCGCGCGACGCCGGCCTTCGCGAGCGCCGCGAAGATGCTGTCGTAGCCGCCGCGCAGCCGTTCGAGGCCGGCGTGGTTGGTTGGCGCGCCGTCGAGGATCGCCTGGAAGCCCGGCGGCGTCGCGGGACCGAGCGCGCGCGTCAGGCCCACGGCGTAGCGCGTCCCGCCCTTGAGGCGCACCACCGGACGGATGATCAGACCCTGGCGCTCGCACTGCTCCTCGGGCGTCTCGCCCGGCTCGTTGCAGCGCTCCGGGTCGGCGTTGGCGTCGAGTTCTGCGAAGTGCGGCACGCGCTCGCCGGTCGCCACGTCGACGACGATCGTCGGGCTGCCCTTGGCCATGCTCGCCGCCAGATCGTCGATCGGCGGCAGGATCGACGCGTCGATGCCCTGTGCGAAGTACGCGACCATGTACGTGGCCGCCGGAAAGCCGTCGCCGGTGTTGAGCAGCGGCGCGGGATCGAGCGCCACGCCGTCGACGTTGACCGGGAGGATCTCCGCCGGCAGCGCCATGCGCAGGCCGGTCGCCGTATCGGCGTCCGCTTCGAGATAGAGGGACGAGGGATACGGCGTGATGCAATCGTCGCCGACCAGCGGGTTGCACTCCTCCGGGATCGCCGACAGGTCGACCATCGCCAGTTCGCCCTCCGACTCCGCGCCGCCGCCGCCGCCGTCGTCATCGCTGCCGCAGCCAAAGGCGAGCGCCAAGACCAAGGTCGTCCGCAGGTTCTTCATGAGATTCTTCATGGCGCGCTTTATACGATCGAAGGCGGGACGCTGTCGCGGCCGGCGCG
>JBBTFH010000076.1:6330-18991 GCA_038041915.1 Myxococcota bacterium
GAAGCCCAAGCCAAGCCCAAGCCGCGGCGGCCAGCGCGACGGTCGCGGCGAAGAGGGCGGCGACGCGCCTGAGCCTGCGTCGACTGCGCTCGGCGGCTTCACGGCGAAGGACGTCGAGATCGGCGGGCGCGGCGACCGAAGGCGCGCGGGCCGCGGCCGTGGGCATGGGCGTGATGGCGGTGGACTCGGCGCCGGACTCGGCCCGGCGCAGGTCGAGCCGCGGCTCGCGCCGCTCGTCGATCGCC
The DNA here is from genome assembly GCA_038041915.1 of Myxococcota bacterium. Taxonomy (GTDB): domain Bacteria; phylum Myxococcota_A; class Polyangia; order JBBTFH01; family JBBTFH01; genus JBBTFH01. The sequence continues at coordinate 6,576 of JBBTFH010000076.1, forward strand.
TCGAGCTCGGCGTCGGCGACCTCTTCGATCTCCTCCGTCTCGGCGGCGATGAAACGTGGCGCCGGCGTGATCAGCGTTCTCTCGACGAGCGGGCGTACCGATTCGGACGCGGCGGGCCGCGTCTCCGAGGCGCGCCCGATCGGCCGCCCGTCCCGCCTCGCGGGGTGAGGAACCTCGGGTCCCGACGCTCGCTCCGCTCGCGTCACCTGGGCGTCCCGCCTCGCGGGGTGAGGCACCCCGGCGTGCGTCGGATCGTCGGCGGCAACCGGCTCCTCCTCGAGGAGGCCGCTGGTCAGGATGCTGTGCGCGAGCGCGGGCCGAAGATCGTCAGGCGAGAACTCGCTGGTCTCCTCGCCCTCGAGCCGTCGTCGGCCGGGCAGCCGCGGCGCGGCGGCGGGCTCGTCGGCGCCGAACTCGCGCACGAGCGCGCCGAGGCGGCTCGGTCCGCACTCCGGTGCGTAGCCGGCGAGGAAGCGCGACAGCGCGAGCTCGAACTCGCGCGCTGTCGCGAAGCGATCCTCACGCGCCCGCGCGAGCGCCTTCATGACGATGCGATCGATCTCGGGCGGCACGTCGGCACGCCGCTCGCTCGGCGGTGGAATCTCGGCGCGGCGCACGAGCCCGAGCAGCCGCTCGAAATCGTCCTCCGCGTAGAGCATCTGCCCGGCGAGCATCTCGTGCAGCAGGATTCCCGTCGAGAAGATGTCGCTGCGGTGGTCAACCGGATCGCCCCAGGCCTGCTCGGGTGACATGTAATAGTACTTGCCCTTGATCACGCCGGCGCGCGTCTGCGCCACGCGCGAGGCTGCCTTCGCGATGCCGAAGTCGACGATCTTCACCTCGCCGGAGCACGAGATGAGGACGTTTTGCGGGCTGACGTCGCGGTGCACGATGCCGAGCGGCCGCCCGCCGTCGTCGGAGCGGCGGTGCGCGTAGTCCAGCCCGGCGCAGACCTGAGCGGCGATGGTAGCGGCGGCGTCGATGGGGAGGCGAGCGCCGCGCTCGCTCGCGCGCTTGAGGATGCGGAAAAGATCGGCGCCCTCGACGTACTCCATCGTCAGGTAGTACGAGTCGCCGATGCGCCCAAGGTCGAAGACGCGCGCGATGTTGGGGTGGGACAGCATCACCGCGATCTTCGCCTCCTCGATGAGCATGCGGACGAAGTGATCGTCTTCGGCGAAGCTCTCGCGGATCACCTTGAGCGCGAGGTGCTTCTCGAACCCGCCGACGCCGACGGTCTTGGCGAGGTAGACCTCGGCCATTCCGCCGACCGCCAGCAGGCGCACGAGGCGAAACGGACCGATCTCGCCGTCCATCAGGGAGGGGGCACCTGTCTCCCCTCCCTGGCGTCCCGTCGGACGGGCTGGTGCAGCCCCGACCGGCCCATAGCGGGCTCGCCCATGCGCGACCGCGCGAGGTCCGACGCCGTCGCGCGACGCCGCGCGGGCTCACCGCCGCTCGCCTGGGGCGCCCACAGGCCGAGCCCGGCGACGCGGGACTGGCGCTCGTGCTCGCGGAAGCGCTCGCGATAGCGGAACGGGAAGCGCGTGTAGGCAAAGCCGAATCCTTGGCGGATGATCTCGGCGTTCACGCAACGTCCGTCGGCGAGATAGACGTACGCGAGCGTGCGCCCATAGCGGTCGCGGCGCTCTCGATCGTACTCGAGGCGCACGCGCTTCCCGGCGACGAGATCGTCGAGGAAGACGGCCGCGCGCTTGGCGAGCAGGCGCACCTCGGGCCGCGCATCCTTCATCTCCGGCGTGTCGACGCCGATCAGTCGCACGCGCACGCCGCCGGTGAGCTCGACCGTGTCGCCGTCGACCGCGCGCCGCACGACCTGCTCGGGAGCGCCGGCGGGTGCCGCGGGCGTCGGCGCCGAAGCCACGAAGGCGGGCGTCGCCGCTGCGGGTCGCTTCGCGCCGTGGCAATGGCGCCCACCCGTCGCGCGCTCCACGTGGCAGCCTTGCCGATCGCGCCCGCCGGGGTGCGCGACCGCGACGCCGGCCGCGAGCAGCGCGCAGGCGACGTGCGGCAGGACAGCCACGGCGCTACGTTCCGTTACACGCGCAACTCGAGCAGTCGGCGGAGTCCCAGTCGAGCTCGCCGCCGCAGTCGCACCAGTCGTCGGCGCCCCAGCCGCAGGGGTCGCCCTCGACGCAGCACTCGGCGTCGTCCTTGGTGCAGCCCTCCGGGCAGCTCGTGTAGTCGGGGCAGTCCACGTCGGCGGTGTCCCCGCAGATGGCGCAGTCGTCGGTGTCGAAGATGCCGCGGCAACTGTCACAGCTCTTGTCGCCGTCGCAGCCCTCGTCGGTCAAGCAGCAGTCGGGATCCGTGGCGCAGCCGCGCGTGCAGCTGTTGGACGGGATCTCGACTGGGATCTCGGTGACGTTGTTGTCGTAGCTCGCCTCGGTCAGCAGGCCCTCGAAGTTGAGCGAGATGCGCAGCGTGTAGTCGCCCGACGGAACTTCCGTGATGTCGATCCACTGGCACGACAGGTACGAGCCGTAGTCGTCGAACCATCCCGCCGAGATGCCCTGGAAGTCGCAGTTGAAGCGCGCCTCGGAGAGATCGCCGGGGCCCCAGTCGAGCAGGCAGAACGCGCGCTTGCCGCCGAGGCCGACCACCTTGCCGTCGGCGTCGAGCAGTTCGTACTTGGCGTACGAGTTGAAGTGCGGATGGTTGTGGCTCGGGCACGAGTCGAACGAGTAGAACTCGGGATAATCCTCGGGCGCGCCGAGAAAGAGATCGCCCTCCCCGATGTTGGGCGTCTGCGTGGTGAAGCGCAGCAGCGTGCGTACGCCGGGACCGCCCACGCACGGGCCCTCGGACGGATCGAGCTCGCACGCGTCCTCCGCGAAGATCTTGGTTCCGACGAAGGGCTCGGCCGCATCGCCGTTCACGTAGAGATCCGGCAGCGGGCAGTCGTCGTCGACGCACTCGGTCCCGAGCGGGCAGCACTGGCGACCGCAGACCTTCTCCTCGCGACAATCGCCGGCGGCCACGCACTCGTAGCTGGCGCTCAGCCCGACGTAGCGGCAGAGCTCGCCGGCTTCGCAGGTCTGCTCGCCTCCCGGGCAGCAGACCTTGCCGCCGGCGCATTCGCCTTCGCCTTCGGCCTCGGCCTCGGCCTCGGCCTCCGACTCCGATTCGGCCGCATCCTCATCGTCGTCGCCGCAGCCGACGAAGCCCACCAGCGAGAGCGCTGCCCAAAGTCCCAGCCGCTGCCTTTCGTTTCGAAGCATTGAGCCTCCTCAAGGATGGAAGTAGATGACGCGCAGTGTAGCAGAGCGCGATTCGCTCCGTGCTAGGCTTCGCCGGTGCAGGGCGAGCTCGCGCGGCTGCTGCGGCCCGCCGGCGGCGGGATCCACACCGTCACGACCGGCCGCGCGGCGCAGCGCGCGCTGCAACGGCGGCTCTACGGCGCCGACGACGACGCCGGCGTCGAGGCCGGTTGGCGCGAGGCGCTCGGCCGCGCGTCACGCGCGCGCGTGCTCGTGCTCGGCGTGCCGTGCGACACCGGCGCCGGCCTCGTGCGCGGGCAGAACCTCGGCCCGCAGGCGATCCGCGAGGCGATCCTCGCCGAGGCCCCGGCCTTCTTCGCGCGCCAGGATGTCGTCGACGTCGGCGACGTGCGCGTGGTGCCGCACCTGCTCCACGACGAGATGGTAAGCGACGCGACGCTCGCATCGGTGCGGCGCGCGCTGTATGGCGACACGGGCGAACATCTTCCGGTTTCGCCGCTCTCGATCGCCGAGCACGCGCTCTCGCGGCTGCTCGAGGCCAACCCGCGCGCGGCCGTGGTCGTGCTCGGCGGCGATCATTCGGTCGCGTGGCCGGCGCTACGGGCGATCGCGCGCGTGGCGCCTCCCGGCGCGTGGGGCATCGTGCAGCCCGACGCCCACACGGATCTGCTGCCGGAGCGGCTCGGCGTGCGGATGACCTTCGCGTCGTGGGCCTATCACGCGAACGATCTGATCGGGCGCGGCGGACGGCTCGTGCAGGTCGGCATCCGCGCGTCCGGGAGCCCACGCGCGCACTGGGAGCAGACGCTCGGCGTTCGGCAGTTCTGGGCCGACGAGGTGCGCGCGCTCGGCGAGGCGGCGGCGATCGACGCGATCGTCGCGCACCTGCGCGCCGTCGGCGTGCGCGCGGTGTACGTCTCGAACGACATCGACGGCACGGACCCGGCGGAAGCGCCGGCGACGGCGGCGGCGGAGCCCGGCGGACTGTCGCCCGCCTTCGTGCTCGCGCTGATCCGCGCGCTCGGCGAGGCGTTCGCGATCCTCGGCGGCGACGTGGTCGAAGTCGCGCCAACGCTCGCCGATGCGGACGGCAGCCGCCGCACCTGCGCCATCGCGGCCAGCTACGTGCGCGCGATCGTCGAAGCGGCGCTGCGAGGAAGCCCGCGATGAAGAAAGCGGCCCTGGTGCTGATCTTGGTGACGGGCTGCGGCGAAGACGCGGGTGGAGGGCGTGGTAGCGACGGTGGCGAAGCGGAGTCCGAGGCCGAGTCGGAGTCCGAATCCGAAGCCGAATCCGAGTCCGAAGCGGAGTCCGAGTCCGAAGCGGAAGCGTGGCTACGTGGCCGCTTCGATCTCGACGACGCGGTCGACGAGCTGCCGCCGATGCCCGCGGTCGACGCGATTCTGGCGTGGGCGTGCTGCGCGCCCGACGCGCCGTGGATCTGCTGGAGCTGCGCCGCCGCGCAGGTGAGCTTCGCGCCGCCGACCGGCTACGACGTGCTTTCGGTAAAACTGCACTGGAGCGTCGACGGCTCGCTCACGTACCAGTCGTGGAACCTGCAACGTTCAAGCTCACGTCGCGGCCCAACATCCCGCCCGGCTTCTCCCCCAACATCATCCCCATCGACGGCCCACTGCCCTGACCTTCCGAGCCCTTCGGAGGTGCGGTGATCAAGCCGGATAATCACCGCATCTCGTGCGGAGATTATTCTTGTTTTCTGCGGTGAATACGTCCATAATCACCGCAGAAAGTGCGGAGATTAACCTATATTCATGAATCGGCCGCTTGGCCGGGTTTCCGCTGGGACCAGGAGCGGTTGGCATCGAAGCTCGCCGCCGTGCGGCATCGGCAGGGGCGCCTCATCGGACGGATGGAAGCGCTTGGGTTCAAGCTGCGCGCCGAAGCAACTCTGGAGACCCTCACCGAGGAGGTCGTCAAGTCCAGCGAGATCGAGGGCGAGATTCTCGCCAAGGACCAGGTCCGTTCCTCGATCGCGCGCCGGCTAGGTATCGACATCGGCGCGCTGACGCCTGCCGACCGCGACGTCGAAGGCGTCGTCGAAATGATGCTCGACGCTACCCGGAAGTTCACCGACCCGCTGACCGCCGAACGCCTGTTCGACTGGCATGCTTCGCTGTTCCCGACCGGGCGGAGCGGCATGACCAAGATAGCGGTTGGAGCATGGCGGAACGACAAGACCGGCCCAATGCAGGTCGTTTCCGGCCCAGTGGGGCGCGGGCGCGTCCATTACGAAGCGCCCGCCGCTGACCGCCTCGACACCGAGATGACGGCCTTCTTGGACTGGTTCAACAGGAACGAACCTACCGATTGGGTCCTGAAGGCTGGCGTTGCTCACCTGTGGTTTGTCACCATCCACCCCTTCGACGACGGCAATGGCCGTATTGCGCGCGCCATCGCCGACCTCGCGCTGGCACGCTCGGAGAACAGCGCACAGCGCTTCTACAGCATGTCGGCGCAGATCCGCGAGGAGCGGAAGGCCTACTACGCCATCCTGGAAGCGGCGCAGAAGGGCGACCTCGACATCACGCCTTGGCTGGAATGGTTCCTCGACTGTCTTGACCGAGCCTTCGATGGCGCCGAGACCATCCTCGCCACTGTGATGAAGAAGGCGCACTTTTGGGGAACGAATAGCGGGCAATCCTTCAATGACCGGCAGCGCCTTGTCATCAACCGGCTGCTCGACCGGTTCGAAGGCAAGCTGACTTCTTCCAAATGGGCGAAGCTGGCCAAATGCTCACAGGATACGGCGCTGCGAGACATCGACGATTTGCTCGCGCGCGGCGTTCTGGCCAAGGACGCCGCACGTGGACGCAGCACCCATTACTCACTGCTCGCAACCTGATAACGGAGCGCGAGCGTAGAGCGCAGGAACTGGTGACTCATTCCCGCTTCGCACCCGGACGTCAGACCGCTACCCGTCCGCGGGCGCGTGCTCGAACTCGAGGATGCCGAGCTCTTCGAAGCGCTCGCGCAGGAACGGCGAGAGCAGGCCGAGGCGCTTCACGTTGGGCACGATGCGCGCGAACAGCAGCTTGCGGAACTGCCGCATCGACGGCGAGTGCAGTGCGAAGTCCATGCACTCGGCGACCGGCAGCCCGAGCGTCTCCCACACCTCCTGCATGAGGAAGCGGTCGCGCATCATGCGGCACGCCTCGTAGGTGAACTCCTCGCGCTCGCGCCGCTCCGCCTCGGAAAGCTCGCTCGCGTAGAAATGGCGCAGCGAGAGCACGCCGAAGGCGACGTGGCGCGCCTCGTCGCGCATGACGTTGTGCGTGAGCGCGCGAATGAGCGGCTCGTCGGAGGTGTCGTGGATGAGCCGGAACGCGGCCAGCGCGAGCCCTTCAACCAGGATCTGCATGCCGAGGTACTTCATGTCCCAGCGCGGGTCGCAGAGGATCTGGTCGAGCAGCCTCCGCAGCGGCTGGTTGATCGGATACGTGAGCTCGATCTTCTCGCGCAGGTAGCGCTCGTAGACCTCGACGTGGCGCGCCTCGTCCATCACCTGCGTCGCGGCGTAGAGTTTCGCGTCGATCCACGGCACGGTCGTCGCGATCTGCGCCGTCGCCAGCAGCGCGCCCTGCTCGCCGTGCAGGAACTGCGAGAGCGTCCACGAGGTCGAGTGGCGCCGCAGGCGCCGAATCTCCTTCTTGTCGAGCTTCTGCCAGATGTGCGTACCGTAGATCGGCAGCGTCCAGTCGGGGTACTTGTCGTTCTCGGGATCGACCGGCGACTCCCACGGCAGGTACGTGCGCCCGTCCCACTGCTCGCCCTTGGCCTTCTCGTAGAGCGCGCGCAGATCGGCGAGCACCGTCTCGTAGCTCCACACGTAGGCGGTCGGGCAGCGGCTGTCGAGCTGCTCAGACGGCTGGCGCTGCGCCCTCGGGGCAACGAGCGGAGAGGGAGAGGACGTGGCGTTCATCGGGCCTCCTTCTTGCGCGTCTCGCGCAGCTCGGCGCGCACGGCGCGCGTGATCAGCTTTCGTCGAATCAGGGCGATCAGCGGCTCGGTCACCTCGACGGCGCGTGCGGCCAGCCGCTCGAGGTCGGCCTCGGGCAGCTTGCCGCCTTCGCACCCCGTCGGGTGGGCTGAGGCAGCCTGCCGCGTGAAATGGCGCACCTCGCGGCGCGCCAGCTCGCCGAGCAGCTCGACGTAGTGGCCGAGTGTCTCGACGCCGAAGATCTCGCGCGTGAGGCCGCTCTCGACCGCGCGGCGCAGCGCGTCGAGCAGCGCGAGATCGCCCCGCCCGTAGCGCGCGGAGCGCGTCGCGTCGCCGACCAGGCCCATCCGCTCGAGGAGATCGAGATCGGCGGACCTCATCGCGTAGCGGCGCAGCAGCGCGCGGCGCCCGAGCGTCTCCGGCCCCCCGGTAGGTTCGAGCCTGCGCAGCGCCGCCGGCCCGACGCGCGCGAGCAGCGCCGCCTCATCGGGACGGAGCGGCCGCTCGCCGCGCTCGACGAGGAGCTCGCGGATCACGCGCAGCGGCAGGAAGTGCTCCTCGCGCAGCGCGCGGATGACCTTGAGGCGATCGAGGAAAGCCGCATCGTAGTAGCCCATCGTGCGGCCGGTCTTGACCGACGGCGGCGGCAGCAGCCCCTCGCGGATGTAGTACTTGATGGTGGCGACCGAGACGCCGGCGCGCGCGCCAAGCTCGCCGATGCGGAGGTGGTCGGGATCGCGCCGCGGCACTACTGGATAGTGTGGCTATCCAGAACGCGCGTCAAGTGGATAGTCGCACTATCTATTTACCGCATTCGCCTTCGTCGCCGTCATTGGCCGGACAGGTGGCGTCGTCGCTTCCGCCGGCTTTGCCGCCCTCGACGGAGTCGCTGCCCTCCGCGTAGCCGTAGCCGCACAGGTCGGTCTCGCCGAACGTGCCCTGCGCGACCTCGTCGAGATCGGAAAGGCGGCTGACCTTGTAGCCCGCGGTCGACACCGAGTAGACGTGGTCCTGAGACAGCACGCCGCGGCGCACGTCGCGCCAGCCGCAGTAATAGGCCTCGTCATCGACGTAGAGATCGGCGTGGCTCACTTCGCCGCGCGGCGCGATCCCGTCGGTCCCGGAGACGTCGAACAGCAGCAGCGTCGCGGCGCCGTCGCCGGTCGACCAGTCGCTCATCGGCAGCGCGAGGATGCCCTCCGCCTCGCCGGTCGCGACGAACGTCAGCGCGTGGTGATCGTACTGCGCTTCGGAGGAGCCCTGCCCGAGCGACTCCTCGTGCGCCAGCGCCGGCGCCGCCGGATCGCTCACGTCGAAGATCGAGAGTTTTGCGCCGAGCCACTCGCCGTCCTCGGAGATCGCCGTGCCGACGGTCAGCAGGTAGCGATCGCCGAGCGGGTGCACGTACTGCGAGAAGCCGGGGATCTCGAGCTCGCCGGTGATCGTCGGGTTCTCGGGATCGCGCAGATCGAGCGCGAACAGCGGATCGACCTGCCGGAACGTGACGAGGTAGCCGCGATCGTCGAAAAGGCGCGCGGCCATGATCTGCTCGCCCGGCGCGATGCCGTCGATGCGGCCGACCACCTCGAGCGTGTCCTCCACCGGCGCCATGACGGCGAAGGTGTTGGACCGCTCCGTCTCCCACGTCTCCGGGTCGATCATCGTGTCGACCGTGGTCGCGATCCGCAGGTGGCCGTCGTGCTCGTCCATCGCGAACGGGCCGTAGATCCAGCCTTCGATCTCACCGCTCGCGACGTAGGCCGCCGCGCGCGGATCGGCGCCGATGTCGAACTGGTGGATCGCCGTCCACACCAGCGGCGCGTCGGCCTCGGGCAGCGACGCGTAGTCCCACGTCGGGTAGTGCGGCATCGCCAGGTAGAGCTGCTCCTCGGAGGCGTAGACCGTGCCCCACTCGCCGAGCACCGTTGTCGCGTCGAGCACGTCGCCCGGCGCGTCGAGATCGATCGTGCTCACCGACACCAGCCCGTAGCCGCCGAACGAGTCGGTCCGATACACGCTCGTGCACTCGGAGATGAGCCGATCGTCCTCTCCGGTCACGACGTGCGCGAGCAGCTCGTCGAGCGTGAGCGCCGAAATTGCCGAGCGGCTCGCCTCGCGCACCGCCTCGGCGTAGGCCTCTTCGTACGCGGCGTACTCCTCCTGCCACGCCTCCCACGCCGCGTCGCAGTCCTCCTCGGAAACGCCGGCGCGGCGCCGACCCTCCTCGGGCGTCGGTTCCGGCGGCGGCTCGGTGTCGTCGGGCTCGCCGACGGGCCTGGTCTCGGCGCCGCCGTCCTCGTAGCAGGTCGGGTATTCGGGATACGGCACGCCCGGATCGACCTCCCACACCACCGGCACCGGCGCGGCGAAGTGCGTGAGCACCCGCACCGAGCGGCCGACCAGGCGCGCGCCGAGCAGCGCGCCGTCGATGAGCGAGCTGCGCACGACCGACGGCGCGGCACGATCGGCGATGTCGAGCACGGTCACGCGCTGGCGCGCGTAGGGCGCCCACGCGATCGCGTCCGACTTGGCGTCCGAAACCGGCACGTCGCCGCCACCGCCGGACGAAACCGCCTCCCATGCGAAGACGACCGCGAGGTCGCCCGACACGAGCAGCTGCGACGGCGAGCCCTGCAGCGTCGTCTCCGAAACGATCGCCGTCTCGTCGGCGGGGAACGCCGCGAGGATCACGAGCTTCTGCCCGTGGAGCAGGTAGAGGTACTGGTCGTCGGTCTTGAGGAAGTCCGGCTCGTCGACGCCCGCCTCCTGCACGTTCGTCTCCGACAGGCCGCCCGACGACGCCGGCGGCTCGGACGAAGGCTCGCCCTCCGCGCCGCCCGCCTCCGCCGCGTCATCCAGGCCCACCTCGCGGCCCATGCCGCCGACCGCCCATCCGTAATACTGCCGCGTGAGCGACTCGAGCGCGGCCTCTTCGAGGTAGGCCTCGAGCTCGTCGCAGGACTGAAACGGCTCCAGCCCGAAACGGCGCGCCGAGACGTCCGTCTCCGGTGCGCCCTCGCAGCCGATCGCCGCGATCGCCAAAACGCCCGCAAGACATCCCATCCAAGAAAAGTACGTTCGCATGATGTTCCTCCTACCCGTCGTCCATAGCATCCCGCGGGCCAACCCGAAGCGCCCGCGATCTCGCGCCCTTGCGCCCGCCCGATCGACACACCGGCACACCATGGCACAGCAAGGCGTCACGCCGCCATGACGGTCCACCCGCCGCGACTTGACGGCCGCCCCTCCGACCGGGCAAATGACGTGCGTAGCGTCCCTAGCTCAACTGGATAGAGCGTCGGGCTTCGAACCCGAAGGTTGCGTGTTCGAGTCACGCGGGACGCACCGATGGATCACGCGACGCGCGGCGTCCCTACGGGCGGGGTGCGGCACGCTCGATGCGGTCGGCGACGAGGCGCAGGCCGCCTTCGAGGGCGAACGTGATGCCGCGGCGCACGAGGCGGCCGCGGTAGCCGGGCGCGTGGCGGAGCGCGGCGCGCCGGACAATCTGCGCGACGACTAGCTTCATCTCGAACATCGCGAAGGCCATGCCGAGGCAGCGGCGCGCGCCGCCGCCGAACGGCAGGAACGAATACGGGCTGACCTTCTTGCCGAGGAAGCGCGCGGGATCGAAGCGCTCCGGATCGGGCCAGGCGTCGGCGCGGCGGTGCGCGAGGTAGATGCATGGCGCGACGACGACGCCGGCGGGAAGCGCCAGCGCGCCGATACGCGCGGGCGCGAGCAGCTTGCGGCCGACGATCGGGATGATCGGCGTCAGCCGCATGGCCTCGCGCACGACCGCGTCGAGGTACTCGCAGGTCGCGGGATCGCGGCCCTCGGGAAGCTCGTCGCGCAGGCGCGCGAGGACGTCGGGGTTCTCCAGCAGCCGGTGCACGATCCACGTCAGCGTCGTCGCGGTGGTCTCGTGGCCGGCGAGCAGCAGCGTCATCATCTCGTCGCGCAGATCCGCGTCGGTCATCGGCGCGCCGTGCTCGTCGCGCGCGGCGACCAGCATCGAGAGCACGTCCTCGCGCGACGCGTCTCCGGCGCGGCGGCGTGCGATCTCCGCGAACAGGATGCGGTCGATCTCGCCAAGCAGCCGGGCGAGCTTTTCCCACGGCGAGAGCGGTCCGAGCAGGCGTAGAATTCGCGAGCCCCGGGCCCCGCCGTCGCGGTCGACCAGCAGCAGCATGAGGCGCGCCACGCTGCCTTCGAGCAGCGTCTGGATGAGCCCGCGCAGCCGCGCGAAGGCCGCGCCCTCGTCGACGCCGAAGACGGTGCGCAGGATGACGTCGAGCGTGATCGCCTGCGTGCGCTCGTGCAGGGCAAACGGGCGCCCTGTAGGCCACGCGTCGATCGACGCGTCGGCGATCGCGCGCATCGCCGCGCCGTAGGCGTGCATGCGCTCGCCGTGGAACGGCGGCATCATCAGGCGCCGCTCGCGCGCGTGCCGCTCGCCGTCGAGGAGCAGCAGCGAGCGATCGCCGAGGATCGGCCGCAGGATGACGTTGGCGGGACCGGCGTGGAACGTCGCGGGGTCGCCGGTGAAGGCGTCGCGGATGGCGTCGGGGTGCGAGACGAAGACCAGCGGCGGGTAGCGCGGCCAGCGGATCGTGAACGCGTCGCCGAAGCGCCGCGCCGAGTCGCGCAGGAGCTCGACCGGCCGGTAGACCCAGTGAAGCACCTGCACGAACGGCGGCATGCCCGGCCCGGGCGGCAGCGACACGGGGGAGGGATCGATCATCTCGGCCGCCAAGCTCATCGCGCCGCAGAGTACATCGGCCGCGTGACAGCGTCGCGGCAGGCGCTTTCCGGTGTACGCCGCGCAGGTTCTTGCTTTCGCCGTCCCGGCGTCCTAGTTTCCGGCCTTCAACCTGAACCTGCGAGGAGGGGATTCATGACGCGCGACCGCTTTTGGCTTTCGGCTTTGATCATCGGAGCTTTGCTCGGCGCCGGCTGCGGCGACGACGACGCGACGGAAGGCGAATCGGAGGCGGAGTCCGAGGCGGAGGCGGAGGCGGAGTCCGAGGCGGAGGCGGAGTCCGAGGCGGAGTCCGAATCCGAGTCCGAATCCGAGTCCGAATCCGAGTCCGAGTCCGAGTCCGAGTCCGAGTCCGAATCCGAATCCGAATCCGAATCCGAGTCCGAAGGCGAGTGCGTTCCAACCGGCACTTGCAACTGCGACGCCTATTGCGCATGCGACGAGTCGAGCGTGG
>JBBTFH010000077.1:0-4699 GCA_038041915.1 Myxococcota bacterium
GACTCGTTCGCGATCACGAACTCGCTGGTGCCGGTAAGCGGCCTCTCGCTCCTGGGCGTCGCGCTCTCGTTTCTGTTGTTCTTCCGGCGGCAGATCGCCGCGGTCGTGCTCGGGCTCACGGGGATGGTCATCGGCGTGCTGCTGACCTTCGGGTTCACCTTCGTCGCCGTCGGGCAGCTCAATATGATCACCTGCATCCTCGGCGGCATCCTCATGGGACAAGGGATCGACTTCGCCATCCACTTCACGTACCGGCTCGCCGAGGAGATCGAGCGCGGCCGCACGCTGGAGCAGGCGGTGGGAATCACCGTCGAGCAGAAGGGCGTCGCCTCGCTGGTTTCGGCGGCCGGCACGGGCGCGGCGTTCTTCTCGCTGCTCTTCTCCGAGTTTCGCGGGTTCTCGCAGTTCGGGCTGCTCGCCGGCGTCGGCGTCTTCTTCATCGGCGTGAGCATCTACCTGTGGGTGCCGGCCGCGATTCTCCTGTGGGAGCGGCGCCGTCCGGGCACGGCCAAGCGGATGCTCGCCGGCCTCGTCAAGTCGCCCGCCGCCGGCAGCGCGCTGATCGACCGCGTGCCCCGCCCCCGGTTGCTGCTCGCCGTCGCGTCTCTGCTCGCCGTCGCGATCGCGCTCTTCGCGCCGCGCGTGCGCTTCGAATACAACACGCGCGCGCTGATGGTGGAGAACCAGCCGTCGGTCCTTCTGCAGGACGAGATGAACCGGCGCTTCCAGATCTCCGCCGATCCCGTCGCCGTCTACACGCCGACGCTGGGCGAGGCGCGCAAGGTCTACGACCTGCTCACGCCGCTCGATCCCGCGCGCTTCTCGACGGTCGATCAGGTCGCGTCGATCTACACGTTCGTGCCACCGCGCGCGCGCCAGGAGCGAAACGCCGCCATACTCGCCGACTGGCGCGCCGAGCTGTCGTCCTTCGACCGCGCGATGCTGCCGCCCGCCTACGACGCGAAGTGGGACGAGGCGCAGACGTTCCTCTCGGCCGCGCCCTACGAGCTTGGCGGCGTGCCCGAGGTCTACCGCAAGATGTTCGCGCACTTGCCGCAAACGCGGCCCGCCTACCACGGCACTCTCACGTACATCTATCCGCAGGTGGACCTGTGGGACGGTAGGCAGATGCTGCGCTTCGCCGACCAGGTCGAGACGCTGCGTACCGCCGACGGCGCCACCTACCACGCGGCCGGATCGCCGATTCTCTTCGCCAAGCTCGCGCGCATCGTTCTGTGGGACGGAAAGCTCACGCTGGCGCTGACCGCCGTGATGCTGCTCGCGATCCTGCTGTTCGACTTGCGATCGGTGCGCGGGACGCTGGTCGCGCTCGTGCCGCTCGTGCTCGGCATGACCGTCATGATGGGCGCGATGGCGCTGCTTGGCGTCGATCTCAACTTCATGAACATCGTCGTGCTGCCGATCGTGCTCGGATACGGTATTTCCCACGGCGTCTACTTCATCCACTGCTTCAACGAGGGGACGAGCCCGCGTCAGGCGCTGCGCTCGGTCGGCGGCGCGGTCGCCTGCTCGACGCTGACGACGCTCGCCGGCTGGGCCGCGCTGCTGGCCGCCGGGCACCGCGGCCTCAAGTCCATGGGCACGCTCGCCTGCATCGGCTTTATCGCGACGCTGCTCGTGTCCTTCACGATCATGCCGGCGCTGCTGCAGATCCTGCACGATCGCAGGACGGCGAAGGCCGCCGCCCATGCGCCCGGCGCGGTCGCGCGCACCGCATGATCGGATTCTGCGGTCGCGCCGTCCGGGTCGTCGCGCCGATTCTCGCGCTGTCCGGCTGCGCGACAGTGCGTCGCGTGGAGCTACGTCCCGACTACGACGCGGTCGATCGCACGCGAACGCTGAGACTGATCGCCGTCACCGCGCCGCCGCCCGCCGGTGATCCGAAGCTCGGCGAGCTGTGGAGCCTGATCGCGCGCCGCTACGCCAACCACCACCGCGACTTCATCGTGAGCCGCCACGCCTGGGGCGAGGCGGTTCCCGCCGACGCGTGCAGCGGCGCGACGCAGGGCGTGCTGCGCCTGACGCCGACCGTCGCGCGGCGCAAGGACGGCGAGGCCGAGGTCGGGGTCGTCGCGCGACTCTCGCGCTGCGCCGACGGCGTCACCGTCTGGGAGGCCGAGGCCGCGGGCGCATGGCCCGAGCGAGACGAGAGCGTCGCCGAGCTCACCGCGCGCTACGCCGACGAGCTCGGCGGCGGCATCCGCCCTTGGGTCGCCGCGAGCTTCCACCTGCTGCGCCACGCGCTCGACGAGCTGCCGCACCCGAAGCTTTCGGCCGACCAGGACATTCTGGAGAAGGTCGAGCTCGGCGAGTGACGGCGCGACGCGGCGGTCAGCGCGCGAAGCGCGCGATGGTCTCGAGCAGGCGGTCGAGCGCGATGGGCTTGGTCAGGTAGGCGGCGGCGTCGATCGAGACCGCGCGCTCGTGCGTGTTGCTGGCGGCCGAGATAACCACGACCGGGATCGCGGCCAGCTCGGGATCCTTGCGCTGCTCGAGCCGGAGCTGCCAGCCGCTCATCACCGGCATCATCAGGTCCAGGAGAATGAGCGCCGGCCGCTCTCCCCCCGCGGCGCGGAGCAGGTCCAGCGCCTCCAGGCCATTCCCGGCGCAGACCACGCGATAGCCCTCGTCGGCCAGCACCTGGCTGAGCGTGTCTCGGATGTCGAAGTCGTCGTCGACGACCAGGATGAGCTTCCCCGCTCCTCCCGGCGACAGCGCCGTCGACTCGCCGCCGCGTTCCTCGTTCTCGCTCACGAGCGCTCCTTGCGCGCTTAGCTAGCGCACTCTCGCACCGTCGCGCAAGTTCCGGATGCTATCAGAGCTTCGCGTCACGCCGGTGTTCCGGGCGCGGTGAAAGCCGGGTGATTTCCGCGTGGCACGCGACGTGCAGAAACCAGCCGCGAAAGGGAGGAACGACCATGAAACGTCTCGCGCTCGTGACGGTGCTGTTTTCCCCGTGGCTCTCCAGCGAAGCGAAGGCCTGCGGCGGGTTCTTCTGAAACGGCCAAAACCCGGTCGTGCAATCGGGTGAGCGGATCCTGTTCGCGACGGACGCCGAGACGGGGACGATCGAAGCGCACGTGATGATCACCTACAGCGGCGACGCGGACGATTTCGCGTGGGTCGTGCCGGTGGTGTCGCTGCCGGAGCTCGACGTCGGGTCGAACGAGGCGTTCGTGCAGCTCGAGCTCGCGACGATGCCGTACTTCACGGTCGCGTGGAGCGAGCAGGGCTCTTGCGACTACGGCTATTACTACGGTGAGGACGACCTCGACGGTGCGCCCGAGGCCGCGGGCGGCGGCGTGAAGGTCGCGTACCGCGGCGAGGTTGGCCCCTACGACGCGGCGGTGCTCGACTCGGACTCAGCCTCGGCGCTGCTCGACTGGCTGCGCGAGCACGACTACCACCTGACCGACGCGATGGAGGAGATCATCCAGACCTACGTCGATCAGGATCAGCTGTTCGTCGCGCTCAGGCTGCTCAGCGATCAGTCGGTCGGCGACATCCAGCCGATCGTGCTGCGTTTCGAAGAGGGCAGCCCGTGCATCCCGCTTCGCCTGACGGCGATCGCGGCGGTCTCCGACATGCCGGTGCGCGCGTGGGTGCTCGGCGAGGCGCGCTCGATCCCGCAAAACTACCTGCACGTGCAGATCAACTGGGCGGCGATCGACTGGCTGAACTACGGCTGCAACGCCGACTACACGTACTGCGGCATCGGCTACAATTACCCGGAGATCGTCGCGCAGGCTGCCGACGAGGCCGGCGGCAACGCCTTCACCACCGAGTACGCGGGCACGACCGACGTGATGGACGCGCGCCTTTGGTGGGACGATCGCTACCAGGTCGACGCGCTGCGTGCGCTCGACGATCCGGGCGAGTTCATGAACGCGCTCATCGGCCAGGGCTGGCCCGCGTCGGGGCAGCTGCTGGCGGTCCTGCGGCGCCACATGCCGCTGCCCGAGGCACTCGTCGAGGACGGCGTGAGCGAGCAGTCCTTCTACAACTGCGTCGAGTGCTACGAGGAGTACATCGACTACACGTTCGATGCCGTGGCGACGGCCGACGAGCTCGAGGCGACGATCGCGGCGCCGATGGAGGCGGCGCAGGCGCTTTTCGACGCACACGCGTACCTCACCCGCCTGACCACGTTCATCTCGCCCGAGGAAATGACGATCGATCCGATTTTCGCGCAAAACGCCGACCTGCCGGACGTCAGCAACGTCCACGCGGCGCAGGCGACGCTGGTGTGCGGCGCGGGCGGCGCGTGGGGGCAGTCGGCGATCGTCGTCACGCTGCCCGACGGGCGGCAGGTCGTGGTCCTGCCCAGCGAGTACGGCGGGTACGAGTGGCCGACCGGCGAGCCGGCGGCGGCCGTCGTCGAACAGCTCGAGGCCGAGGGCTTTGGCAAGGTGCTCGTCGACAACGTCGGCGAGCCCGCGGAAGCGTCGCTGATTCCGCCCGAGGACTTCGAGGACGAAGCCGAGTCGGAGTCGGACGGCGGGTGCAGCGTCGGCGGCGCTCGCGGCGCGGCGCCGCTTCCGTCGGCGCTGATGCTGCTGGCGCTCGGCTGGCTGCGCGCGCGGCGTCGTCGCGCGACGCGCTGATGCGTCGGGCGGCAGCGATTCGCTGGGCGCTCGGCTTGGCGCTCGCCGGCTGCGGCGAGGATCGGACGGCGCAG
>JBBTFH010000077.1:4799-21936 GCA_038041915.1 Myxococcota bacterium
TCGCTGGGCGCTCGGCTTGGCGCTCGCCGGCTGCGGCGAGGATCGGACGGCGCAGGAAGGCGAGGCGGAAGGCGAACGTGCGCCTGATGCCGGGGACGAGGCGGAGTCCGAAGCCGAAGCCGAGTCCGAGGCCGAAGCCGAGTCCGAAGCCGAAGCCGAGTCGGAGTCCGAAGCCGAGGCCGAAGCCGAGTCCGAGTGTCCGGCGCCGGTGGTGTACTGCGAGGACGGCGCGTCTCCCACTTGCCCCGACGGCACCTATGCGGAGGCGGACGAGTGCTACGGCGGATACTGCCCCGACCGCTGCTTCACCGGAGCGTGCGTCCCGTGCGGCGGCGAGTGCGGATCGGACGCCGACTGCGCGCTCGTCGGGCGGCATGGCTGCTGCGGCGCCGCGGGCGATTGCGTCGGTTGCGTGTGGGCGGCGCCGACCTCCGCGCTCGAGGAGCCGTGCAACTACGCGCCGACCTGCCCGCCGCCCGAGGCACCCGAGGGCTGCGCATCGGCGTGCACCGACGACGTGCTGTGCCTCGACTGCCCGCACTGCGCGCCCACGGCCGCGCGCTGCGAGGGCGGCTTCTGCGTCGGCGCGTGGACGACCTGCGAGCCCGACTGCGGCTGCGACTGACGGCGGCCGGCTGAGCTACATTCCGCATATGAGGCGCATGAGGATCGTTCGATGGGCGCTGCTCGTCGCGCTTGCCGCGTGCAACGGCGCAGCGCGGCGACAGCCGGTCGCCGTCGACGCCACACCGGCGGTCGTGCTGCATCCCGCCGGGCGCGCGCCGGTGCGCGTGCGCGTGGAGGTGGCGCGCACGCCCGAGGAGCGGGCGCGGGGCCTCATGTTCCGCGAAAGGCTCGACGCCGACGCGGGGATGATCTTCCTCTTCGAGCGGTCGGAGGCACAGAGCTTCTGGATGAAGAACACGAAGATCCCGCTCGACATGATCTTCATCGACGAGAAGCTGCACGTCGTCGGCGTGGTCGAGGGCGCCGAGCCGATGTCCGAGGAGCCGCGCGGTGTGGGGATTCCGAGCCGCACCGTGCTCGAAGTCAACGCCGGCTTCGCACGCGAAAACGCGATCGTCGCCGGGACGCCCATCGAATGGCAAGGGCTGCCGTAGCTGACCGCCAATCACTTTCCATCGACGGCGTGACGGGCGCCCGCGGCGGCGAGCGGCGGCGAGCGGGCGAGGCGGCTATTCGAGGGTCGCGCCGATGCAGCTCGACGTGACGCCGACGCTCGCGAGCGCGGGCGTGACGCCGGCGGTGGCGGAGCCGAGCGCAATCTCGAGTTCGAGCAGCCCGCCGAAGGACTGTCCGAGGCCCGCGGTTTCGAGCGCCCCCATCAGATCGGCCGGCGAAAGATCGGACGGCTGCTGCGCGACGGCCACGAACTCCTCGGCCGCCAGCAGCGCGTCCGTGTCGGCGGTGCGCGCGCGGAAACGCACGAACGTGTCCGCCGGTGTCTCGGCGCTCCATAGAAGCTCGAACCACTGAGTCTCCGCGCCGCATCCCTCGACGATCGCGCGAAACGTGCCGACCGGCGGCGCGGCGTTCACCAGTTGGAAGCCCGTCATGTCGCTGTACGTGTACGGGTTGGCGCCCGTCGGCGTCGTCGAGACCGCGAGTGTGACCGGATCGATGCGATGCGCCTGCGACTCCCCCTGATTGACCGCCCACGGGTATCCATCAAAGTCGACGGCCATGCCGACCAATCCGCGCCCGCCGCCGCCGAGCGGGATGTCGGCGAGCGTCGCCATCGTCGTCGCGTCGAGCCGGTGTACGCCGAAGCTCGTGTCGGCGACCCACACCGAGCCCGCGCCGTCGTGGGCGAGGCCGCGGTTGGAGCTGCCGACGGTCGCCGTCGACCACGTGGCGGTCGCGGGATCGTAACGCCCGACGCAGGCGCCGCCCGACACCCAGGGTTTGCCGTCGCTGTCGACCGCGATGCCGTAGGCGCAACCGCCGCCCGGAAGCGGCACGGTGCTGACGGCGAGCGTCGCGGTATCGAGGTGAACGAGCGAGGCCGAACACGCGGAAAAGGCCCAGATGTTACCCGATCCGTCGAAGGCCATGCCGTAGGGGCAGTGGCCGGCGATGCTGACCTCGGTGATGGTCGCGCCGGTATCGGCGTCGAGGCGCACCAGCTTCTGCGAGTTGTAGAGGCCAATCCACACACTCGACGAGAGGCTGCCGTCGGCGTCGGCGACGAAGTCGAAGGCCGCCGCGCGTGCGAGGTCGCCGCCGCCGAAGTCGTGGAACCAGAGCACGCATTCGTCGCTTCCCCACTCCAGCACGTCCGCCGGGCCCGTCGAGGTGTCGATCGCGCCGTTGCCGTTGGTGTCGGGGCAGCTCGCCGTGTCGGCGTGGATGCGCGCCGCCGAACTGCCCGAGCGGTTTGCGACGACGACATCGCCGTCCAATCCGACGGTCGTGCGCGACGGGTCGGGTGAGCCCGGCCCCGAGCGGTAGCGGCCGACTTCGACACCCGTCGCAGTGTCGATCTTCGAGACCGTGCCCTCGGGGCTGTTGGAGATCCAGATGAAGGGCTGGACGCTGGCGGCGCCGCCGACATTGAGAACGAGGTCGCCATCGTCGTCGTTGGTGACGCCCGAAGAGTTGAGTGGCGTGGCGTCGAGCGCGACGTCGACCGCCGCGACGCCCCCGGCTTCGCTTTCTCCCTCGCCCGGCTCGCCTTCGGCCTCGGCCTCGGCCTCGCCTTCACCGCTGCCGCCGTCGTTCGACTTGAAGCCGCCGCTATTGCCGCAACCCGCCATCCCCACGAGCGAACAAATGAAAAACCTCATGGTCCTCTCTTTATATCACGCGGCCACCTTGGCGAAGCGCAGGCGCCAGATGCGCGCGCCTTCTTCCTCGCAGCCGACCTCGCGGCGCGAGCGGGCGCCGTAGGGATTCGCGCGCGCGAAGCGCCACTCGCCGGCGGCGTTGTGCAGGCGGGCGCAGCCCTCGAGCACGTCGAGCGCGTCAAGCGCGGTCTCGAAAACGTCGCTCTGGAAGAAGATCTCGCCCCTCGGGACGAGCGCGTCCGCGAGGCGCGACGCAATCTCGGGCGTCAGCCAGCGGCGCCGCCGCTGCCTGAGCTTGAACAGCGGATCGGGAAAATTCACGTGGAAGCGCGTCACGCTCTCCGGCGGGAACATCACCGGCGCGACCAGAAGGTTGGCGTTGACCGCGATGACGTTTTCCACATCGGCGCGTGCGATTCGGTCGACCCACTCCTGGCGGATCTCGACGCCGACGTAGAAGCCGTCCGGCGCGGCGCGCGCGCGCTCGAAGAGGAACTGGCCGTCGCCGCAGCCGAGCTCGACCTCGACGGGCCTACCGGCCGGCAGCGCGAGCGGCGGTGGTCGCCGCGCCAGGTGGCGCGCCGTCAGCGGATTTACATGCTGCCGGATTCGCGACATGCGGCTCGGGCGTCGGCGCCGGCGCCGCCGCCGCCGTCGGAGGGCTCGGCCGGAAGCGCCTCGAAGGCGACCGCGTCGGAAGGGCGACCAGAGACGGTGACGACGACAACCGTCTCGCCGCGCGCGCACGCCGGCACCTCGGCGGCGATGCGATCGTGCCGCCAGAGGTCCGTTCGCGCCGACACGCCGCCGAACGCGACAAAGTGGGAGCGATCACCCGCGTCCGGCCCGGCGTCGGGCGCGCCCGCGCCGCCGAAGTTCGCTCCGAGGATCTCGACGCGCGCGCCCGGCGGCGCCGCCTCGGGAACGAGCCGCTCGATGCGCGGATTCCGGGACGGCGCGGCGGTGTCGTCGCAGCCGAGCGCGAGCGCGAGAAGGGCGATGCGTCGCAGCACGAAGCGAAGCTAGCCCCGCGCTTGACCGCAGGCAACGGCTGAAAGCCGGGCCGGCCGATCCGATCGTCGTCGTGAGCTTTTTGTCGGGCTTCAGGTGGCTGGATGCGCGCTTAGGACTTGGGGGCGGTCTTGGCGACGAGCTCGGCGTCGATCTCGAGCTTCACGCTCTCGCCGACCGCCACGCCGCCCGCCTCGAGCACCGCGTTCCAGCCGAGGCCCCAGTCCTTGCGGTTGATCTTGGCCGTCGCGTGCAGGCCGCGCACCGTCTGGCCGTAGGGGTTCTTGATCGGCGCGGTCACCACGTCGACGGTCAGCACGACCGGCCGGGTCACGCCGTGCATCGTCAGGTCGCCGGTCACCTTGTAGCCGGCGCCCGCCTTCGCGACTCGCGTCGACCGGAAGGTCATGACCGGGTGCTTGGCCACGTCGAAGAAGTCGGCCGAGCGCAGGTGGTCGTCGCGCTTGACGACGCCGGTGTGGATGCTCGCCGGGTCGATGGTGACGTCGATCTTCGACTTCGTCGGACTCCTTTCGTCCTCGGACACGCTCCCGGCCACGTTCGCGAACGTGCCGCGCACGGTCGTCACCATCATGTGCTTGACTGAAAACGAGACCGTCGTGTGGGCCGCGTCGATTTCCCAGTCGGCGGCGGCCGCGGCGGCCGGAAGCGACGCCGCGAGGGCGCCGGAGAGCAGAAACGAAGCGTTTGGAGTCATGAGTGCCTTCCTTCTCTTTCCTGTGGTTGAGAGCAGTGGTTTCCGATCGTCGAGAGCAATGTGGTGCTGTTGCCTCGGTTGCGCAAGTACTTGTATTTGGAAATTATCGTTCCGATAATGCAACAATGGATCTCAACCTTGTCCGCACCTTCGCCGCCGTCGCCGAGAAGGGGAGCTTCACCGCCGCCGCCGCCCGGTTGCGCGCGCCCAAGTCGTCGGTCAGCCGTCAGGTCGCCCGCCTCGAAGCCGAATTGGGCGCCGATCTGCTGCGCCGCACGACGCGCCGCGTGTCGCTGACCGATTCGGGCGCCGCGCTCTACGAGCGGGTCGCGCCGCTCTTGCGCTCGCTGCAGGAGGCGCTTGGCGACCTGCCGACGCGCGACCCGCAACCATCGGGGCGCCTGCGTGTCACCGCGCCCAGCGATTTCGGCGCCGCCTACCTCGCGGAGCTTTCCGTTCGCTTCTGCGCCCGCTACCCGGCGGTGAGTCTCGACGTCGTGCTGACCAACCGCGTCGTTGACCTCGTCGCCGAGGGCTTCGATGTCGCGCTGCGCGCGGCGCGGCAGATGCGCGACTCCTCGCTCGTCGCGCGCAAGGTCGTCGGGATGAATATTTTCCTGTTCGCCGCGCCGTCGTATCTGGCCAGACACCGGGCGCCGCGCTCACCGGCGGACCTCGCGGGCCACGAGTGGGTCGTGTTCGCGCCGCTGCAGACGGTGCGGCTCGAAGGTCCCGGCGCGCCGGCGCCGATCGCGCCGCGCGGGCGCGTCCGCGGCGACGATTTCTGGTTCGTGCGCGAGGCCGTGCGCGCCGGCGGGGGCTTGGCGCTGCTGCCGTGGTTCATGGCGGCCGACGACGAGGCGACCGGGCGCCTCGTGCGCGTCCTGCCCCGGCACGTGCTGCGAGGCGGCTCGCTGTGGCTCGTTCACCCGCCGGCGCGGCACCTACCCCGCGCGATCAGCGCGTTTCGCGACCTCGTGATCGAGACCATGCGCGCGAACCCGCTGGCGTCCCGCGCTTGATCACGCGCGCCCCGTCCGGTTGCTTCCCGCCGAGCATCAAAGCAAAGCGCTCCGCCAGCGCGGGGCCCTTGGCTTCGTCTTCGTGCTTGAAGAAGACGAAGGCGTCGCTCCAGTGCTGCGCGCGAACGCGGTCGGCCCAGGCGGCGAGCGCGGCGTCGTCGTAGTCGGGACGGCGCAGGCGCAAGGTGCCCCACGGCGCGGTCGCGACCAGCGGCGTCGCCAGCTTCTCGTCCTCGGCGATGCAGAGAGCCGCGCCGGCGGCCCGAAGCGCATCGTAGGTCTCGTCGCAAAACCACGACGCGTGGCGAAATTCGCAAGCCACGCGCGCGCCGGCCGGAAGCGTCGCGAGAAAGTCGCGCAACCGCGGCACGTCGGCGCGCAGGAACGGCGGCAGTTGAAAGAGCGCCGGACCCAGCTTCTCGCCGAGCGCGGAGGCCGTGTCGAAGAAGGTGCGCGTCTCCTCACTCGCGTCCTTGAGCCGCTTTTGGTGGGTGATCCGCTGCCAGGCCTTGAGCACGAACGTGAAGCCGTCCGGAACCTGCGCGCCCCACTTCGCCAGCATCTCGCGCTTGGGCATCCGGTAGAACGTGTTGTTGATCTCCACGGCGCGAAACCGGCTCGCGTAGAACGCCAGCATCTTCTTGGCCGGCAGCTCCGCCGGATAGAACTTCCCCTTCCACGCTCCGTACGAAAAGCCGCTGGTGCCGACGAACACGCGCATCTCAGCAGGCCACCATCCGAAGCTCCGAATGCCGCGCGATCGCCGCGAAGTCGCTGTCGCGCGCCAACAACGGCGCGTCGAGCTCGAGGCAGGCTTGCGCGACGATGCAGTCGATCGTTCCGCGTACGGTCACGCCGCGCCGGCGAAGCCGACGAAACAGCCGCGCGGCACCGATGTAGGTCGAGGTGCCCAGACGAGGCCTGGGTAGCGCGGTCAGCGCTTCGCGCGCCCGATCGAATGCCCCGTCGTCGCGGAAGCCCTGGAGCACTTCGGCAAGAACGAGGTCGAGCAGCGCCACCGTCTCGTGCGCCACGAGCGCCGCCGTCAGCCTGCGGGCCTGCGGCGTATCGCGACCGTTGAAGTAATCGACCCAGACCGACGAGTCGACGATCACCCGCGCGACCCGCGCCACGCCGAGAGATCGCCTTTCCAGCGGAGCCTCCCCGCGAGCGCCAGAAGCTTCCCATGGGCTTCGCCTCGCGCCGCCAGCTCGCGCAGCGCCACATCGACCGCCTGCCGCTTGGTGCGCGCCCCCGTCAGCTTCATCACCCGATGAACCAGCTTCTCGTCGAGCACGATGTTGGTTCTCCGCATGTACACCAAATTACGCCGCCGAGGTGTATGCGTCAATCGGGCAGGGCGAACGGCGAGACGATCAGAACGACGGCGGCGGGTTGGTCAGGATGCGCTTGGAGATGACGATGCGCTGGACCTGGCCGGTGCCTTCGAAGATGTCGAACACCTTGATGTCCCGGTACCACTTCTCGACCATGCGCTCGCGGTCGAGCCCCGCCGCGCCCATGATCTGCACCGCGTCGCGGCAGGCGGCGATCGCCGTCTGCGCCGCGTAGGCCTTGCACATCGACGCTTCCTTCGCGTTCGGGATGCCCTCGTCGGCCATCCACGCCGCGCGCCACGTCATGAGCCGCGCCGCGTCGAGCTTGCGCGCGTGCTCGGCGAGGCGGTCGGCCAGCACCGCGTAGCGCGCGATCGGCCGCGCGAGCAGGTAGTTGTCCTTCACGTAGTCGCGCGCCGCCTCGTACGCCGCCCGCCCGATGCCGAGCGCGAGCGCGGCGACCAGCGGGCGCGACGAGTCGAAGGTCTTCATGGCGCCCATGAAGCCCTCCTTGCCCTGGTAGTGCGCCTCGCCGCCGAGCAGGTTGTCGTCGCCAACGAAGCAGTCCTCGAGCTTGAGCTCGGCGGTCTCGAACGCGTGCAGGCCCATCTTCTCTTCGATGCGCGTGACGGAAAAGCCGGGCGTGCCCTTCTCGACGACGAACATGCGTTGCCCGGCGCGGCCGAGCGAACGGTCGACCGTCGCGAAGATGATCACCCAGTCGGCCTTGGCGCCGTTCGAGATGAAGCACTTGGTGCCGTTCAAGATCCAACCGCCCTGCGACTTGACGCAGGTGGTCGCGATCGCCGCGACGTCCGAGCCGGCGCCCGGCTCGGTCAGGCCGTAGGCGCCGTAGTGCAGTCCCGGCTGCTTGAGGACGCCGAAAAAGCGCTGCTTCTGGTCTGGCGTTCCGGCGACGCCGACGGGCGGACCGCCCAGTCCCGGCCCCGGCAGGCTCATCATGAACGGCACATCGCCCCAGGCGATCTCCTCGGCCCCGAGCACGGCGAAGCGATTTTGCTGGCGCTTGCCCTTCTTGTCCTTGGCCGCGCCCGCGCCGGCGCCGTCGCCGCCGTACTCCTCGGGGATCTCGCCCATCGACATGCCGGCGCGCATGGTCGCGACCCGCTCGATGATGTCCTCGGGCACCTGGTGCGTGCGATCGCACTCGAGCGCGATCGGCCGCACGATGTGCTCGGCGAACTGGTGGATGAATTCGCGGAACTGCTGCTGCGCGCCCGTGAGCTGAAAGTCGATCGACATCAGAGCACCGCCGCTTGCAGGCGCGGCTCTAGAGGCGCGGGCGCGCACTGGCCGAGCTCGGCCGCGGCTATGGCCTGCGCGTGCGCCTCGGTCGAGGCGCCGAAGAGCGCGAGCGTCTTGGTGTCGCGCATCCACTTCTCCGACGGGTGGTCGCGCATGTAGCCGGCGCCGCCGAGGATCTGCACGCCTCGGTCGGCGCAAAACCACGCCGCCTCGTTGGCGTGCGCGGCCGCCTTCGCGGCGTGGATCGAAAATGCCGCGTCGCCGGTGTCGAGCGCGCGCGCGGCCCGCCAGAGCAGCCAGCGTGCGCTCTCGACTTCCATGTGCATGTCGGCCAGAAAGAACGCGATCTCCTGGAAATGCGCGATCGGCTTGCCGAAGGCCTTGCGCTCCTCGGCGTAGCGCAGCGCGTACTCGAAGGCGGCACGCGCGAGGCCGACCTGACGCGCGGCGCCGAGCAGCGCGACGCGCGCCATGACGCGGCGCGTGGCCGCTTCGAGGTCGCCGCCGCCGAGCAGGCGGTTCGCGCTCGGCACGCGGCAGCCCTCGAGCGCGATCTCCGCGATCGGCGCGGCATTGAGCCCGAGCGTCGTGTGACGCGCCGCGGCCGTCACGCCCGCGCGACCTTCGACGACGAACGCGCCCGCGCCCGCCCAGCCGTCGGGCTCGCCGTCGACCAAGGCAAAAACCACCGTCAGCGCCGCGCGATCGCCGAAGAGCACCCAACTCTTGCGGCCGGACAGGATCCAGGAATTCCCGTCGCGCCGTGCACGCGTCGCGAAGAGCGGGCCGTCCGCGCGGCCGGGCTCGGACAGGGCCACCGCGCCAAACGTGCCGGGCCTGGCGAGCGCCGCGAGCAGGCGGATGCGCTGCGCGTCGTCGGCCAGCTCGGCGAGCGCGCACGCCGCCGGCTGTGCGCGGGCGAGCGCGACCGCCGCGCCCGGATCGCCAAACGAAAGCTCTTCGTGGGCGAGCGCCGCCGTGACCTGCGACTGTCCGGCGCCACCGAGCGCCTCGGGGACGTCGAGCAGCGCCAGACCGAGCTCCTCGAACGCGCGCCGCAAGTCGTCGGGCACCTCACCGCCGAGCTCGAGCTCGCGCAGCCGCGGCCTCAGGCGCTCCGCCGCGAACCCGCGCACCGTGTCAACGATCAGCCGCTGCTCCTCGTCGAGATCGAAGGAGATCATGACGGCGTCGTAGCCAGCATGACGCAGCGTGTCAAGCGCCGCAGCGGACGGACGCCTACCGCGCCGGAGGAATCTTTCGGAAGTCCTCGAGGAAGCGCTGGATGCCGAGGTCGGTGAGCGGGTGGTACGCGAGCTGCGCGATGACCTTGAACGGGATCGTCGCGACGTCGGCGCCGATCAGCAGCGACTCGAGCACGTGAATCGGGTGGCGCACCGAGGCCACCAGCACCTTGGTCGTATAGCCGTAGTTGCGGTAGATGCGCACGATCTGCTCGATGAGTTTCATTCCGTCCTGCGCGGCGTCGTCGAGGCGGCCGACGAACGGGCTGATGTAGGTCGCGCCCGCCTTGGCGGCGAGCAGCGCCTGCGTCGGCGAGAAGCAGAGCGTCACGTTGGTGCGGATGCCCTCGTCGGTGAACGTGCGCACCGCCTTCATGCCCTCGGTCGTCATCGGCACCTTGACGACCACGTTGTCGCGGATCTTCGCGAGCCCGCGGCCTTCGCGCACCAGGTCGTCGGCCTTCTCGGTCACGCACTCGGCCGACACCGGGCCGCGCACGAGCTCGCAGATTTCCTCGATCACCTCGCGGAATGGCCGGCCGGTCTTCGCGACCAGCGACGGGTTGGTGGTCACGCCGTCGAGCGCGCCCATCGCCTGCGCCTCGCGGATCTCGCGCACGTCGGCGCTGTCGATGAAGAGCTGCATCAAGCCTCTATATACGCCGACCCGTGGAGGGTCAACGCGGCCAGGCGTGCTCGTGCGAGAGGGCGCACCAAGCTGGCTCGTGTTTCCCATGCGCATCCCGATCTTCTCCGAGTCGCAGACGGTGGATCTATGGGACGGCATCTTCACCGCCGAGATCGGCGCGACGACGGGCGGCATCGCGCTCGATCTCGCCGACGAGACGTGGCTGGAGCTGGAGGTCTACGACGGGGCCGCGCCGGTGGTCTTCCCGCGGCAACGGCTGACCACCGTCGGGCACGCCTTCTTCGCGCTGCGCGCGGCCGAGGCCAGCGACGCCGAGGCGCTGGAAGGCAACGCGGCGGCGGCGTTCGCGCTCGCCGGGCACGCGCACGCCCCCGGCGACGCCGACACGCTCGACGGCGTCGACGCGACGGGCTTTTCCGCCGCGGCCCACGCGCACGCCCCCGGCGACGCCGACACGCTCGACGGCCTGGACTCCGCCGCCTTCGTGGCGGTCGATCAGTCCTGCGCACCGGGCGACCGGGTGACGGGCGTCGGCGCGGACGGAACGCTCGCGTGCGAGCCGGACACGCACGAGCTGACGACGGGCGCGACCGACGTGACGGCGACGGCAGCCGACGTCAACCAGGCCCTCGACGGCATCGCGACGTCGGTCACGTCCACGGCGCTCAGCACGCTCACCGGCGGGCCGGCCTCCGACGCCGACGCGCTGCACACGCACACCGGCGTGGGCGGTGGCGGCGGCTGCTACACGCACTTCGGCGCGACCGGGTGCGCGACCGGCTTTGACGTCGCGTATGCGGGCACCATGGTGGTCTCGGGCGGCTATGGCGCCAGCCAGGGGTACCAAGTCACCGGCAGCGTGTACTGCTACGAGGGAGCCTTCGCCTCGAACGGCGGCCTCTACTCGGGGACGCTCGCGCGCGTCGGCGCCTCGCCCATGCAGAGCGGCAGCTCCGACGCGTGCGCCGTCTGCTGCAAGTAGCTCACTCGTTCTCCGCCCGGCGCAGCAGCTCCAGCCGCCGCGGATCGCGCGGGTCGGGAAAATCGCGCGCCGCGCGGACGCGCCACTCCTCGGCGCGGTAGCGCCGGCTCTCGCGCGCGATGCGCGCCACGTCCACGCCGCGCGTGCCCAGGACATCGAGCGCCCGCGCGCGCTCGGGCGCGAGCAGCAGCACCTGCCGGCCGGTCGTCGCCCAGCGGGCGTCGAAGCGCGTCGCCGGCTCGTCCGACGGCGCCTGCGCGCTCGGATCGTGCACGCGCCACGCGCCCTCGCGCGCGCGCCAGCCGACGACGACCAGGGCGTGCTTGCGCGGCGCGTCCACGGCGGCGATCGCCGGGAAGCCGGCGTCGACGATGCGCGCAAGCTCCCTCCCATCGCGGGCGCGAAACGTGAAGCCGTCGAAGCCGTGCCGGCGCGCGGCCTGCTGGATCTCGAAGTCGCTGGTGCCGTCCTTCCAGAAGCGCACCTCGCGCCAGAGCGCGTCGTGCGCCGCATCGTCGCCGTGAGCGCGAAGGACCGCGCTCGCGGCGGCGACCAGGCAGGTCGCGGGGTGCGCCTGGCGCACGAACGGCACCGCCAGCGGCTTCGGCGCCGGGTCGTCGCCGCCGCGGCATGCGAGCACCAGCGCGACCAGCGCGAGGCCGGCGTCCCGCATCATGGCGCGTGGTATACGCGCCGCTCTCGAGGAGGGTCAACGCGCCGTAGAAGTTGACACGGCCCGAGGCGCTATATGATATTTCGCGGTCAAGGAGGGTCACAACCCATGCGTTCACTGCTCACGACCGTGTTGATCCTGGGAAGCAACCTCGCCGTCGGCTGCGGCGGCAGCGAGGACGAGGGCGAAAGCGAGAGCGAAGCGGAGGCCGAGGCCGAGGCCGAAGGCGAGCTGCAGGCGTCGCTCGGCATCACGCAGGCCGGCGGGTCCGCCGACACCCTGCCGGAAGGCGCGCTGCTCCAGCTCAAGTACAAGGACGGCGAAGTGTCGTACGACATCGCCACCGCCGACGATGCCGCGGTCGTGGACGAGATCTACTTCCGCGTCGCCAACTCGACGGATCAGATGATCATCGAGACCGGGATCGGCGTCGCGAACACCACGGTCGCCGCGCTGCGCGGCATGCCGTTGACCAAGACCACGGGCTGGTGCGTGCAGACGATCTGGCCGGACAACTACGGCGACGTGGTGCACGAGGGCCTCGTCAACGAGTTCGCGGCCGGCGGGGACTGCACGATCGACATCTCGAGCGCCGGCGCGCCGCTGACCGGCAGCGTGACGTTCGAGTCGGGCACCGAAGTCACGTTCGACTTCCCGTAGCCGGCGCCCGCGGGGGCTTGGAAGCCGCGCGGTAATCGGCTATCCCATAGCCCCATGCCGTCCCCACTCACGCTGCGTTTTCTCGTCGACGATCCGGCCCGCGTGCAGACGGGCCTTTTGGCCATTCCCGTCTTCGAAGGCGGGCGCGCGCACGGCGGCGCCTTCGAGGCGGTGAACGGCGCGCTCGGCGGCCTGCTGCGCGCGCTGATGGCAGAAGAGTCTTTTTCCGGAAAAGCCGATTCGCAGCTCGTCGTCCACACGCACGGCAAGATCGCCGCCGCGCGCGTGGCGCTTTTCGGCGCCGGATCGGCCGACGCCTTCGATTTTTCCGACATCCCGGCGCTCGGCGCGCGCGTGACGCGCCTCGCGAGTCGCCTCGGCCTGACCTCCGCCGCGCTGTGCGCGAGCGGCATCCCGCGCGCCGCCGACGACAGCGCGCGCGCGACGCGGCTGGCGGTGCTCGGCGCCGAGCTCGGCCGCTACGCGTTCGACAAGTACCTCACCGGCGAGCGCAAGAAGCCGAGCAAGCTTCTGGAGCTCGCGCTGGTCGGCGTGGCGGAAGGCGCGGAGATCGAGGTCGCCGCCACGCGCGGGCGCCGCACCGCCGCCGCCGTCGCCCAGGTGCGCGATTGGGTCAACGAGCCGGCAATCGAGATGACGCCGAGCAAGCTCGCCGCGCACGCCGAAGCCGTCGCCAAAACGCGCGGGCTCGACTGCCGCGTACTCGGCCCCAGTGAGTGCAAGAAGCTCGGAATGAACCTCTTCCTCGGCGTCTCGCTCGGCAGCGCCGAGGAGCCGCGCTTCATCCACCTGGCCTACAAACCGGCCGGCGCGAAAAAGCGCATCGCGCTGGTCGGCAAGGGCGTGACCTTCGACTCGGGCGGCCTGTCGCTGAAACCCGCGCAGTCGATGGAGGACATGAAGACCGACATGGCGGGCGCCGCGACCGTGATCGCGACCATCGCCGCGGTGGCCGAGCTCGGCTGCGCGCACGAGGTCCATGCGATCGTCGCCGCGACCGAGAACATGCCGGGTGGGCGCGCGTACCGTCCGGGCGACGTCATCACCGGGATGGGCGGCAAGTCGATCGAGATCACCAACACCGACGCCGAGGGGCGCCTCACGCTCGCCGACGCGCTCGCCTATGCTCTCACGCTGCAGCCCGACGAGATGATCGACATCGCCACGCTCACCGGCGCGTGCGTGGTCGCGCTCGGCCACGACATCGCCGGCGTGATGGGCAGCGACCCGGCGCTGGTCGACCGCATCCTCGCCGCCGCCAAGCGCGTCGGCGAGCCGATGTGGCCGCTGCCGCTCCACGATCGCCTCAAGGAGACGCTCAAGAGCGAGGTCGCCGACATGAAGAACTCCGGCGAGCGCTGGGGCGGCGCGATCACGGCCGGGCTGTTCCTGCGCGATTTCACCGGCGGCAAGCCGTGGGCGCACCTCGACATCGCCGGGCCGTCGTCGTCGGAAAAGGAACACGGGATCATCGCCAAGGGCGGCACCGGCTTTTCCGTCGCGACGCTCGTCGAGTACCTGCTCGCCTGACATGGACGAGCGGCGCTACGACGTGCTCCTCGCCGAAGCGCTGCGCCGCATCGAGGATCTCTTCGAGGAGATCGACCCCGACGTGGTCGAGGCGACACGCGCGGGCGACGCGCTCACGCTCGCGTTTTCCGACGGCACGAAGCTCATCGTCACGCCGCAGCGCCCGGTGCAGCAGCTCTGGGTCGCGGCGCGCGGCGCCGGCTACCACTTCGTCTGGGACCTGGCGGCCTCGCGCTGGACCGAGGAGCGGGGCCGCGCGGCGGGCCTGATGGAGCTCATCGCCGACGAGTGCCGCGCGCACGCGGGCGTGGAGATAGCAAAGTGACGGGCACGCCGCCGCTTCGCCACGACTGGACGGAGGGCGAGCTTGCCGCCATCCACGATCTGCCGCTGACCGCGCTCGTGCACCGCGCGCAGACGGTGCACCGCGCGAACCACGCGCCCGACGCGGTGCAGCTCTGCACGCTGCTCTCGGTCAAGACCGGCGCCTGCCCCGAGGACTGCGCGTACTGCCCGCAGAGCGCTCACTACGAGACCTCCGTCGGCGCCGAGCGCATGCTCCCGGTGGGCGAGGTGCTCGAAGCCGCGAGCCGCGCGCGCGACGCCGGCGCCACGCGCTTCTGCATGGGCGCGGCGTGGCGCGACGCCAAGGACGGCCCGGCCTTCGATCAGGTCCTGGCGATGGTGCGCGGCGTCTCCGCGCTCGGCCTGGAGGCGTGCGTCACGCTCGGCATGCTCACCGACGCGCAAGCCGCGCAGCTCAAGCAGGCGGGGCTGCGCGCCTACAACCACAACCTCGACACGTCGGCGGAATTTTACGGCGCCGTGATCACCACGCGCGTCTACCAGGAGCGCCTCGCCACGCTCGACCGCGTGCGCCGCGCCGGCCTGCAGGTCTGCTGCGGCGGCATCATCGGCATGGGCGAGTCGGTCGCCGATCGCTGCCGGCTGCTCGCGACGCTCGCGGGCTTCGATCCGCACCCCGAGAGCGTGCCGGTGAACGCGCTCGTGCGCGCGCCCGGAACGCCGCTCGCGAGCAGGCCGCCGATCGATCCGCTCGAGCTCGTGCGCATGGTCGCCACCGCCCGCATCGCGATGCCGCGCGCGATGGTGCGGCTCTCGGCCGGCCGCAGCGAGCTTTCGCGCGAGGCGCAGGTCCTCTGCTTCCTGGCCGGCGCGAACTCGATCTTCTACGGCGAGAAGCTTCTCACCACGCCGAATCCCGATGCCGACGACGATCGCCGCCTGCTGCGAGACGCCGGCCTGCGCCCGCTCGAATCCACCCTCGACCCCGTCGCATAAATCTGCTAAGCTTTTGGGACTTTGCGAGCTGCTGCACGGGTGGGGGCGACGGGTTTTCGGGTCGGAGACAAGGTGGTGTACCCCGCCTACGGGGTCGCCGAGGTTATCCGGCTCGAGACTCGCGCGATAGGTGGCGCGGATCATGCTTTCTACGTCCTGTCCGTTCTCGGCAGCGACGTGACCATCATGATCCCCACGCACAATGCGGACGGCGTGGGGCTGCGGCCGGTGATGGCGCCCGAGCAGGCCAGAGCCGTGTTCGACGTGCTGCGCAAGCCCTCGACCGCGCCCGAAGGTCCGTGGAATCGCCGCCACCGTGAGTACCTCGAGCGGCTCAAGGTGGGCACTCCCGAGGCGGTGGCGACCGTGCTGCGCGATCTGCTGCGGCTTCAGTGCGGCAAGGATCTCTCGTTCTCCGAGCGCAAGCTCCTCGACACCGCGCGCGCGCTGCTCATCAACGAGTTGGCGCTCGCCACGCGCAAGCCCGAAGCCGCGGTCGAGCGCGAGATCGATCGCCTGTGCCGTCCTACGCGCGCCGCTTGACCGATCGTCTCTGCTTGCGCCAGCCCCGGTCCCGCATATAGAGTTCGTCGCCCATGAGCAAGGATGACGCGATCGAGTTCACCGGCACCATCACCGAGGTGCTTGCCGGTGGATTGTTCCGCGTCGACGTGGCGCCCAACCACACCGTGCTCGCGCACCTCTCGGGCAAGATGCGAAAGTTCCGCATCCGCATCGTGCTCGGCGATTCGGTGACCGTCGCCGTGTCGCCCTACGACCCGACGCGCGGCCGCATCGTCTTCCGCGAAAAGTAGCGCCCGCGCCTAAACCGCTAGAAGCGGTGCAGGAGCGCGCCCCACGTGAAGCCGGCGCCGAACGCGGCCATGCACACGAGCGAGCCTTCGGGCACGCGCCCGCCGCGTACGCACTCGTCGAGCGCGATGGGGATCGACGCGGCGGTGGTGTTGCCGTAGCGCTGGATGTTCGAAAAAACCCGCTCCGCGGGCAGGCCGAGTTGCTTCTGCACGCCCTCGGTGATGCGCAGGTTGGCCTGGTGCGGGATGAAGAGGTCGACGTCGGTAATCGAGAGCTTGGCGGCGCCGAGCACCTCGTGCACGGCCTCGGGCATGCGCGTGACCGCGTGCTTGAAGACGTGCCGGCCTTGCATGTGCCCGAAGTGGCGGCCCTCGGCGATGTCCTCGGCGCTGATGCGCGGCTGGTACATCGAGCCCGGCTTGTCGCACCACAGCATCTCGGCGAAATTTCCGTCGGCGTGGAGGCACGACGCGAGCAGGCCGCGGTCGGCGGAATCCGACGGCCCGAGCACCACCGCGCCCGCGCCGTCGCCGAAGATCACCGTGATGTCGCGGCCGCGCGTGGTGACGTCCAAGCCCGTCGAGTGGACCTCGCAGCCGACCACGAGCACGTGGCGGAACGTGCCGGTGCGGATGAACTGGTCGGCGATGCTGGTGCCGTAGATGAAGCCGGTGCACTGCTGGCGGATGTCGAGCACGGCGTTGCCCGCGAGCCCGAGGCGCTTTTGCAAGAACACGCCGGTGCCGGGGAAGTCGTGGTCGGGCGAGAGCGTCGCGTAGATGACGAGATCGAGCTCCTTGGGCTCGAGGCCCGCCGCTTCGAGCGCCTGGCGCGCCGCGTTTTCCGCCAGCTCCGCGCCCGTCTGTCCCGGCTCGACCCAGTGCCGCTCACGGATCCCCGTCCGCTCCTGGATCCACTCGTCGGTGGTCTCCATGAGCTGCGAAAGGTCGTGGTTGGTCACGACCCGCTCCGGCACGTAGTGCCCCGTTCCGAGAATGCGTGAACGTGTCATGCCATAATCGTCGACATACGCCCTGCCGTTGTCAACGAAGCGGCTACACGTCGAGGTTGCGCACGTTGAGCGCGTTCTCTTCGATGA
>JBBTFH010000078.1:0-6175 GCA_038041915.1 Myxococcota bacterium
GCGCGCTGCGCGCTCTCGATTGTCGGGCACCGACTCCAAGGCGGGCGGGCGGGACTACCTGCTGCTCTTCACGCAGGCCAAGGTGATTTCCGAAAAGCTCGGCTGAGCGTCACTCTCCGAAACGATCCGCGGGCCCTTCGGGCCTCGCTCACCTCGCGCGCTGCGCGCTCTCGATTGTCGGGCACCGACTCCAAGGCGGGCGGGCGGGACACCCTGCTGCTCTTCACGCAGGCCAAGGTGATTTCCGAAAAGCTCGGCTGAGCCGCCAGCAGCGACGGGGCGTTTTGCGCGTCCCGCGAAACCCTGTGCTAGCATCGTGCGACGATGATGAGCGGGCGATCGTTGCTTCTGGCCCTCGCGTCGCTAGGCTGCACCACCTCCGACGAGCATCCCTTCCTCGGCCCCACGGTCATCCCGGACGCCGGCGAGCGGGTGTGCCCCAAGAACAGCATGAACCCGGGGTGCCTTCAGCCGAAGGACGACGGCTGCGGCACGGCCGAGAGCTGCGGCGTCGACGGCACGGACTTCGTCGCGGGCCCGGGCAACGATGTCGACGACGACTGCAACGGCCTTGTCGACGAGGGCTGCGACTGCGCGCCCGGCGCCTCGAAGGCTTGCTTCGCCGGGCCGCCGGGCCGCCGCCACGTGGGCGTCTGCGCCGACGGCACGCAGACGTGTGAAGCTTCTTCCCGCGACGACGGCGGACCGGACGTGGCGCACTGGGGACCGTGCGAGGGGGGCATCACGCCGAGCGACAACGAAGGCGCTCTCGCCGACCGCGCCGACAACGACTGCAACGGCTGCACCGACGAGGGGCTGTGCGAGGAGCCGTCCCTGTCCTGCCCGAACGCGGACGATCAGCGCATCCCCGGCGGCGAGCCGTTCCGAGAATACACGCTCGATGCCTTCGAGTTCTATCCCGGAGGCGCCTCCAGCCGGAAATGGACCGTCGAGGGCGGGCCTTGCGACGCCGTGCTCGGCCAGCCGAGCTTCACGCTGACCGACGCGCGCGGCACGGAGAGCGCCGATGGTTTCACGATCGAATCAACCATCGCGAAGTTCACCCCAATCCTCAGCGGCGACTACCGCGCGACGCTGGAGCTCGAGCTGGCGCCGGGCGACCCGCCGCACTCCTGCAGCTTCCTCATCCACATCGCGGAATCGGGTCTGCGCGTCGAGCTGTGCTGGGACACGACCGGCCAGTCCGACCTCGACCTGCACCTTCACCGCGAATCCAGCGAGGATTGGTTCAGCGCCGACGACTGCTACTACGAAAACTGCCGGGACGCCGACGTCGGCTGGGGCTACCCGGCCACCGAGTGCGCCGAGGGCCTCCAGTGCCCCAACCCGCGGCTCGATCTGGACAACGTCGGCACGCCGGGAAAGCCCGAAAACATCAACCTCGACAACCCGCACGAGGGCGACAAGTTCCGCGTCATGGTCGCCTACTACAGCGGCAACGTCGTGTCGCACCCCATGATCAACCTCTACTGCGACGGATCGCGCCTCGCGACCTACGGCGCGATCCCCGATCAGGTGCCCGACTTCGTGGACGAGGATCTCTGGCGCGTCGCGGACATCACGTGGGGCGGCGGCGGCGCGGCGTGCTGGATCGAAGCGCTCCAGGACAGCGCGGGCGGCTACGACCTCGGCACGGAAGCCGACCCATCGTTCTGACGCCAGGCTGACGCAAGCGATGCGCGAACGACGGCCCGAACGACGGCACGACCGTCGGCACGACCGTCGGATCGAAGGGTTCGCGCGTGGCGGAGCAATCGCCCTGCGCTTCGAGGGCCGCGAGCTGCGCGCGTTCGAGGACGAGCCGGTGGCGGTGGCGCTCTTCGCGTCCGGCGTGCAGGTGCTCGCGCGCAGCATCAAGTACCACCGGCCGCGCGGCTTCTTCTGCCTGTCGGGACACTGCGGCGCGTGCCTCATGCGCGTCGGCGGCGTCCCGAACGTGAAGGCCTGCCAGACCCCGAGCGCCGACGGGCTCGCGGTCGAGCGGCAGAACGCGTGGCCGAGCGCGAGCCTCGATGTGCTCGGCGCCGCCGACTTCGCCTTTCCCGCCGGCTTCGACCCGCACACGTTCATGACCCGGCCGCGCGCTCTCAACGAGGTCATGCAGGCACTCGTGCGGCGCCTCGCCGGGCTCGGGCGGCTGCCCGACGAGGCGGCGCCTCCGCTGCCGGTGCGCTTCGCGCGGCCGCGCGTGCTGGTCATAGGAGGCGGGCCGGCGGGGCTCACGGCGGCGCGAGCGGCGGCGCGGACCGGTGGCGAAGTGCTGCTCATCGACGATCAAGCTCGCCCGGGCGGGCGGCTGCTCTCCGACGCTGCATACGGGCCGGCGGCGGCCCACGTCATGTCCGAGGCCGCGCGCGCGGCGGGCGCGACGCTGCTTGGGCGCGCGGCGGCGTTCGGTTTCTATGCCGAGGAAGGCGGGATCGTCGGCGTCGCGACGCCAGGCGGCCTCTTGCTCGTGCGCGCCGAGCGCGTGATCGTGGCCACCGGAGGCTACGCGCAGAACGCCGTGTTTCCCGGCAACGATCTTCCCGGCGTGCTCCCGGCGCGCGCCGCCGGAAGACTGCTCGTTTTGCACGGCGTGCGCCCTGCTTCGCGGGCCGTGGTCGCCGGCGCCGGCGAGGAGTCGGATGCGATCACGGCGGTGCTGACAAACGCCGGCGTGCCGGTGACGCGGACGGCGGCCGTGGCCCTGGCCAAGGGCCGCGCGTGCGTGCGCTCCGTGACGACGGCGGAGGGCGCCGAGGTCGAATGCGACGGCGTCGTCGTGTGCGAGCCGCTATCGCCGGCGTCCGAGATCGCCCGGCAGCTCGGCGCCGAGGTCGGCCTCTCCGACGAGGCCGGCGGCTTCGCCGTCGTCGCCGACGATCGCGGCCGCACGCGCGCCGAGGGCGTCCATGCCTGCGGCGACGTGCGCGGCGCGGGGTCGGTGCGCGAGGCGATCGCGAGCGGCGAGGCGGCGGGCCAAGAAGCTTCGCCATGAGCCGCACGATCGTCTGTCGCTGCGAGGACGTGACCGCCCAGGACGTCGAGAAGGCGCTCGCGCTCGGGCACCGGCACCTCGAGGAGGTGAAGCGCTACACCGGCTTCGGCACGGGGCCGTGCGAGGGCAAGGAGTGCCAGTCGATCGTCGCGCGCATGATTCAGCGGCTGGGCGGGCGCAAGGACGGCGCGCAGCCGTTCACCGCGCGGCCGCCCATCGCGCCGGTGACGCTGCGCGCCCTCGCACGCCACGGCGACGTCGGTGCGCTTCCGTACGTGCCGCTTGCGGCGCCCGAGCCTGCGCTCGCCGGCGAACCGCCGAAAGGGCCGCTCCCCGAGCGCGCCGACGTCGCGATCGTCGGCGCCGGCATCCAGGGGCTCGCTCTTGCCTACGAGCTTGCGCGGCGCGGCTGCAAGGACGTGGTCGTCCTCGACAAGGCGTACGTCAACTACGGCGCGTCGGGACGCAACGGCGGCGGCGTACGCTTGCAGTGGTCGACCGAGCTCAACATCCGGCTGATGCAGGAGAGCCTGGAGATCTGCCAGGGCTTCGCCACGTCGATGGGCGTCAACGTGTGGCTGCGCCGCGGCGGCTACGTCTTCCTCGCGCGCAGCGAGGTCGAACGCGCGCGCCTCGAGAAGAGCGCGGAGCTCGGGCAGCGGTGCGGCGTGCCGACGCGGCTGCTCTCGCCGGCGGACGTGCGCGAGGTCGTGCCCGAGCTAGATGTCGGCGGCGTGGTCGCGGCGTCCTACAACCCGCGCGACGCGGTGATCTTTCCCTGGCCGTTCCTGTGGGGCTACGCGCGCGGCGCCGAGCGGCACGGGGCTCGCGTGCACACGTTCACGCCCGTGACCGCGCTTCGCCTCGCCCCCGGCGGCTTTCACGTCGAGACGCCCCGCGGCACGATCGTCGCCGAGCGCGTCGTCGCCGCCGCCGGCGCGTGGTCACCGACGATCGCGCGCATGGCCGGCGCCACCCTGCCGACATGGCCGCACCGCCACGAGATCTGCTCGACCGAGCCGCTCAAGCCCTGGCTGCGGCCGCTGGTCGCCGAAATCGGCTCGGGCCTCTACTTTTCGCAGTCGATGCGCGGCGAAATCGTCGGCGGCCTGACCGTGCCCGACGACGACCGCCGCATCAACCTGGCCTCGCGCCTGATCTTCCTGCGCGAGATGGCGCGCGCGCTCCTGCGCGTCGTGCCGCGCCTGAGCGAGGTCAAGGTGCTGCGCCAGTGGGCCGGCCCGTACGACATGACGCCCGACGGCCACCCCATAGTCGGCGAGGCGCCCGACTGCCCGGGCCTCTGGCTCTGCTCCGGTTTCGTCGGCCACGGCTTCATGATGGCGCCCGCCGTCGCGTGCCACGTCGCCGACGCGATGACCGGCCGGCCGCGGCACGCGCTCTTTCACGCGTGGCGACCCGATCGCTTCGACCGCAGCGGCGCGCGACCGCGCGAGGACATGGACTTGGGGTAGAAAAGGGGAACCATGGCCGTGACCATCGACAAGACCATCGGCTTCGTCGGCGCCGGCGCCATGGGCGAGGCGCTCATCAAGGGGCTGTGCGAGAGCGCGCGCGTGGTCGAGGCGCGCCGCGTGATCGCGAGCGACCCGCGCGCTGCGCAGACCGAAGCGCTCGCGCGGCGGTACGGCATCCGCACGACGGCGGACAACCGCGAGGTCGCGCGCGAGAGCGACGTGGTCGTGCTCGCGGTCAAGCCACAAACGATGGCCGACGCGCTCGCCGGAATCGCCGGGCACCTGCGCGAAGGCGCGCTGGTCATCTCGATCGCCGCCGGCGTGCCGATCGCCGCGATCGAGGCGAAGCTCGGTCGCGGCGCGCGCGTGGTACGCGTGATGCCCAACACCCCCGCGCTCGTCGGCGCCGGCGCGACCGGGCTCGCGGCCGGCACGTCGGCGACCGAGGACGACGTCGCGCTCGCGCGCCGCATCTTCGACGCCGTCGGTATGACGGTCGTCCTCGAGGAGACGGCGCTCGACGCCGTGACCGGCCTCTCGGGCAGCGGGCCCGCGTACGTCTTCCTGATCATCGAGGCGCTCTCCGACGCCGGCGTGAAGGTCGGCCTCGCGCGCCAGGACGCCCAGGCGCTGGCCGCACAGACCGTGCTGGGCGCGGCGAAGCTGTTGATCGACACCGGCGAGCACCCCGGACGCCTCAAGGACATGGTCTGCTCGCCCGGCGGCACCGCGATCGCGGGCCTGCACACGCTCGAGGCGGGCGGCCTGCGCACGACGCTGATGAACGCCGTCGAGGCGGCGACGCGGCGGTCGCGCGAGCTCGGCGACGCGTTCCTGAAGAAGCCGTAGGCGGGCGCTACCGCGCCGCGCCGGCTTCTTGGCCGACGTGCTCGTCCGCCGAGGGTGGCGCGCCGCGCAGGCGGCTGACGATCACGCCGATGACGAAGTACGCGAGCGCGAGCGCGAACATGTACTCGGGAAACCACTGGATGGCGCCAAACACGTACACGGCGGCGACGTTGGGGACCTGGAGCAGGTTCCAGACGCGCTTGGTCCGGTGGGTGAGCTTCGGGATGCGCACCTGCGAGACCATGAGCAGCCCGAACATCACGAGATAGACGGGCATCCCGCGCAGCACGACCGCGCCGATGTGGAGCGAGCCCAGGAGGCGCGGCTCGTGAAACGCCGACGGCTGCGCGCCGTACTTGAGACAGGTCAGGAACAGCGCACAGAGGAACCCCCCCGCCAGCGTCGTCGGGACGCCCTGGAAGTAGCGCGGATCGGACTCGCTGATGTTGTAGCGGGCCAGGCGCGCGGCGTTGCCGACGACGTAGACGCCGGCGCCGACCAGCAGCGCCAGGCGGCCGAGTCCTTGCGCGAGGCCGTACTCGGGGTGCTCCGTGAAGTAGCTCAGGAACAGCACCGCCGGCGCGATGCCGAAGCCGACCTGATCGGCGAACGAGTCGAACTGGGCGCCGAAGCGCGACTGCGCGCCGAGCAGCCGCGCCGCGAAGCCGTCGACCTTGTCGAGCAGCACGCAGTAGAGCGCGAACCAGGCCGCGTCGACGAAGCGGCCTTCCACCGTCAGGACGATCGAGGCGAGGCCGCACAGCAGGCTCGCGGCGGTGAAGGCGTTGGGAGCGAGGTATTTCACCGACGGGAGGCTATCGCGGGAATGGGGCCGCCGGCAACGACG
>JBBTFH010000079.1:0-5856 GCA_038041915.1 Myxococcota bacterium
TTGGGGGCCGGGCGTGCGTCGGCGTTGGCGCCGGCGCACGCTCGGCTTCGCTTGGCGGAGTGGCGCTGTCGGAGGGGCGCTTGACTCCCCCCCCCCTGCATGACACAAACGCCACCCCATGAAGAACTGTGCGTGTGGCGCCGCCGTCGTCGAGAAGGGCAACATTGAGCGTAAGGCTCCCGGGCTGCAGGAGCGGGTGATGCGTTGCGCGAAGGGTCACACGCTGGTGCGGACGATCTTTCGGCCGCTTGCCTCCAAGACCAAGCCGAACAAGGGCAGGACCTTCAAGTTCCTGACGATCCTCGAGCCGACCGCGACCGGCGCGCGCGAAGTGCGCGAGAGCCGCGAGCCGCGAGCCGACAAGCCCGCCGCCAAGTAGCGGCCCGCTAAGTCGACGACGCCGCCCGCAACTGGGCGACGAGCGACGTGCTCGCGTCGGACGAAGCCGCGGCGCGCTTGGCTTGTGCGCCCAGCGCCAGCCAGCGGCTTTGCAATTCCGCGACCACCGCCTTGCCGAAGCGCGCGCCGCGCCGCTTGGTCGGGAACCGCTTGGGTACGCCCGCGACCAGCTTTTCCGCCTCGCGCCGCAGCGCGTCGATCTCGCTACGCATGGCGCCCCAGCCGGCGCTCGCGGTGAGCGCGAGACGCACCGTCTCGACCGTCGCGTCGAGGATCAGGCGCGCGCGCGGCTCGATCGGCGCCTTCGACCTCTGCACCAGGCGCGGCTCGTCGGAACGGTCCGCCGGCCCAGGCTCGCCCGCGACCAGCGTGAACCGGGCGCCGCTCAGCGCGGCCTGCCGCGCGACCTCGCGCAACGCGGCCACCACGTCTTCGGCGCGAGCCTCGACCGACAGGTCGAGCGCGAGCGCGAGCGGCCTGTGCAGTGCCGCCTGTTGCGCCTCGGCCGCGGCGACCTTCCGCTCGACCTCGGCGGCACGGAGGAAGAACCCGTCGTAGGCCGCATCGCCGGTCGCCATCACGCCGTCGCGACGCGCGGGCATGGGCGCGAGCGGGCGCGGCGCCGGCCCTGGGCCGAACGCGCAGCCGATCGCGAGAGCTAACAGAGCCAGCATCACCGTCGCGAAGCGCATGCGAGGGCGCATGATAGCATCGGCGGAATGGTCGTCCTGTGTCCGCGCTGCAACCTGGCGCTCGACGTGGGAGAGACGGCGCCGGGCGCGCAGGTGCGCTGCCGCTGCACGGCGCTCGTGACCGTACCCACGCCGCCGACCGCCGCCGGCGTCCTGCGCTGCCCGGGCTGCGGCGCCGACGCTTCGTGCGCCGCGCCGAGTTGCGCCTACTGCCGCGCGATGCTGGCGACGCTGCTGTGCGCGCGCTGCTTCTCGCCAAACTTCCTCGGCTCGCACAACTGCGCCAAGTGCGGCGCGGTGCTGCCGATCGAAGCCGAGCGCCCGGGCGAAACCGGGCATCGCTGCCCGTCGTGCAGAAAGCCGCTCGTACGGCGCCTCGCCGGCGGCATGGGCGTCGACTACTGCGAGGCGTGCGCCGGCGTGTTCATCGACCGCGACACCGAGGCGAGCCTGTTTCAGAGCCGCCCGCGCCCGCCGCCGACCCAGACGCGCAGGCGAGAGCCGCCGCCACCCGCGACCATCGGGGAAAGAGTCCGTTACCGCCGCTGCCCCGGCTGCGGTGAGATCATGAACCGCAAGACGTTCGGGCGCGGCTCGGGCGTCATCCTCGACGTCTGCGCGCGCCACGGCACGTGGTTCGAGCGCGACGAGCTGCGGCGCTGCGTCGAGTTCGTCGAGTCGGGGGGGCTCGAGGAGGCGCAGCGGCGCGAGCTGGAGGATCTGCGCACCCAGGCCGCCCGGGCGCGGGAGGAGCGCGCGACGCTGGCCGGCATCCCGTGGGGCGACGACGTGCCGCCACGCAATTTCCTCGCCGAGGCGCTCTTCGACGCCAGCGCGGCGATCGCGCGCTGGATCGCGCGCTGATCTCTCTACTCGTACCGCTCCTCCGGCACGTCCGGTTCGAGATGCACCAGCCCGTCCTCGACCTCGGGGAAGCGCGCCATCACCGCGTCCTTCACGCGGTGGCTCAGGTGGTGCCCGTCGAGCACGGTCATCCGTGGATCGACCTGGATGTGCAGGTCGAGCAGCACGGCCTGCGCCGAGCCGCGCGAGCGCAGCTCGTGGCAGCCGGCGACGCCGGGCACGGCCAGAACGGTCTCGCGCACGCGCGCGGGCTCGATCACGGCGGCGTCGAGCAGCACCGGCACGTTCTCGCGCAAGACCTCGAGGCCGGCGCGCGCGATCAGCGCCATTACCATGACGGCAGCGACGGGATCGGCCCAGGTGATGCCGGCGTGCGCCGCCGCGTATGACGCGAGCACCAGCAGCGTCGCGAACACGTCCGAGAGCGTATGCCGCGCGTCGGCGGCGAGGAACGGGCTGTCGAGATCGCGGGCCCGGCGCGACTCCCAGCGGGTCACGGCGATGTTCACGAGCAGCGTGCCGACGATGAC
Source organism: Myxococcota bacterium (assembly GCA_038041915.1). Taxonomy (GTDB): domain Bacteria; phylum Myxococcota_A; class Polyangia; order JBBTFH01; family JBBTFH01; genus JBBTFH01. The sequence continues at coordinate 2,486 of JBBTFH010000079.1, forward strand.
GACCAGGCCCGTGGCGTCGGTGCGCGGACGGCCGCCTACGGCGAGGGCGGTCCACGCCCCGCGACCCACCTCGACGACGCCTGCGAGGATGAGCACGCCCACGCCCGCGGCCGCGAGGTGCTCGACGCGGCGGTGTCCGTACGGATGCCCTGAGTCGGGCGGCGCCGCCGCATAGTGCAGCCCGACGAGACCGACGATGTTGGCGAAGCCGTCGAGGAGCGAGTGCAGCCCGTCGGCCTGCAGCGCGACGGCGTTCGCGACGTAGCCGTACCAGAGCTTGGCGACCGCGACGGCGACGTTGAGAACGAGCACCACCACCATGACGCGGCGGGTCTCGCCGACACGGTACGCGCGCGTATGCGGCGGCATCAGCCCGCCTCGACGAAATGTCGCTCGAAGTTTCGCAGGATCAATGCCGGCTCGGCCACCTGCCGCACCGTCGCTTCGAGCGCGTCCGGATCGAGGCCGTCGCCGCGCAGCCCCGCCGCGCGCCCGCTGATGTAGAGCCGCGCCATCGTCGCGTCCGCTTCGGGGTGAAACTGAACGCCGCGCACGTGCGCGCCGACGCCGATCGCCTGGATCGACGTGTGACCGTTTTCCGCCAGCACCGCCATGCCGTCGGGCGTGCCGACGACGATGTCGCGGTGGCTCATGTGCGCGCCGAACGTCGCGGGGATGCCGCGAAACAGCGGATCGACGCGCCCGGCGTCGGTCGTGCGCACGTCGCACGTGCCGAGCTCCCATCCCATCGGGTTCCTGACGACGCGTGCGCCCCAGGCAAAACCGACGAGTTGGTGGCCGAAGCACACGCCGAGGATCGGCACGCCGGCGTCGGCGGCGCCGCGCAGGTACGCGGCGGCATCGTCCATCCACGGCTCCGGGTGCGCGGCGGAGAGCGGCGAGCCGCTGACGACGATACCCGCGACGTCGCGCACCGAAGGCGGTCTGGCGCCGCTCCACACCTCGCACGTCATCGTCGGCCGCGTCAGGCCGCGTGCGAACCACGCGTCGTAGTCGCCGCAGACCGCTTTGAGGGCGGGGAGCGTCGTGCCGCACTTGAGGATGAGAATCGGGGCGCTCACGATCCGAACGGCGGGTTGGCGGCGAGCGCCGCGGTCAAGAGCAAGCGTTGCAACCAATGAACTGTATTACGATGCCGCCGCCCATGCACGCCGTCGCCGATCGCATCCGCGCCTCGCTGAAGCCCGCCCTGCTCTTCATCGACGGCGCCGAGGTCGAGCCGCTCTCGGGCCGCACGCTGCCGGTCGTGAACCCCGCCACCGGCGAGACGCTGTGCGAAGCCGCCGCCGCCGACGAGCGGGACGTCGATCGCGCCGTGCGCGCCGCGCGCCGCGCGTTCGAGGATGGCCCGTGGCCACGCATGTCCGCCGCCGAGCGCGGGCGCCTGCTCTGGAAGGTCGGCGACCTGGTCGCGCGCGACGCCGAGGCTCTCGCGATCCTCGAGTCGCTGCAGAACGGCAAGACCGTCACCGAGGCGATGCGCGGCGATCTGCCGCCATCGTGGGATATTTTCCACTACTACGCCGGCTGGGCGACCAAGCTCCACGGCGAAACCATCCCGGTCGAAGGCCCTTTCCTCAACTACACGCTGCGCGAGCCGGTCGGCGTGTGCGGGCAGATCGTGCCGTGGAACTACCCGCTGCTGATGGCCGCGTGGAAGCTCGCGCCCGCGCTCGCGTGCGGTAACACGGTCGTGCTCAAGCCCTCGGAGCTGACGCCGCTGACCGCGCTCCGACTCGCCGCGCTCTGCCGCGAGGCGGGCGTGCCGCCGGGCGTCGTCAACGTCGTGCCGGGCCTGGGCGATCCCGCCGGCAAGGCGCTCGCGCTGCACCAGGACGTCGACAAGCTCGCGTTCACCGGCAGCACGCGCACCGCGCGCGAGCTTCTGCGCTACTCGGCGGCGTCGAACCTCAAGCGCCTCTCGCTGGAGCTCGGCGGCAAGTCGCCCAACGTGATCTTCTCCGACGCTGATCTCGCCGAGGCGCTGCCCGCCGCCTTCTGGGGTATTTTCGCCAACAAGGGAGAGGTCTGCTCCGCCGGTTCGCGGCTGCTGGTCGAGCGCTCGCGCTACGACGAGGTGGTCGAGCGGCTGGCGACGATGGCGGCCGCGATGCGCGTCGGCGACCCGCTCGATGCGAATACGCAGATGGGCGCGCAGACCGGGCGCGCGCAGCTCGAGAAGATCCTCGGCTACATCGCGCGCGGCCGCGACCAAGGCGCGACGCTGGTCGCCGGCGGCGAGCGGATCGGCGAGCGCGGAAACTTCGTCCAGCCGACGGTGTTTCGCGACGTGCGCCCCGAGATGGCCATAGCCCAGGACGAGATCTTCGGCCCCGTGCTCGCGTGCATCCCGTTTTCCTCCGACGACGAGGCCGTGCGTATCTGCAACGGCACGACCTATGGCCTGTGCGCCGCGGTGTGGACGCGCGACGTCGGCCGCGCCCACGCGCTGGCCCGCCGCATTCGCGCCGGCACCGTGTGGGTGAACCTCTACAACGGGTTCGACTCGGCCTCGCCGTTCGGCGGCGTGCGCCAGTCCGGATGGGGCCGCGAGATGGGCCCCCACGCGCTCGAGCTTTACACGGAGGTCAAGTCGGTATGGGTCAAGCTCGACGGCTGACGGATCCGCTCACACCAAGGCGCCTCGGGGCGCGAGGGCCGTCGCGGCGGCGGCGTCGTCAACGCGAACCTGGTGCTGGTTCAGGCTCCGGGCGATGCGCTGGAGGTCCGCCTGCGTCGGTGTTCGAGGTGGCTCCGGGCTCTCTGGTCCGTCAGCCATGCGTCGGCCTCCTGGAAGGACCGGAAGCGGAACACGCCCCGTCGGCAAATCGGCTGGCGGCCGAACATCCGGGCCACCTCGTCCTGCCATGCAAAGCATTCGGCACTGGAACGATGCCAGGGGACACGGCGTCCGAGAACCTTCATCGGCGACATCGACAGAAAGGTAGCACATCCCGCGCGCACGCGAACCGTGGAGAGCCGTCTCCCAGAAACCGCGGCGGCGGTGGGCCTGGGCGACGCGAACGCGCCGCGAACGCGTGCCGCACGGGCGCAAAGCGTCCTCTGGTGTTCGCGCAGCGGGGCCGCGGGGCGCGATGAGCCACACGGCTAGCCGTAAGGCGCAACTACAGGAAACGAATGTTGGACGCATGTTCAGGGCCCTCCCGCCAGGAACCCGACGGATCCGCTCACATGGGCATACGTCGCCACGTATACTGTGGCGCATGGTGCGCGACCTCCTCGGACGCGGCGCCTTCGCGCTCAACCGCTGGACCGAGCGGTTCCTGCCCTCGGCGCTCGGCATCGCCGTTGCGCTGCTCGCCCGCAACCATCCGCTCGCCGTCGTGCCC
>JBBTFH010000080.1:0-3539 GCA_038041915.1 Myxococcota bacterium
GGCCCGAGACGGAGGCGGCGGGCCACATCGCGAAATTTTCGGTCAGGCGCACGCCCGCGCGCGCCTCGGCGTCGAGCAGGCGAAAGAGCGTCGCCTTCTCGGTGTGGTCGGGGCAGGCGGGATAGCCGTGCGCGGGGCGGATGCCGCGAAAGCGTTCGCCGAGCAGAACCTCGATGCTCACCGTCTCGTCGCGTCCGTAGCCCCACTCGCGGCGCGCGCGCGCGTGCAGCCACTCGGCAAACGCTTCGGCGAGGCGGTCGGCGATGGCTTTCGCCATGATCGCGCCGTAGTCGTCGAGATCGCGCTCGCGCTCGGCGACGATCGCGTCGAGCCCTTCGCCGGCCGAGACGACGAACGCGCCGACGTGGTCGGCAAGGTCGCTTCCCGCGGGCGCGACGAAGTCACCGAGCGCGAGCAGCTCCGCGTCGGCGCCGCGCGGCTCCTGCTGGCGCAGCATGTGGAAGCGCGCGAGCTCGCCGGCGCGCGTCTGGTCGCGAAACAGCACCACGTCCTCGTCTTCCGAGGCCGCCGCGAAGAAGCCGTAGACGCCGCGCGCACGCAGCAATCCGCCCGAGACGATGCGCTCGAGCATCGCGCGCCCGTCGGCCAGAAGCTCCCGCGCCCGCGCGCCCGCCTTCGCGTCGTCGAGGATCTTGGGATAGACGCCCTTCATCTCCCAGGTATGGAAGAAGGGCGTCCAGTCGATGCAGCGCGCGATCTCCGCGAGCGGCGCGTCGAGCGCGCGCACGCCGAGAAACTCCGGTTTCGCGATGTCCTCGGCGCGCCACGCGATGCGCGCCCGCCGCGCCCGCGCCTCGTCGAGCGTGACCAGCCGCCGCTGCGCGACGTTCGACGCGTGAGCCGCGCGCAGCTCCGCCTGCTCCGCGCGGTTCCGCCGCGCGAGCGCGATGCGCCCCTCGGCGCTGAGCAGCTTGCCGACGACTCCGACCGCCAGCGAGGCGTCCTTCACGTGCAGCGTTTCGCCTTCGTATGCGGGCGCGATCTTGACCGCCGTGTGCTTGCCGCTGGTGGTCGCGCCGCCGATCAGCAGCGGCACGGTGAAGCCCTGGCGCGTCATCTCGCGGCCGACGTGGATCATCTCGTCGAGCGACGGCGTGATGAGCCCGGAGAGGCCGATCAGATCCGCGTTTTCCGCCTTCGCCGTCTCGAGGATGCGGTGCGCCGGCACCATCACGCCGAGATCCGTCACCTCGTAGCCGTTGCAGCGCAGCACCACGGCGACGATGTTCTTGCCGATGTCGTGAACGTCGCCCTTCACGGTGGCGACGACGATTCGCCCCTTGGCCGTCTTTACGCCCATCCGCGACCTCGAAGCCTCCATCAACGGCTCGAGCAGCGCGACCGCCTTCTTCATCACGCGGGCGCTCTTCACCACCTGCGGCAGGAACATCTTGCCGGCGCCGAAGAGCTCGCCGACCACGCTCATGCCGTCCATCAGCGGCCCCTCGATGATGTCGAGCGGCTTGGCATAAGCCGTCAGCGCCTCCGCCACGTCTTCGTCGATGAAGGCGGTGATGCCGTGGAGGAGCGCGTGCGCAAGGCGCTTTGCCACCGGCTCGGCGCGCCAGGCGTCCGACTCGACCTCCTTGGCTCCACCTCTTGCGACCGACGCTGCGAAGACGACCAGCCGCTCCGTCGCGTCGGGCCGGCGATCGAGCAGGACGTCCTCGACGCGCTCGAGCAGCTCGGGAGCGATCGCTTCGTAGACCGCGAGCTGCCCCGCGTTGACGATGCCCATGCGCAGGCCCGCGCGGATCGCGTGATAGAGGAACGCCGCGTGCATCGCCTCGCGCACCGGGTCGTTGCCGCGGAACGAGAACGAGACGTTGCTGATGCCACCGCTGGTCTGGGCGAGCGGAAAGCGCTTTCCGAGTTGCCGCACCGCCTCGATGAAGTCCTTCGCGTAGGCGTTGTGCTCCTCGATCCCGGTCGCGACCGTGAGCACGTTGGGATCGAAGATGATGTCCTGCGGGGGGAAGCCGATGTCTTCGGTGAGTATTCGATAAGCGCGCTCGGCGATGGCCAGGCGCCGCGCGACCGTCGCCGCCTGCCCCTCCTCGTCGAAGGCCATCACCACGACCGCCGCGCCGTAACGCCGCACCAGCCGCGCCTGGCGGCGAAACGCATCCTCGCCCTCCTTGAGGCTGATCGAGTTCACGACGCCCTTGCCCTGCACGCACTTGAGACCCGCCTCGATCACGGAGAACTTCGAGCTGTCGATGACGATCGGGATGCGCGCGATGTCGGGCTCGGCCGCGATCAGGTGGAGGAAGCGCGTCATCGCCTGTTCGGCGTCGAGCATCGCCTCGTCCATGCACACGTCGAGCATGTTGGCGCCGGCCTCGACCTGCTGCCGCGCGACCGCGAGCGCGCCCTCGTAGTCGTCGCCGAGGATCAGCCGCGCGAATTTGCGCGAGCCGGTGACGTTGGTGCGCTCGCCTACCACGATGAAGTTCGACTCGGGCGTGATTGTCAGCGGTTCGAGCCCCGAAAGGCGCGTGTGCGGCGGAGGGTTCGGCACGACCCGTGGCGGGTGGCGCGAGACCGCGGCGGCGATTTTCGCGATGTGCTCGGGCGTCGACCCGCAGCAGCCGCCGGCGATGTTCAGCCAACCGCTCGCGGCAAAGTCGCCGAGGATGCGCGCCATGTGCTCGGGCGTGTCGTCGTACTCGCCGAACTCGTTGGGCAGCCCGGCGTTAGGGATGCACGCCAGGCGCGTCGGCGCGATCGTCGCGAGCTCCTCGACGTAGGGCCGCATCTCCTCGGCGCCGAGCGCGCAGTTGATGCCGACCGCCAGCAGATCGGCGTGAGCGATCGAATTCCAGCACGCTTCGATCGTCTGGCCCGAGAGCGTGCGGCCGCTCCGGTCGGCGATCGTGATCGATGCCAGAACCGGCACGCGGCGGCCGAGATCGTCGAATACGCTCTCGATGGCGAAGAGCGCCGCCTTGAGGTTCAGCGTGTCGAACGTCGTCTCCGGCATGAGGAGATCGACGCCGCCATCGAGGAGCGCGAGGGCCTGCTCGCGGTAGGCCGCGACCAGCGCGTCGAACGTGACCGCGCGGTAGGCCGGATCGTTGACGTCGGGCGAGAGCGACGCCGTGCGCGATGTCGGGCCCATCGAGCCGGCGACGAAGCGCGGCCGCGAGCGGTCACTTGCGGTCACGAAATCGGCGGCCGCCCGCGCCACGCGCGCCGCGGCGAGGTTGATTCCGCGGACGTGCTCTTGCAGGCGGTAGTCGGCCAGCGAAATGGCCGTCGCGTTGAACGTGTTGGTCTCGAGGATGTCCGCGCCGGCGCGCAGGAACGCGAGATGGATCTCTTCGATGAGCTTCGGCTGCGTCACCGACAGCAGATCGTGGCAGCCCTGGAGCGGAACGTCGTGGCGCGAAAACGGCGCGCCGCGATAGGCCGCCTCGTCGAGGCGGTAGCCTTGGCACGAGGTGCCCATCCCGCCGTCGAAGACGAGGATGCGCTCGCTGAGAGCCTGTTCGAGGGTGATGGCCATGGACTCGGCC
>JBBTFH010000081.1:0-3558 GCA_038041915.1 Myxococcota bacterium
TTCGCCGACCACGACGACATCGCTGCCGAGGTCGCCAAGGATGGTGGACACGTACAGACGCATCTGGCTCGCCTGCACGGCCAGTTCTGGAGCAGCTACGCGATGATGGGCGCCGGGCAGGAGGTCATCGGCCGCCTCCTCGGCCACGCCGCTTCGATGGGAGGACAAGCGATGAGGGTTTTGTGTGCGATTGGTCTGCTGGTTGGCGCGTGCGGCGGTGGAGACGATGGAAGCGAGGCGTCCCGCTCACCGTCTTCATCGGCCTCGCAGTCCGCGCGGCCCGATGCGAGCCCGCGCTCGCTGTTGTCCTTGGCGATACCCCTCCAGCCGACCTTATCGCGCCCCGCGTCGCCGTCGCGCGCTCCCCCCAGGGCGCGTCCCGTCCGTACGCCACGCGTTCGTCCCCGAGCCCACCGCCGCCCCGCCCGCACCGGGCCTTCAAACGCCCTATACTCTCTCGGATCTCGCGCGCGGCGTCGGTTTTTCCGACCCGTTCGAGACCCGAGACGAACGCTTCGAGCGCTCGAGCAAATTCCTCGCCGCAGGTAGACGCGGCCGAGACCGGCGACGCGCAGCGAGCAGAGCGGCAGCAGGTCGGCGCGCACGCCGCGATCGAGGCGGCGCGCGAGGTTGGCGAGCTCGCGGCAGCGCTCGGGCGGCCAGTCGAGCGCGGCGGCGACGCCGACGAGCGCGTCGACCAGCCAGTCGTACTCCTCGGCGATCCGACGGATGGCGCCGGCCCAAGCGCCGATTGTCGCCTACTCGTAGTGGGTCCACAGGCGGAGGATCTTCACGATCTTCTCCTTCTCGACGACCTGATAGACGAGGCGGTGCTGGATGTTGATGCGGCGCGAGAAGGCGCCCTGGAGATCGCCGACCAGCTTCTCGAAGGGCGGAGGCGACTGGAAGGGGTTCTCGGCGAGGATGGCGAGCAACGCTTCGGCCTTGGGTCGAAGGCGAGCTGCGGACAGCTTCTTCGCATCCTTCTGCGCTTGCCGCGCGTAGACGAGCGTGAAGCTCACCAGCGGAGCCGCCGGGAGAGCTTGCGCGCGGGCGTCTTGAGGCCCCGGCGAATCGACTCGCGCATCCCCGGCACCGAAAGGAGATAGAGCGTCTCCTGGATCGCGCGCCAGTCGTCGTCGGAGACGAGAACGGCGCTCGCCCGCCGGCCGGTGATCTGCACGGGTTCGTGCGACTCGGCGGCCCGGTCGAGAAGCCGGTACAGGTCGATGCGTGCTCGGCTGGCGGTGAGCGTCATCATGCCCCACATGTACGAGAAATCGTACGTCAGGTCAAGGCTGCCCCGCGAAGGGGCCTCGAGCGATTGTGCCGCTACCTCGCCAGACCGCCGCTTTCTCACGACCGCCTCGCGCCACTCCCCGACGGCCGCCTCGCGCTCGCCCTGCGCAAGCCGCTTCGCGACGGCTCCACGCACCTCGTCTTCGAACCGCTGGAATTTCTGGAGAAGCTCACGGCTTCGGCAGGCCGAAGCGCTCCGCGATCTCGGGGTTGAAGTGCTCGGCGATCGCGATGAGCTGGCGCGCGCGGTCGTCGGAGAGGCCGAACTCGGCGCGCGTGTATCGCTCGAACGTGCGGTGTGGCCCCGCGAGGTAGAGCCTGCGGTCGCGCGCGTCCTTGAGCGCGCGGCCGGCCTCCTAGAAGTCGCGCGCCATGCGGCGGGTCAGCGCGCGGGTGCGCTCGGTGACGTCGCGGCACTCGCGCCGGAGCGCCCTTCGTCCTCGCGACCGCGATCAAGGAAACGCTGGCGGAGGGGTAGCTCGCCTACCGCGTCGCCGACGCCGCGATGCTCATCCAGGCTCGTGGGCGCCGCGGAAGGTCAGGCTGTCGAAGATTCGCGCGCGGGGAGGCTTTCGCTTGGGGCGGCGCAGGTGGTCGCCCCAGCGGAGCGTCACGGTGTCCTTGCCGTCGTCTCCCGGATTCACGCAGCGGATCCGGTGCCGGCCCTGCGCGAGATCGACCGTGCCGCGGGCGGCGATCGCGCGACCGTCGAGCTCGACCACGCGCTTGGACTCGACGGTGTACGTCCCCGCGACCAGCAGGTCGAAGGCGACCGGCTGGTCGCCGAGCGCGCGAAAGCGCTTGCCGGCGACCCACAGCGGCCCCCAGTGGCGCACGTAGTGGCTGCGCAGGATTTTGAAGTCGCGACGCAGCAGGCGGTACGACTTGCCGGGGATTCGCCGTGGGCGGACCTGCAACGCGAGCGCCGGCGTGTTGTGGAGAACGAACGCCGGCCGCTGCCGGCGCAGCAGCTCTTCGAAGATCGGGCGTCCCGCGCGGCGGTAGTCGGCCATCACGAACGTCGTCATGAACGGGCCGACCTTCGGGAACGACGCCACCATTCCGCAGCGGTCGATGTACGGCACCGGGCGCGGGAAGACCTGGTGGATCGTCTTGAGCACCGAGCGTTGCGTGGCGATGCCGTCGCCGGAGTTGAGCCGGTGAAAGCGCGCGGCCTGGACGAGCGGCGCGGCCGACACGACGACCACGGCCAGCAGCAGCGCGACCGGGCGCCCCGCGAGGCGCGACTCGATCTTCGCCACGACGGCGGCGATCGCGAGGCTCGCGGCCGGCGCCAGCGCCACGTAGAAGTAGCCGAACGCGTTGCGGTACACCGGCAGCGTCGCCAGCGGCAGCACGAACGCGAGGATTACCAGCGCGCGGCGGCGTTCGCGGCCGCGCGCGAGCTCGACCAGCGCCAGCACCGTGCCCGCGGCGCACAGCGCCCAGAACGCCGCGTCCCACCGCAGCGTGGCGAGAAGCTGAACCTTGCGCGGGAAGAGCGGGGCCAAGCCGAACAGCTTTTCGGCGGTGCCGCCCACGTCCGCGATGTCGATGCGCGACCGGATGCCCCTCGCGTGGAGCGAATACAGCAGCCCCAGCGCGGCGGCGAACCCGCCACCGAAGGCCGCCAGCCGGCGGAGCATCGGCCGCACCGTGGGCGCGCCCGCGGCCAGCAGAAGCACCGCCAGCGTAGGCGCGAAGATCGCGCTCTTGATCGAGATCAGCGTCGCGACGGCCATGGCCACGCCCGCCACCGCGCCCGCCGCCGCGCCGGGGGGGCGAGTCACCAGGCACCACGCCGCCGCCAGAAAGCAGAACGACAGCAGCGGGTCGAACCGGAACGTCTCGCCGTGCCGTAGCACGTACGACAGCGAGAGCGTGTAGATGACGGCGATCAGCGCCGCCGCACGCCCGAGCAGCGCCCGGCCGGTTGCGTACAGCAGCGCGCACGACCCGACCTGCAGGCCGAGCAGCGCCTTGCGCGCCGTGAGTAGCTGGTCGATCTCCGTGCGCGACACGGCCGGCAGCCACCCGAACAGCCGGACGTGGAACGTCTGCCAGACGGTCGTGAGCTCGCCGCGCAGGTGCGCGTGGACCTTCGAGAGGTAGTGGAACTCGTCCCAGTTGAGGTTGAGGACACGGTCGAGCGAGAACTTGATCGCGAGCAGCACGGCGATCGCGAGCAGGCAGAAGCCGAGCTGAGCCCGTCTGATCACGCCCGCTTGACGATGTGCAGCCGGCTGCGGTGCTCGAACC
>JBBTFH010000082.1:0-18834 GCA_038041915.1 Myxococcota bacterium
GCCATCGCGCCGAGCGCGCCACGGCGCTCGGACTCGCCCAGCAGCGGCAGCGCCGCCTGGTAGCACGCGAGCGCCGGCCCGAACCGGCCGCACGCCACATCGAGGGCGGCGGCGCGAAGCGCGAGCGCCGCGTCTTGCGGGCGCAGCGCGCGGGCCCGGCCGAGGTGGGCGCGCGCCTCGTCCGGGCGATCGGCGCGGGCAAGGACGTCGGCCAGCGTCGCCTCGGCCTGCGCCTCGAGCGCGTGATCGCCCGCGTCGGCGGCCTCTCTCGCCTGCGCCTCGAGCACGCCGGTCGCCCATGCCGCGTCGCCCGAGCGCTGCGCGGCATCGGCGACGGCGGCGAGCGCATCGCCCGTCAGCGAGCCGACGTCGAGGGCGCGTTCGACCTCGCGCAGCGCGGCCGGCACGTCGCCGAGGCGCGTGTGCACGCGCGCGAGGCGCAGCCGCATGCGGGACTCCTCGTCGGCCCCAAGGCCCAGCGCGATCCGCGCGCACAGTGCCTGCACGAGGTCGGCGCCGCGCCCCGCCCGGTCGTAGAGATCGGCGAGCGCGTCGAGGAGGGGCCCGGGCGCGTCGGTGCGCGCGAGCGCCGACTCGTAAACCGCCGCCGCCGCCTCGGGGTCCTGCGCGGCGAGCGCTTTCCCGCAGGCGAGCCGCGCGCGCGCCTCCTCTTCGGGATCGCCGCCCTGGGCCGCCGCCTCGGCAGCGGCGCGGTAGCGCTCGGACGCCTCGTCGAGCGAAGCAGAGGCGAGCTGTGCGCGTCCCTCGGCTACTCGCCCGAGGCACAGCAGTGCGGCGATGCGCGTCTCGCGTCGATCGACCGCGCGGCGCGCGCAGGCCTCCGCCTCGTCGAAGCTTTCGGGCATGGCGGCGAGAAGATCGAAGAGACGCGCGACCAGCGCGGGGTGCGAAGATGGCGAGTCCGCGTGCTCGCGCAGCGCGCGCGCCGCGTCGTCCCAGGAGCCGGCGGTGATCGCCGCGTCGCTTTCGCGTGCCGCGTCGAGCGCGCGCCGCAGCTCGGGATGCGCCGCGAGGGCTTTGCCGCCGGCGGGCGCGCCATAGCGGACGCGCGCGACGCCGCCCTCGAAGGCCGCCTCGAGCAGCGCGACGCCACGGCAATCCGGCAAGCGGAAGCCCTGTGCCGGCAGCACCCCGAGCAGCGCGTCGAGCGGGCGCAGGCGAAGCTGCGCGGCGCCGAGCGCCTGCAGCGGCGCGGCGGCGTTCTCGGCGGGCGCGCTCGCGTCGCGCAGCGCCGTGACGATCGACGCGAAGATCGCCGGCGGCACGATCGCTCCCGGCGCGCCGATCCAGCCGTAGAGCAGCACCTCGGGCACGAGCACGCGCAGGTCGCCCTCGCCGTCGACGTCGAGCAGCGCGCGCGCCGAGAAATCGGCCTCGCCGCGCGCCCCGCGAACGCGCCCGAGCAGCAGCACCCAACCGGGCCTCATCCGGGCGTCCAGCGAGATCGGCGGCAAGACGTCGTCCCGCTGCGCGCTCCCCGACGCGGCGGCCCCCGCGAGGAATGCGCGAAGGCTCTCCTCGGTGAGCGAGAGGTCGGCCGTGGCGAGAGGCAGGCGGCGGTGGCGTAACCGGCGCGGGCTGGCGTCACCGACGACCCCCGACACCGATATCTCGAGGTCGACGCGAAGCGGGCCGGCGGTGCTCGCATCGAAGACGAGGCGAGCGCGGTCGCCGTCGCTCCGAAGCATCACCGCGGCGCCTCTACTCCACTCCGAGCGTCTTACACGGGCTGTACGTGCCGCCTTCGCCGTCCTCTTCGCCCTCGCCGCCGCCGCCGGAGGCGACCACCGCCGGGTTGACCGTCGGCTTGGCCTCCACACACAGCGTCTTCGACAGCTCGGCGAGCATCCGCTCGCTCTTCTGCGACACGTAGGCCGTGGCGATCTCGCTCTTGCGCGCCTCGAAGTCCTTCATGTCCACCTCGCGGCGCTCCTTGAGGCGCACCAGGAAGAACGAACCCGCGATGTCGTAGGCCTTCTCGGCGAGCGGCTGGTCGGCGCGCAGCGCGAAAGCGTCGTGCATGACGTCCTTTCCCAGGCCGATCTTCGGCACGGCCGACCCGCTCCGCGGAAACAAGCCGGTCTCGGCGCGCTTCCACGGCGTCAGCGCCGCCACCGCCGCCACCGCCGCCTTCTGCTTCTCGATGTCGGCGGCAGGCTCCTCGTCGTCGGCCCCGGCGGCCTCGTCCTCCGTCGCCTCAGCGGCAAAAAGGCTCTCCCAGTTCTCGCCGGCGCGCAGGCGCGCGAGCAGTTCGCCGGCGGTTTTCTTCGCCAGCGCCGACGCCTTCTCCTCGCGCAGGATCTCCTCGGCAATGTCGCGCCGCACTTTCTCGAGCGGCAGGTCGCCCTCGCGAACGCCCTCGACGCGCAGGAGGTGCGCCCCGGCCGCGTCCTCGATCGGACCGAGGAGGTCGCCCTCCTTCGCCGCGAACAGCTGCTGGTCGATCGCTTCGCCGAGACCGGTCGCGCCCTTACGGCGCCAGCCGAGATCCCCGCCGCGCGCGCCCGCCTGTGCGCCGGCGCTGCCTCCCGCCGCGATCGCCGCGAAATCCTCACCCGCCTTGGCGTGCGCCAGCAGCGCCTCCGCGCGCGCCCTGGCCGCCGCCGGCTTCCCTCCGGCAGGCGCCGCGACGAGCAGGTGCCGCGCGCGAACCTCGCGCGGAACCTTGGTGTAAAGAAACGTGCGCGTGGCGTAGCGCTCCTTGACCTTCTCGCCGCTCTTGGCCAGGTAGGCGTCGATCTCGGCGGGCGAGACCGCCACGTCGCGCTCCATCTTGCGCGGTGAGAGGCGCACGAACTCGAGGTTGACCTGCAGCTCGCGCCCGACGTGGTCGCCGAGCACCTCCTCGTCGGAGGCGCGCACCGACGCCCGCACCGTCTCGCGCACTTTCTCGGCCAGCAGCTCGCGCTTCTGGTGCTCGAGGAAGCGCTTGACCGTCAGGCCCACCTCGTACTGGCAAAACTTCTTGAACTGATCGTAGTCGAAGGTGTCGTCCTTGAAGACGCGCCCGCGCAGATCCTGGCGGCGGCCCAGCGCGACGACGGTGCCCGTTTCCACCAGGGCGCGCACTTCGTCGTCGGAGATGCGGAAGCCCATCCGCTCCGCCTCCTTCGCCAACAGCTCGCGCTCGAGCAAGCGATCCATCACGAACTCGCGGATGCGCGGGATGCGCGCGTCACGCGCGCCCGACATCACCATCGCGTAGCGGAAGTCGTTCTCCGTCAGCGACTCGCGCTGCACGCGCGCGGCGAACGTGTCGGTCGACGTGCAGCCCTGCGACTGCGGGCCGAAGTTGATGATGAAGACGGCAATGATGATGCCGAAGAAGACATAGATGATGACGGAGCGCGACTGCCTACGGAACGTTTCGAGCAAGGGCTTTGAACCTCCGGCGCGGACTTGTAGCACAGCGAGCGGTCCTGCGGGCGGGTTCGGATCATCAGCGCGCGACCCGCAACGCCGAGAGAGCGACGGCAACATGAGCAAGAGACGTAGCGTCCACGCCGGAGACGAGCCGTTGGCCGAGTACGATTTTCGCGGCGGCGTCCGCGGCAAGTACGCGGGCCGCTTCGCGCCAGACGCGAACGTCGTCGTGCTCGCGCCCGATGTCGCCGAGGTCTTCTCCGACTCGGCGTCGGTCAACGAAGCCTTGCGCGCGCTGGTCCGCATCGCCGCGCACAAGCGCAAGGCTGGCCAGGAGCCACGCCCTGCGCGGACGGAGTTGCCTCGAACCTGAAGGAGGCGTACGTGGGAGGTGGGAGGTGGGACAATGAACCTCCACGGGATCACCATCGCGTCGATCATCGCGATGCCGCTGCTCGGTGCAGAGAAGGAGGCACGGATGAAGATCAGGGCCGGGGCATTCGCCGACGGAGGCAGGGTGCCGACCAAGTTCACCGCCGACGGCGCCGACGTGTCGCCCGAGCTCGCGTGGAGCGAGGCGCCCCAGGGAGCGAAGGCGTTCGCGTTGATCATGGACGACCCGGACGCGCCGGTCGGCACGTGGGACCACTGGCTGCTCTACGACCTGCCGGGCGACACGGCGTCGCTCGCCGAGGGCGCGAGCGCGGGTGGCGGCGGCAAGGGCGATGCGAAGCGCACGGCCGCGCTGCCGGCCGGCGCGAAGGAAGGGAAGAATTCCTGGGGCAAGTCGGCCTACGGCGGCCCCGCGCCGCCGCCCGGCAAGCCCCATCGCTACTTCTTCAAGCTGTACGCTCTCTCCGCGCCGCTCGGCCTGGCGGCCGGCGCGTCCAAGACCGACCTCGAGCACGCGATGAAGGGCAAAACGCTCGCCGTAGCGCAGTGGATGGGGACGTACGGAAGGTAGGCTGCCGCTTCGACTACCCTTGATCACGTGAACAGCGCCCATGAGGAGTGCCGCCGACGTCGGGCATGACGCGGTTTGGAGCGGTAGAGGCTCCTTGAACTTTCCCGCGGGTTCACGCTAGACTTCGCCGCTCCCATGCTCTTCGACTGGGTTTATGGTCTTTTTTCGAACGATCTCGCGATCGATCTCGGGACCGCGACCACGCTGACCTACGTCAAGGGCAAGGGAATCGTCAGCCACGAGCCTTCGGTCGTCGCCGTGCAAAAGCACATCGGGGGGCAGAAGGTGCTGGCCGTGGGCAAGGAGGCGAAGGAGATGCTCGGCCGCACGCCGGGCAACATCGTCGCCATCCGCCCGATGAAGGACGGCGTCATCGCCGACTTCGAGGTGACGGAGGCGATGCTGCGCTACTTCATCGCGCGCGCGCACAACCGGCGCACTTTGGTGCGGCCGCGCATCATCATATGCGTGCCGTCGGGCATCACCGAGGTCGAGAAGCGCGCGGTGCGCGATTCGGCGCTGGCGGCGGGCGCGCGCGAGGTCTACCTGATCGAGGAGCCGATGGCGGCGGCGATCGGCGCCGGGCTGCCGATCACCGAGCCGTCGGGGAACATGATCGTCGACATCGGCGGCGGCACGACCGAGGTCGCGGTCATCTCGCTCGCCGGCATCGTGCTGGCGCGCTCGGTGCGCGTCGCCGGCGACAAGATGGACGAGGCGATCATCAGCCACATCAAGCGCAAGTACAACCTGCTGATCGGCGAGCGCACCGCCGAGCACATCAAGAAGACGCTCGGCAACGCGTACCCGACGGACGAGGTCGAGACGATGGAGGTCAAGGGGCGCGACCTGGTCGCCGGCGTTCCGAAGACGGTCACGATCAACTCCGACGAGGTGCGGGAGGCGCTCGCCGAGCCGGTCGCCGCGATCGTCGAAGCGGTGCGCTGGGTGCTCGAGCGAACGCCGCCGGAACTGGCCGCGGACATCGTCGACAAGGGCATCGTGCTGACGGGCGGCGCGGCGCAACTGCGGAACCTCGACGTGCTGCTGCGCGAAGAGACCGGCCTGCCGGTCATGCTCTCCGACCAACCGGAGTGCGCGGTCGTGCTCGGCACGGGCAAGGCGCTCGATGAGATCGAGCTTCTGCGAGAAGTCACCGTCCATTAGCATTTCAGCCCTTTTTTCGTGAACCGCATTCGCGACGTTGTGCTCTGTGCGGCCCTGCTCGCGGCGCCGCTGGTGTTCCTGCGGGCCAACTTGCGCGACGCGTCGGAGGTCGGGCCGCTCGACCGCGCGATCCTGCTGCTGTCGGCGCCGATCCAAAAGGTGGCGACGCGCGCGGCCGAGGGCGTGCGGGCGCTCTGGACGGACTACCTTTTCCTCGTGCACCTGCGCGGCGAGAACGAGCGGCTCGGCCGCGAGAACGTGCGGCTGCGCGCCGAGGCCGAGCGCGCGACCCGAGCGGCGGAGCGCGCGGCGCGCCTCGAGAAGCTGCTGGCGCTGCGTGGCGAAACACCGTCGGAGACGCTGGCGGCCCGCGTGATCGCGCGCGAGACCTCGCCGTTCTTCCGTGTGCTGCGGCTCAGCCTCAACCTCGGCGGCGCCGAGCTGCGCGCCGGCATGCCGGTGATCGCGCCCGAGGGCGTGGTCGGCCGGATTGCGCGCACCTACGGAGCCTACAGCGAGGTCGCTCTCGCCGTCGACGCGAAGAGCGCGATCGACGTGCGCGTGCTGCCTTCGGGCGCGCGTGGCATCGCGCGTGGAATCGGCGGCGACGTCTACGGCTGTCGGCTCGAGTACGTGCTGCGCGAGGAGGCGGTCAAGCCGGGCGACCGCGTCGTGACCAGCGGCGAAGGCGGCGCCTTCCCGCGCGATCTCGACGTTGGCCGCGTCACGCGCGTCTCGCGGCGCGAGCTCGGGCTCTACCAGGAGGTCGAGGTCACGCCGTCCGTCGACTTCTCGCGCATCGACGAGGTGCTGATCGTGCTCGCGCCTCCGCCGGCGACCGACGTCGAGGCCGGCGCCCGTACGCGCGAGCCGGCGAGGGGCCTGCAAGTACACCGCTGACCCTCTGGGCGAGCGAGCGAATGCGTTACATCCTCCTCTTCGGCGTCGTCTACGCGTTGCTCGTCCTCGAGGCGGTGCTGCTGCGCGTCGTTCGCGTCGACCTGCTGGCGCCCGGTCTCGCACAGGCGGTCGTCGTCTACGTCGCGCTGTCGCGGCGCGGCTCCGCGCCGGCGCACGCGATGTTCGCGCTCGCCATCGGCTACCTGTGCGACGTGCTGAGCGGATCACCGCGCGGGCTCCACGCGTTCGTGCTCGTCGCGCTGGCGATGCTCGGCCGGCTCGTCGCGCGGCGCGTCTACATCGAGGGCTTCGTCGCCGAGGCGCTGGCCGCGCTCGGTGGGAGCGCGACTTCGGCGATGCTCATCGGCGCCGTCGCCTTCGTCCTCCCCGAGGCGGCGCCGGCAATCCCGTGGTCGCCCCTGCCCGCGCAGCTGATCGCGACGGCGCTGGTAGGGCCGCCGATCTTCGCGATGGGGCGGAGGCTCGACGCAAGACTGGGGCTGGGAGCCGTCAGAACCATGAAGATCCGCTAGGAGATGCGGCGCATCGACGAAAACTCCGACTTCCGCCGTCGCCTCGGCGTGCTCTCCGTCGCCGTCGCCGGCGTCTTCGTCGCGCTCGCGCTGCGGCTCGTCTACCTGCAGGCGCTGCGCAGCGGCGATTATGTGCGTCGCGCGGAGGACAACTTCCTCGAAGAGCGTCGCGTACCGGCGCTGCGCGGCGGCATCGTCGATTCGCGCGGCCGCACGCTCGCCTCCAACCGCCCGAGCTACGACGTCTACGTCACGCCGCGCTTCCTCGCCGATGACACGCTCGATCGCCTGCTGCGCCTCCTGCGCCTCTCCGCCGACGAGGCGGACGCTGTTCGGGAACGCGTCCGATCGCGCCAGGGCGCGGCGGCGCACCGCCCGCTGCGCATCCTGCGCGACATCGACCGCGACCAGCTCGCCCGCGTCGAGACCGAGCGCCCGCCGCTGCCGGGCGTACGCGTGGAGGTCGGCACGCACCGCTTCTACCCCGACGGCACGACCGTCGCGCACGCGGTCGGCTACATGAACGAGGCCTCGCCGCGGGAGCTCGAGGACCTCAGAGGAGAGGGCTACGCCCCCGGCGATCTGATCGGACGTGCCGGCGTGGAGCGCGTCTTCGAGCCGCACCTGCGCGGCGTCCCGGGCAAGCAGCCGGTGATCGTCGACGCACGCGGCGCCGCCGCCGCGCCCGCCGCGATCCGCGCGCTCGAGCTCGGGCACCGTCTGGACGCCATGGGCAGCGCCGAGCCCAAGTCGGGGCACACCGTCGCCCTCACGCTCGACATTGATCTGCAGAAGGCGGCCGAGCGCGCGCTCCGCGCACAGGCGTCGGGCGCCGTGGTGGTGATCGAGGCGCAGACCGGGCGCGTGCTCGCGATGGTGTCCAAGCCCTCCTTCGATCCCAACGCCATGACCGGCCGCATCACGCACGAGCAGCTCTTGCGCATCGAGAAGGATCCCTACCGCCCGCTCATCGACAAGACGCTGCGCGAGAACTACTTCCCCGGCTCGATCTACAAGGTGATCCCCGCGATCGCCGCGCTCGAGGATCGCTTGATCGAGCCCACCGATCGCATCCTTTGCCAGGGTTACCACGAGCTCGGGCGGCGCATCTTCCGCTGCCCGCACCCGCACGGCCTGGTCGACATGGAGCAGGCGATCGTGCAGTCGTGCAACGTCTACTTCTATCGGCTGGCCGAGCGCGTCGGCATGGATCGCATGGCGGAGGTGGCGCGTGACTTCGGCCTGGGAGCGCCCGCGGGCCTCGGCATCCCAGGCGAGGCCGCCGGCTTCGTGCCGACCAAGGCGTGGTACGCGTCGAGCTGGAAGGAAGGGTTCCGCCTCGGCTTCACGCTCCAGGCCGCGATCGGGCAGGGCAACGTGAAAGTGACGGCGCTGCAGATGGCGCTGGTCTACGCGGCGATCGGCAACGGCGGGCGGCTGCTCGTGCCGCAGATCGTCCGCCACATCGAGACCGCCCAGGGGCGCGTGGTGCAGGACTTCCCTCCGCTCCTGCGGCGGCGCGTATCCGTCTCCGACGAGACGCTGCGCTTCCTCACGCGCGCGCTCACCGGCGTGGTCGAGAGCCGGAAGGGGACGGCGTTCGAGGCGCGACACACCCCGTCGGGTGGGCTGAGGCAGCCGCACGAGCCGCTCGAGATCGCCGGCAAGACCGGCACGGCGCAGGTGCGCGGGCGGCAGGCGGGACGGCCCGACCGCGACCACGCGTGGTTCGTGGCGTTCGCGCCGACGACCGAGGCGGCGATCGCCGTCGCCGTCCTGGTCGAGCACGGCGGGCAGGGCAGCAAGGTCGCGGCGCCGATCGCGCTGGAGGTCACGCGCGCGTACTTCCGCGATCAGATCGTCCCGCACGCCACGTCGGGCTTCGCCGAGGAGCTTCCCGACGCCACGCGCGAGGACGACGACGCTCAAGAAGGCGCGCGCTCGTCGCCCGCGGTGGTCGGCCCATGAAGTCCGCCGCTTCCGCCGCGCGCTTCGACTGGCCGCTCGCCGTAGCCGTCGTCGCCATAACGGCGCTCGGCATGCTGAACCTGCACTCGGCGACGCACGCCTCGCGGCCGCAGCTCTACCTGCAGCAGGTCACGTGGATCGGCGTCGGCGTCCTCGCCTTCCTCGCGGCCGCGGCGCTCGACTACCGTCTCCTCTTGCGCTTCGCCTACCCGCTCTACCTCGCCGGCATCGCCGCGCTCGTTGCCGTGCTCGCCTTTGGCCGCACCGTCAACGGCTCGCGCCGCTGGATCGAGCTCGGCGGCCTCTCGATCCAGCCGTCGGAGTTCATGAAGCTGCTGGTCACGCTCGCGATCGCCCGATACCTGCAGCAGACGCCCGCGCCCGAGGGCCGCGCCATCGCGCACGTCGCGATCCCGACGGCGATCGCCGCCGTCCCGGTCGCGCTCATCCTCCGGCAGCCCGATCTCGGCACCGCGCTCCTGCTATTCCTGGTCTTCTCGACGCTCATGCTGCTCGCCGGGCTGCGCCTGCGATCGATCGTCACGCTCGCGGTCCTCGCCATCGTCGCCGCGCCGCTCACGTGGGTCTACCTGCTCAAGGACTACCAGCGCACGCGCATCCTCACGTTCCTCAGCCCCGGCAGCGATCCGGTCGGCGCCGGCTGGCACGCGCGGCAGGCGCTGGTCGCGGTCGGCTCGGGCGGGCTGTGGGGCAAGGGCTGGTTGCGCGGCACGCAGACGCAGCTCCATTTCCTGCCCGAGCAGTGGACCGACTTCCCGTTCGCGGTGTGGGCCGAGGAGTGGGGCCTCGCGGGCACGCTCGTGCTGATCGCGCTCTATCTCTTCCTGATCGCGCGCGCGCTGGTGCTCGCGTCGCAGGCGCGCGATCGCTTCGGCGGCGTCATCTGCGCGGGCGTGGCGGCGCTGATCTTCTGGCACGCGGCGATCAACATCGGAATGGTCGCCGGCGTGCTGCCGGTCGTGGGCGTCACGCTGCCCTTGTTCTCGTACGGCGGCTCGTCGGTGGTGACGGTCCTGGCGGGAGCGGGACTCTTGATGAGCGTGTCGCTGCGAAGGCACGCGCTGTAGGGCGCTTAGAGGGCCTTCTTGACCAGCTCCTCGAGCTTGGACTTGGGCACGGCGCCGATTACCTGCCCGAGCACCTTGCCGTCCTTGAACAGCAGCAGCGTCGGGATGCTGCGGATCTCGTAGCGCGTCGGCGTCGCGGGGTTGGCGTCGATGTCCATCTTCGCGAAGCTCACCTTTCCGTCGTACTGCTCGGCGAGCTCGGCGACGGCCGGCGCGATGGCGCGGCAGGGCGCGCACCAGGCGGCCCAGAAGTCCACGAGCGTGGGCGTGGACGCCTTCAGGACTTCGTTCTCGAAGGTCGCGTCGGTCGTCTCGATCACCTTGCCGGCCATGTCGCCTCCTGGGTGCTTGACCCCATCCCGACGGGACGGGAGTGTGGCGCTCGTTTAGCGCGCACGCCGAGCCGCCGCAAGGGGAAGCTGGCGCGTGGCGCGTGGCGCGTTGCCGTGGCGCGGAGCCGGCGCTAGATTGGCGGCGGTGCTTGGCGCCATCCACTATCCGGCGGGCTTGATGCTGGCCGGCAAGCGCGTGCTGGTCGTCGGCGGCGGCGAGGTGGCGGCACGCCGCGTCGAGACGCTGTGCGCGGCGGGCGCGCGCGTGCGCGTCGTGGCGCCGCGCGTGTCGGCGGGCATTGCGGGCGACGGCGTGACAATCGACCGGCGCGCGTTCACGGAATCGGACCTCGACGGCGCGACGCTCGCGCTCGCGTGCACGGACGATCGCACGGTCAACGCGCGCGTCGCCGCGGCCGCGCGCGCGCGCGGCATCTGGGTCAACGTCGCGGACGAGCCCGCGCTCTGCGACTTCGCGGTGCCGGCGATCGCGCGGCGCGGGCCGATCGTCGTCGCGATCTCGACGTCGGGCGAGAGCCCGGCGCTCGCGGCGCGGCTGCGGCGCGAGATCGACCCACTCCTGGGCGACGAGCACGCGGCCTTCGCGCGCCTCGCCGGCGCGGCGCGGCGACGCCTGCAAGCCGCCGGAAGCACGGCCGGCGGTACGACCGAAGACCGCGCGGCGCGGCTGCGCGCGCTGGTCGATTCGCCGCTGCTCGAGCGGCTGCGCGAAGGCGATCGCGCCGGATGCGAGGCGGCCGTGGCCGCCGCGCTCGGGCCCGAGGTCACGCTCGCGGACCTCGAGGCTGCATCAGCCCACCCGACGGGGTGTGCTGCATCAGCCCACCCGACGGGGTGTGCTGCCTCAGCCCACCCGACGGGGTGTGCGGGCGAATGACCACGTCGCTGTTCGCCGCCGCGGCGTCGCTCTACGCGCTCGCGGCCGCCCTCTACTTCGCGTTCCTCCTCGGCACGCGCGACCGCGCCGCCGGCGCCGCGCGCATCGTCCTCGCCGCCGCGTTCACGCTGCACCTCGCCGAGATTGGCGCGCTGTGCCTGCGCGGCGAGCACCCCGTACGCAACGCGCGCGAGGTGCTCTCGCTCGCCTCGTGGGCGCTGTGCGGCGCGTTCCTCGCGGCCACGTTGCGCTACCGCATCGCGGCGGTCGGCTGCCTGGTCGCGCCGGCGACGCTGCTGCTGCTCCTCGGCGCCCGTCTCGCGCCCACGGCCGCAAGCGGGTCGCCCGGCTGGCCCGCGGCCTCGCGCTTGGTCGGCAACGCCCACATCGCGCTCGCCACCGCCGGAATCGCCGCCTTCGCGCTCGCGGCCGCGTCGAGCGCGCTTTACCTCCTGGCCGAGGGTCAGATGAAGCGCCGCCGCTTCGGCGTGCTCTTCCGGCGCGCGCCGCCGCTCGAGACGCTCGACGCGCTGGTCCACCGCTCGGTCACGCTGGGCTTCCCGATCTTCACGCTCGCGCTGCTGCTCGGCGCCGTATGGACGGCGCAGCGCGGCGATGCGTCGCTGCGGCCGGAGTACGTGATCTCGATAGCAACCTGGTGCTCCTTCGCCGCGCTGCTCGTCGCGCGCATGACGGCCGGCTGGCGTGGACGTCGCGCGGCGATCCTCGCGCTCGCCGGCTTCGCGGCCTGCGCTGCGGTGCTGGCGATCTACGTGGCGCGGGGGCCTCTCTCGTGAGCGAAGGCCTCTCGCGATGATGCAACTGGTCGCCATCGGTCTGAGCCATCGCACGGCGCCGCTCACGCTGCGCGAGAGGCTGCTGTTTCGCGCCGACGAGCTGCCGGGCGCGCTCGCCGGCTTCTGCGCGCTGCCCCACGTCGCCGAGGCCATGATCGTCTCGACGTGCAACCGCGTCGAAATCTACGCCGCGGTGAGCGACGTCCACGCCGGGACGCTCGAGATCCGCCGCCAGCTCGGCGAGGCGCGCGGCATCGAGCCCGAGACCTTGGAACCGCACCTCTACGCCCACGAGGGCGCCGCCGCCGTTCGCCACGTCTTTCGCGTCGCATCGAGCCTCGACTCGATGGTCGTCGGTGAGCCGCAAATAGCCGGCCAGCTCAAGGACGCCTACGGCGCAGCCTCGGCCGCGGGCGCCTTGGGCCCCACGCTGCACCGCGCGCTGCACCGCGCCTTCACCGTCGCCAAGCGCGTACGCAGCGAGACGTCGCTCGGGCGCGGATCGACGTCGGTCAGCTCCGTCGCCGTGGAGCTCGCCAGACACGTCTTCGGCGATCTCTCGGGACGGCGCGTGCTGCTGGTCGGCGCCGGCGAGATGACGGCGCTCACGGCGCGCCACCTGCAGGGCGACGGCGTCGAGCTCCTCGTGGTCAACCGCAGCTTCGAGCGCGCGGTCGCGCTCGCCGCGGAGATGAACGGGAGGCCGCGGGCGTGGGACGAATTGCCCGACTGCCTGCTCGCGGCCGATATCGTGATCACCGCCACGGGCTCACCCAAGCCGATCCTTGAGCCCGACGCGATCGCGCGCGCCGTGCGCGCCCGCCGCTTCCGGCCGCTCGTGCTGATCGACATCGCGGTGCCGCGCGACGTCGATCCGCGCGTGGGCGACATCGAGAACGTCTACCTCTTCGACATGGACGCGCTGGAGAAGGCGCTCGCGCGCAGCCTCACCGAGCGCGCCCGGCACGCGCGCGACGCCGAGAAGCTGGTCGACGGCGAAGTCGCGCGCTTCATCGAGTGGGCGGCGGCGCAGACCGCGGTGCCGACCATCAAGGACCTGCGCGAGTATTTCATGCGCGTCGCCCGCGCCGAGGAGGAGCGGCTGCTGCACGACCTTCCGGCGCTCGGCGCCGAGGAGCGCCGCAAGATTCGCCTCGCGCTCGACGCAATCGTCGGCAAGCTGCTGCACGCGCCGCTCACCGCGCTCAAGGACGGCGAGGCCCAGGCGCCGCCCGACCTGGCGGGCGCGGCCCGGCGGCTGTTCGCGCTCGAGGCTGCCTCAGCCCGTCCGACGGGACGTGCGCGCGAGGCCGCGGCCCCCGAGCGCGACGACGCCGAGAAGTCGTGATCGGCTCGCGCGCGATTCGCATCGGCACGCGCGGCAGCGCGCTGGCGCTGTGGCAGGCTAACCGCGTGCGGGCGCTCCTCGAGGCCTGCGGCCACGCGGTCACGCTGGCGACGATCGCGACCACCGGCGACCGCATCCAGACTCGCCCGCTCGCGGCCGTCGGCGGCAAGGGGCTCTTCCTCAAGGAGATCGAAGACGCGCTGCTGGCCGGAACGATCGACGTGGCGGTGCACAGCCTCAAGGACGTGCCGGCGGAGCTCCCGCGCGGCCTCGCGCTCGCGGCGATGCTCGAACGCGAAGATCCGCGCGACGCGCTGGTGAGCCGCGATCGGGTGCCGCTCGCCGACCTGGGATCGGGCGCGCGCATCGGCACGACCAGTTTGCGCCGCGCGTGCCAGCTACGCGCGCGCCGCCCGGACCTGCGCGTCGAGCCGCTGCGCGGCAACGTCGACACGCGGCTGCGCAAGGTGCAGCGCGGCGACGTCGACGCCGCCGTGCTCGCGCTCGCCGGCCTGCGCCGCCTCGGCCTCGAGAGCGAGGTCGCGGAGATCTTTTCGCTCGAAGACAGCCTGCCGGCCATCGGGCAGGGCACGATCGCGATCGAGACGCGTTCGGCCGACGCGACCCTTTGCGCCCCGCTCGATCACGCGCCGACGTCCACCTGCGCCCGCGCCGAGCGCGCGGTGCTCGCGGCGCTCGGCGGCGATTGCTTCGTGCCTATCGCCGCGCACGCGCGGCTGGACGGCGCCCGGGACCTCCGCCTCGACGGCCTGATCGGGGCACCCGACGGCTCTCGCCTCGCCCGCGCAAGCACCGACGGGCCCGCCGACCGCCCCGAGGAAGCCGGCCGCGCGCTCGCCGATCGTCTGCTCGCCGCCGGCGGCCGCGAGATCCTCGCCGCGCTGCGCGCGCTCTGAGCAGGAGTTGCTGGGCGTGCCTCAAAGCGATCGCAGGTAACGACGAACCTCGTCGTGCCCGCCCACCCGCACGAGCGTCGCGGTGTCGGCCTCGACCGTGAAGACGAGGCGCAGTCCGAGGCCAACGCGCGCTTCCCAGATGCCGCTGCGGTGGATCTTCCGGATCCCGAGGCCGGCGTGGAGGTGGGGGGCGCCGACCGCAGTGGACAGTGCACGCACCGCGTCGAAGAGCGCCGCGCGGCGCTGGTCGCTCAACGCCGTGACGTCGCGCTCGAACCGCGCGGTGAGCGCGACCCGCATCAGCGGCGGCGCTTGCGTCGTCTCGCCAGGTGCGCGATCGCGACTTCGGCCGACTCGAAGACGACCGTCTTGCCGCCATCCCGCTCGGCCGCGAGCTGCCTCCAGAGACGCTCCGCCTGATCGTCGGTCAGGCGTGGTGCCAGCTCGAGGTCGTCCTCTGACACCGGAACGATCGCAGCCACGTGCTTCGATCCGCGCATGAGGATCACCTGATCGCCGCGGATCGCCGCCTCCACCAGCTCGTTCAAGTGCGCCTTCGCTTCCTTGATGTTGACCGCTCGCATGGCTCTACAGTGACCCACGGGAGAGATTCGATCAAGGGACTCCCGCGCGCCCCCTCTCGCGCACGACCGCCTCGCCGAGCTTCCCGCCGGCCGCCTCGCGCTACGGCTTCGCCGACCGCTTCGCCACGGCTCGACACACCTCGTGTTCGAGCCGCTCGGGTTTCCGGAAAAACTCTGCGCGCTGGGGCTGGAACGACTGGGAAGTGCTCGCGGAGCGCCTGTACGAGAGCCTGCGATGTACGCGAGCCGCTGCCCTTGAGTTGAGACGGGCCGCGGCTACGGTATGATTCATGCTTCGTGGCCTCCGGCAAGATCTGCCGCGTCTGTCGCGCGACCTATCCGCCCGACGCGAAGTTTTGCCTGAACGACGCGACCGATCTCGACGTTCAGGATCCGACGCGCGAGGGCGGGATCTTCGGCGCGGTCCTGGGCGGCAAGTACCGGGTGCTGCGCCGCATCGGCGGCGGCGGCATGGGCGAGGTCTACGAGGCGCAGCACGAGAAGCTCGGCAAGCACGTCGCGATCAAGGTGCTGCACGCGGAGTTCAACCGCAACTCGGAGGCCATCTCCCGCTTCCAGCGCGAGGCGCAGATCGCGGCCTCCATAGGCCACCCGCACATCGTCGACATCAGCGACTTCGACACCACGCCCGACGGCTCGCACTTCATCGTCATGGAGCTGCTCGACGGCGAGGAGCTGCGCAAGGTGATGCAGCGCGAAAAACGCCTCCCGGTGCGGCGCGCCTGCGCAATCCTGGCGCAGGTCGCCGACGCGCTCGGGGCGGCGCACGAGCGCGGCATCATCCACCGCGATCTCAAACCCGAGAACGTCATCCTGGTCGCGCGCCACGGCAGCCGCGACTTCGCCAAGGTGCTCGACTTCGGCATTTCGAAGGTCCGCAGCGACGGCGCGAACCTCACCAAGGCCGGCATGATCGTCGGCACCCCGTACTACATGTCGCCCGAGCAGGCGCGCGGCGACGCCGACGTCGACGGACGCGCCGACGTCTACTCGATGGGCGCGTTGCTCTACGAGATGCTGACGGGCGTCGTCCCGTTCCAGGCGAGCGAGATCCACGGCGTGCTGGTGAAGATCCTCACCGAGGAGCCGCAGCCGCCACGGGCGCACGTCCCTGACCTGCCGCCCGCCGTCGAGATGGTCGTCGTGCACGCGATGGCCAAGGATCGCCGGCTTCGCTACCCGACCTGCGCCGCGTTCGCGCAGGAGCTGATGGCCAGCGCCGGCATGAGCGGTCAGGCGAGCTTCGGAGCCGAGGCGTTCCTCGATACCGTTTCGCTGCCGTCGCCGCTCCCCGCGGGGGCGACGCACCCGTCGGGTGGGCTGAGGCAGCCGAGACCGCCCACGCCTGCGCCCCTCGCGGCTCGCTCCGCGACGCCGCCCGCCGCCGGCCGCCCACAGACGCCCCGGCCCGCCGGTCAGCGGACGACGAATCCCGCGGCGTCTTCCGCGGCGTCTTGGCCGTCGACGCCCGGACCCGTCGCCGTAACGGTGCGGCGACCGGGAACGGCCCGCAAGCGGCTCGACCTGCGGCGCTTCGCCATCGTAGGCGGCGTGGGCGGCCTGCTGCTCATGCTCGTCCTCTTCTCCATATACCTCAGCCACTCGGTCGAGCGCGCCGTCGCGACCGCACGATCCGATCAACTCTACGTCGAGTTCGAGGCGATTCCGACGCTGACGACCGTCTATCGCGGCGACAAGCGGCTGTGCGACACGCCGTGCCAGATGGAGTTTTCCCGCGGCGCACCGAGCTTCGAGGTCGAGTTCCGCCACACGGGCTACCTCTCGCAGAAGCGGAAGGTGATCCTCGACGGCGAGCACCGGACGATCCACGTCCAGCTCGAGGCGCTCACGATCGCGCCGCTTCGCGCGATCGACGCGGGCGCGGCGAAAAAGCCGCTGCGCGCCCGCCGCCACTCGCGCCGGTAGCCGCGGAATCGCGCGGCGCTGTCGCGCGGTTTTTTGCCCCGCTCGGAGCGCCAACCTATACTCGCCCGCGAATGCGACGAGCGGTATTCGTGTGCCTCGTCGGGTGCGGCGGCGCGATGCGGCAAGACGTGGGAGATCTGCGCCACCGTCTCGACGAGACGCAGCGGCGCGAGGTCGAGGCGCGGCGCCGCGTCGACGATCTCGAGAACCGGCTCTTCCTGCTCGAGGACCGCGTCGATACCGCGCGCGTGGCGCAGGAGAGAGTTCGGGCGCCCGAGCTCCCGGTCGTCCGAGTGTCGCCGGCGCCCGCGGCGACGCCCGCCGCCCCGGCAGCCGACGCGGCCGAAGCGCCCGCCAGCGAGATTGTCACGGACCCGGTCGTCTACGAGGGCGACGCGCTGGGAGACGCGCCATCGGCGGCTGGCGCTCGTCCGATCTTGCGGTTCGCCGCGGGAGCGGGCGTCCGGCCAGGCGCAGACGCGCCGATGGCCTCTACCAGGCTCGCGTCCGTCGATCGCATCCCGGTCGTGCCCCTTCCCGACGGCCGCAAGGCCGCGCCCTCGGCCCTCGAGCTCTACCGCAAGGCGCACGACGCGCTCGGGCAGGGCCGCTACGACGAAGCCCTCGCCCAGTTTCGCGGCTTCCTCGCAAGCTACCCGCGCCACGACTATGCCGACAACGCAGCCTACTGGGCCGGCGAGTGCCTGTACGCGCGCCGCGACTACACCCGGGCCCTCCAGAGCTTTCGCGACACCGTCGAGCGCTACCCCTCCGGCAACAAGGCGCCCGACGCGCTGCTCAAGGCCGGTTACACCTACGTCGCGCTCGGCGACCGCGTGAGCGCGCGCGCCGCGCTCGAGGAGGTCGTGCGGGCCTACCCGCGCGCCGAAGCCGCGCGGCTGGCCGAGGGCAAGCTGCGGGAGCTCGCGCCATGAGGCGTCCTTCAGTTCCGGCGCTCCTCGCCGCCGCCGCGGCCACGCTCGCGCCGATCGCCGCTCCGGCGGAAGACGCCGAGCTCGGCATCAAGGAAAACATCCAGCTCCGATCCTCCGACAGCTCGGCTGACGCCGACCAGAGCCTCATCGAGTGGGGCGGCGCGCGCCGAGAGGAGACCGTCGGCGTGCTGCCCCAGGCGCACGAGGTGAAGAAGGGCGACACGCTCTGGGACATCTGCGCCACCATTTTCGGTTCGGCGTGGGAGTGGCCGCGCATCTGGTCCTACAACCCGCAAATCACCAACCCGCACTGGATCTACCCGGGCGACCGCCTGAGCCTCATGCCGCCGGCGGGCGCGCCTCCCGTCGGCGACGAGCCGACGGCCGCGGCGGGCGCCGCTCCGACCGCGCCCCTGGCGACGGGCGAGACGGGGATCGAGAGGGTCGGGCGGCGCCTGCAGAGCGATCTCCTGTTCCTCCGCCAGACCGCGTTCGTGGAGGAGTCGGAGCTGCGCCAAGCAGGCACGATCGCCGGCGCGAAGGAGATCAAGCAGCTGCTGGTCGCCCCCGACGAGGTCTATGTGTCCTTCGACGGCGGCGCCGCGATCCGCCCGGGTGATCGCTACGCCGTATACCGGCCGGTCGAGCGCGTGAAAGCCGCGAGTAAGGGGCGTTATCTTGGCTGGCTTGTCGAAATCGTCGCGACGCTCGAGGTGCGCGAGATCGTCTCGAAGGGCCCCGTGCGCGCGGCGCTGATCGACACCACCAGCCCGGCCGAGCGCGGCATGCGCGTCGGCCCGCTCAGGCGGCAGCTCCACGAAACCGCGCCGCGTCGCAACGACAAGGAGCTTCAGGGCATGATCGCCACCTCGCTTCCCCGCACGGTGATGATCGGAAGCGACGCGATCGTCGTGATCGACCGCGGGGAGAAGGACGGCGTGCAGGCGGGCAATCGATTCTTCGTGGTCCGCTCGGGAGAGAACCTCGACGAGCCGCTGCCCGAGAATCCGTCGGCCTTCCCGCGCGAGGTCATCGCCGAGATCCTCGTGCTCGAGCCGCACAAGCGCACGTC
>JBBTFH010000083.1:0-3954 GCA_038041915.1 Myxococcota bacterium
CACTCATCTACGATCCACACGAGATCGAGCCGCGCTGGCAGAAAGTTTGGCGCGCGCGGCGCGTGTTCGAGGTCGAGACGACCGCTCTCGCGCAAGACAAGCACTACGTGCTCGAGATGTTCCCGTACCCGTCGGGCTTCATCCACATGGGGCACGTCCGCAACTACTCCATAGGAGACGTCATCGCGCGCCACGCGCGGATGCGCGGAAAGCGCGTGCTCTACCCGATGGGCTGGGACGCCTTCGGCCTTCCCGCCGAGAACGCCGCGATCGACGCCGGCGTCCATCCGCGCGAGTGGACCGAGCGCAACATCCGACACATGCGCGCGCAGTTGCAAAAACTCGGCTACTCGTACGATTGGCGCCGCGAACTGGCGACTTGCCACCCCGAGTACTACCGCTGGGAGCAGAAGCTGTTCGTCGAGATGTTCGAGCGCAACCTCGCGTACCGCAAAGGCTCCTACGTCAACTACTGCACGCGCTGCCGCACCGTGCTGGCCAACGAGCAGGTCGAGGGCGGGACCTGCTGGCGCTGTCACACGCAGGTCGAGCAGCGCGAGCTCACGCAGTGGTTCTTCCGGATCACTGCCTACGCCGAGGAGCTGCTGCGCGGGCTCGACGCGCTCGAGGGCAAGTGGCCCTCGCAGGTGCTCGCGATGCAGCGGCACTGGATCGGCCGCTCCGAGGGCGCCGAGCTCGACTTCGCGCTGGAGCAGCCCGCCCACGGCCAGTCGGCGATCTCGGTTTTCACCACGCGGCCCGACACCCTGTTTGGCGCGACCTTCATGTCGATCGCCCCGGAGCACCCGCTCGCGCTGCCGCTCGCGCGCGCCGGCGGGAACGAGGCCGAGGTGGCGGCGTTCATCCAGAAGACGCTCGCGGCCGGGCGCGTCGCGCGCACCGCCGAGAAAGCCGAGAAGGAGGGCGTCGCGACCGGAGCCCGCTGCGTCAACCCGGCGACCGGCGAGAAAATCCCGATCTTCGTCGCGAACTTCGTGCTCATGGAGTACGGCAGCGGCGCGGTCATGGCCGTGCCGGCGCACGACCAGCGCGACTTCGAGTTCGCTCGTCGCTACGGGCTGCCCGTGCGCGTCGTCGTCCAGCCGCCGGGAGCGCGCCTCGATCCGGCCACGATGGAGGCGGCGTACGTCGACGCGGGGGTGATGGCGAATTCGGGAAATTTCGACGGCACACCGTCCGAGGAGGGCAAGCGCGCGGTCACGGCGCGCTTCGGCAAGCCGGTCGTGAGCTACCGGCTGCGCGACTGGCTGCTCTCGCGGCAGCGCTACTGGGGCGCGCCGATCCCGATGGTGCACTGCGCTGCGTGTGGCGTGGTGCCGGCGCGGCTGTCGGATCTGCCGATTCGCTTGCCGGACGACGCCGAGATAGGCGGAGAGGGCGGCTCTCCGCTCGAGCGCCACCCGACGTTCGCGCAGACGGCGTGCCCCAAGTGCGGCGGCGTGGCGCGGCGCGAGACCGACACGATGGACACGTTCGTCGAGTCGAGCTGGTACTTCCTGCGCTACGTTTCTCCGCGCGAGACCGGCGACATGTTCCGCCGCGATGACGTCGACGCGTGGATGCCCGTCGATCAGTACGTCGGCGGCATCGAGCACGCGGTCATGCACCTGCTCTACGCGCGCTTCTTCACGCGCGTGCTGCGCGATCTCGGCTACCTGAAGTTTGACGAGCCGTTCACGCGGCTGCTCGCGCAAGGCATGGTCTGCAAGGAGACCTACGCGTGCCCGGAGCACGGGTGGCTCTACGCCAAGGAGGCGGCGTCGGGGAAGTGCCCGAAGTGCGGCCAGGCGGTGGTCGTCGGCGCGGTCGAGGCGATGTCGAAGTCGAAGAAGAACGGCGTCGATCCCGACGACATCGTCGCCAGCTTTGGCGCCGACACCGCGCGGCTTTTCGTGCTCTTCGCCGCGCCGCCCGAGAAGGATCTCGAGTGGAACGAGGCTGGTGTTGAAGGCATGCACCGCTTCCTTTCGCGCGTCTGGCGGTTGGTCGCGAGCGCGAAGGCGCTAGGAGAAGGCGGCGCGCCGTCGCCCGCGCTGCGCCGCAAAACGCACAAGACGATCCGCCGCGTCGACGAGGACATGGAGCGCTTCCACTTCAACACGGCGATCGCCGCGCTGATGGAGCTCACGAATGCGGTCTACGCGTCGCTGCAGGGGCCCTCCGGGCCCGCCGCACGCTCGGAGATTGACGAGGCCGTGCGCGCGATCGTGCTGCTGCTCTCGCCCTTCGCGCCGCACCTGTGCGAGGAGCTTTGGTCGCATTTGGGCGGCGAGGGCCTGGTGTGCCTCGCGCCCTGGCCGAAGTTCGACGCCGAGCTCGCGCGCGACGAGCGCGTCGCGTTCGTCGTGCAGGTCAACGGCAAGCTGCGCGGCCGCGTCGAGCTCGCCGCCGACGCGAGCGAAGCCGACGTGCGCGCCGCCGCCGAGGCGGACCCGAAGATTGCGCCGTACGTCGCCGGCAAGCAGATCGTGAAGTCGGTGTTCGTCCCGGCGAAGCTGCTGAACCTGGTTGCGCGGTAGCCCGCTACCTGCCGCGGTAGAAGTCGAGCAGTTCCTCGGGGCTCTGCTGCTGCTGCGGTGGCGGCGGAGCGGTGCTCTCGCGCGTGGGCTTGCGACGCTTGGGAGTCGCGGCCGGCTGGTCCTTCGGCGGCATGGGTGCGGCGGCTACCGCGGCTTTTTCTCTTCGCGAGGGCCGCGCGGACGCCGCGGAGAGCTTCGCCTGCGAAGGCGCCGGCGCCGCGGCGGGCGCGCGGGGTACGACCGGATCCGGCTTGGCCACCATCGACGGGGCCGGCGGTGGCGGTACGGTCGGAGTGGGCGCGGTGTCCAGAGCGACGGGCGGGGCCAGCGCCGGCACGCTCGCCGACGGGACGGGTGGCCGCTCCTCGATGAAAACAACCGGCGAAGGCTCGCTCCGGCCGCGCCACAGGATCGCGACCGCCGCCAGTGCGACCAAGGCGATGCCCGCGGCGATCAGCCATCGGCGCGCCGGACGGCCGCGGCCCTGGGCAACCGCCGCGCTCAAGAGCGGCGCCGGCGTTGCAGCCGGCTCGGCTTGCGTAGCGGGCGCCAGCATGGGTTCCGGCTCGGTCGGCGGCGCCACTTCCTCGTCGGGCTCCGGGAGGGAAACCTCCCACGCGCGCTCCTCCTGGTCGCCAACGCGGGGCGGCTCCGCCGACGCGCGCTCGACGGGGGCCGGCGGCGCCGCGGCCGCGGGATGCGCGTAAGGTGGCTCCGCAGCGGGCGCTTCCCTGACCGGCGTTTCCCCGGCCGGCGCGACCAACGGGTCGGCGGGGTCGTGCAAACCGCCCGTCCGCGGCGCCTTCTTCCAGGCGAGAATCTCGTCCAGGCGCGCGCGGCTGGCCGGCGTCAGGTCGCGGAACTGCACGATCATGCCGCCCGTCTTACCGCCTGCCTCCGGCGGTCGTGACGCCAGCACGTGACCGGTCCCCGCGAGGATTTCCTCGCCGGTCAGGATCACGAGCGCGAAGCGGACCTTCGTGCCGAGCGCGAGCGGCTTGGCCGTCCGCAGCACGACGTGCCCGCGCGCGAGGTCGGCCGCGTACGTGAGCACGAAGGCCTCGAACGACTCACTCGGGAAGCGAACGCGCAGCCGGACCACGACTACACCTCGTACAGCACCTGGCCGCGCTTGACCACGCAGACCGCGCGCGGCGTGCCGAAGGAATAGGGCAGGGCGCGCCAGTCGTCGAAGTCGAAGATCACGACGTCGGCCTGGCAGCCCGGCGCGAGGTGGCCGATATCGTCGCGGCCGAGCGCGCGCGCGGCGTTCACGGTCACGGCGCGCCACACCTCTTCGCAGGTCATCTTCAACTGCGTGACCGCGAGCGTGGTCATGAGCGGCAGCGACTCGGTCATCGACGTGCCGGGGTTACAGTCGGTGCCGAGCGCGACAGGGACGCCGGCCTCGATC
>JBBTFH010000084.1:0-18727 GCA_038041915.1 Myxococcota bacterium
CAGGTGCTGACCGTCGTCGGCGGCGTGCCCGCCTGGGCATCGACCTCGGTCGGCGCCAACGCGGCGCTCTCGAACCTCTCGGCGGTGGCGATCAACACGTCGCTGCTTCCCGGCATCGATGACACGATCGATCTCGGCTCGGCGGCCTTCGCGTGGCGCCGCGCCTACCTCGGCACGTCGGCGATCTTCACCGGCGCGAGCTTCTCGACGACGCTGAATTTCGCCAACCCCGCCGCCGCCCGCACGATTACGCTACCCGACGCGACCGGCACGGCGATCACGACCGGCAATCTCGGCGACATCAGCGCTACCGGCCTCGTGAGCGTAGGCACGTGGCAGGGCTCGACTGTTGCGCAGGGCTACGGCGGCACTGGACAGAGCGTCTACTCCGCCGGCGATCTGCTCTACGCGAACGCCGCCGCGACGCTGACCAAGCTCGGCGTCGGTGGCGCCGGACAGGTGCTCACCGTCGCGGGCGGCCTGCCGGTCTGGTCGGCCGTGCCCGCGCACGCGCATGCCACGCTCACGCGCGGCGCCGGCATGAGTGGCGCCAGCTACGACGGCACGGGCGCGACCACCTGGGACGTCGCCTACGGCACGGCGGCGAGCACGGCCGTGCAAGGCAATCAAACCGCTACGATCACCGCCGGCGGCGGCCTCGCCGGAAGCATCGCGGCCGATGCGCTCGGCGACGGCTTCTCGGCGACGCTCGACATCGGCGCCGGCAACGGCATCGCGGTCGCCGCGGACGCGATCGCGCTCGGCGCGCTGGCGAGCGACTGGAGCCAGACCGGCACGGGCGACATCGTTCTCGGCAACGCGGCCTCGGAGCTGCGCGTCCTCGAGTCCGTCGGCGGCACCTTCTACGGAACCTTCGACGTCGGCGATCTCGCGGCGGATCAGACGTACACGTTCGGCGCCGGAGGCACGGTGTGGACGTCGGGTAGCGACGGCGCGGGCTCGACGCTCGACGCCGACCTGCTCGACGGGTTCAGCTCCGCCGCGTTCGCGGCCGCGGCGCACACCCACGCGACGCTGACGCGCGGCGTCGGCCTCACCGGCGCCAACTACGACGGCGGCGCCGCGACCATTTGGGACGTCGCGTACGGCACGGCGGCGGGCACGGCGGTGCAGGGCAACCAGACGGCGGCGATCACCGCCGGCGGCGGCCTCACCGGCACGATGCCGGCCGACGCGCTCGGCGACGGTTTCGCGGCGACGCTCGACATCGGCGCGGGCAACGGCATCGCGGTCGCCGCCGACTCCGTCGCGCTCGGCACGCTCGGCAGCGATTGGAGCCAGACCGGCGCGGGCGACATCATCCTCGACAACGCCGGCTCCGACCTCCAGATCCGCGAGGCGGGAGGCAGCGCCACGTACGGCACGTTCACCGTCGGCCCGCTCGCGACCAACCAGACGTACACGTTCACCACCGGTGGCACGGTGTGGACGTCGGGCAACGTCGCGATGTACACGCCCGCGCCCGCCGCTTCGGTCACCTGCGTCCTCAACTGCGACGGCGGCGTCGCACGGCGCATGCTCGTGCAATACGCGACCTGCCCCGCCGGATCGCTGGTGACCGGCTGCGGCAAGTGGGCGGAGGTGTCGACCGATCCCGGCCAGCCCTACGCGTGCGGCAATCAGAACTGCGATCACTACACGGACATCGAGTACGTGACCAACCGCTGCGCCGGCTACTACTGGAAGACGATCGCCGCCGCCGTCTCGTTCCGCGTCGTCGCGCAGTGCCTGTATCTGCCGTAGCCCCGTGACCGGCGGGCGGCTCGTCGGTCTCGGAATCGGCGTCGGCGCGCTCCTGTTCGCTGCCGTAGTGGGCGTGCTCGCTCGCGCTCCGCGACGGCCGGCGAAGGGCGCCGAGTGGGCGCCGCCCGACCGCGCCCCGGCGGTGGCGGCCGGACGGGACCGTCCCGCGGTCGCGCCGGCGCCACCGGCTTCGCCCGCGCCCTTGCGCCCTCCATCCGCGCCGGAGGCCGATGCCGTGCAGCGCGCGGCCGACGCCATCGCGCGCCCGCGCGCCGACCTGGTTCCGTTCGCCGACGGGCGGGGGCGGATCGACGAAGCAGCCGTCGCATCGCTGATCGCGATCCGCGACATCGGATCGCGAATCGCCCGCGAGGAGAACCTCCCTCCCGATCAGGCCCACATCGTCGAGCAGATCGTGCTCTCCCATGCGCTTCGCCGCGCCGGCGCTCGCGCGGCGCCCCCCGCCGGCGGCGACGCGTCGCTGAGAGCGGTGCTGGACGCGATTCGCAGCGACGCGCTCGCCGCGGCGGAGGCCAACTTCGGGCGCGCGGTGCGCGACGCCGTCGAGACGGAGATCGGTCGGCTGCCCGAGCTCACGCGCTCCGCACGTCCGCCCGCCGATCCGCCGAAGCGCGCGCCCGCGTTCTGAGCGTCGCGCCCCGCGACCAAGCCGCGAACGTCGCCCTCGCGCTCCAGTTCTTGAGCCACGGCGCGGACCCGATGATCGGCGACGACAATTGCCGCGCTCGGACTTGAAGAATCGCCGGGTTTCCCGCCCCCGCCCCCGCCTGCGCCGAGATCTCGCGCACGCGCCGGCGCTCGCGAAACCCCGCTCGATTTTCCTATCCTCCCCGGATCACGACACGCACCGTCGACGCAGATCCGATCGCGCTTGAAGTTGCGGTCGGATCGACAGTCCGCCGCCGCGGCGGCGGACGGAAGGGCCAGGGCCGCAAGGGCCAGAGCGGCGCTCTCTCGAATCACGATGCCCCGTCGTCGTAGCGGATGTCGCCGCCCCGGAGGTCGGTGAGGCGGCCGCCGGCCTCCTCGAGGATCGCCTGCGGGCCGCAGATGTCCCAGCGCTTCGAGCGGCCCGCGGCGTTTACCTACAGATCCCGCTCGCCGCGGGCGACGAGGCCGACCTTCAGGTCGGCGCTGCCGACGGCAAGGTCGTCGACGTTGGGACCTGCCGCGGGTAGCCGCTACGCGCCACCAGCGGCGATGCGCTGCCGCCGCGCCGGCTTCGCCTTCGCGATGAGCGGCGCAGTGGCCTTCGCGAACAAGGCGAACAGGTACTCGACCCGCTGCCGGTCGTTGGCGAACGGCTGGGGGCGGTAGCAGCGCTCGACGGCGCGATCCAGCGCGGCATGGGCCTTCGCCAACACGGGCGGCATTGCCACCGGGTCATACAGGTCCGCAAGGCTCGTCGCCGCGAACTGCTTGCGAGCAGCGAGCACGTCGCGCGCCGCGGCTTCCACGGCCTGCTTGCGCTTGAGCGTCGGATCGGCCGGCCAGACGAAGTTGTTGTAGACGATCTGGCTAGAGTACTGGTAGTCGCTCTTCATGCGCCCGCCGACGTAGCGCATCCAGGCGTTGTGCATCGCCGACGAGAGGACGCCGAAGTGGTAGTGCGATGCGCCGGGCACGATGAGGGCGCTGCCGCTGGCGATCACGTCGGGCTCGATGAATCCGACCGGGATGTACCGGCGCGTCTCCGACGAGACCTTCGGGATGAGCAGGTACCTCGTCGACGGCTGGCGGATCTCGCCAAAGAGGGTCGGCGTCGTCGCCAGCTTCCTCGTCTGCTCCCGACCTGACGTCAGGCGGAACCTCCGCACGCGCTCGATCCGCGCGTGCAGGCGCGGGCTCTCGCGAACCAGCGACGGCGGCGCGTCGACAAGCCAAAGGCACCAGCGGACGACGCCGTTCAGGAACTCGTCGCCGCCGAACAGTCGCCGCAGATAGGCCTTGAGCGCGGGACAGTCGGTGAGGAGGAGACGGCGCTCCTCGTCGCTGATGATGAGCCCTTCCTCGTCGCCGGCGTTGCGCGCCTTGTCGATCATCATGCTGCCGTAGCTGATCTCAGGCGCGCCGTTGAGCGGCATCGTCCGCTTGGTCACCAGGACGTCGGGCGCGTCGGCGAGGTACGCGTTGATGTTCCTCGCGGGCAGCGCGTGCGGCTCGCCTCTTGGCGTGTCGTACTCGAACAGCGTCCTGGTGGGGACGTCGAAAGCGCCGAAGCCGATGATGACAACGTGAACGTGCGCCTTGCCGCGCGCCTCGCTCTGCCACGCGAACGTCGTGTGCGCGAAGTGGATCTTCAGCCCGTAGGCGAGGAGTTTCGCCCACAGCACGCCCACCTGCTCGCCCTGCGAGATCGAGTTCGTCGACACGAAGCCGACGCGGATGTTCGTGCCCTTGATGTACTCGGCCGCCTTCCGGTACCAGCACGTCACGTAGTCGAGAACGCCGGCGCCGTGCCCCCAGATGAAGGCCAGATCGGCCTTCTGCTCGTCGGTCTGCTCCTTCTTGCCGACGAAGGGCGGATTGCCGAGGACGTAGCTGCACTCGTCCGGAGGCAGGATCCCCGTCCAGTCCATGCGGAGCGCGTTCCCGACGACGATCGTCGGCGACTTCTTCAGTGGCAGGCGGACGAAGTACTTGCCGAACATCTCCGCGACGCGGAGGTTCATCTGGTGATCCATCAGCCACATCGCCACTTCCGCGATGCGCGCCGGCCACTCCTCGATCTCGATGCCGTAGAACTGGTCGACGTCGACGCGTGCGAGCAAGGCGATGTTGGTCGCCTGCTGCCCGGCATGAAGCCCTTGCAGAATATCCAGTTCGAGCAGGCGGAGCTCACGGTAAGAGATGACGAGGAAGTTCCCGCAGCCGCAGGCGGGATCCATCAGGCGCAGGCGGAACAGCTTCTCGTGGAGCTCCTTGAGCCGCGGGCGGTCGCCGCGCGCACGGTCGAATTCCGCCCGTAGCTCGTCGAGGAAGAGGGAGCGAACGACCTTGAGGATGTTCTGCTCGGTGGTGTAGTGGGCGCCGATCTGCCGGCGCTCCCGTGCGTCGAGCACGGA
Organism: Myxococcota bacterium; assembly: GCA_038041915.1. Taxonomy (GTDB): domain Bacteria; phylum Myxococcota_A; class Polyangia; order JBBTFH01; family JBBTFH01; genus JBBTFH01. The sequence goes on from JBBTFH010000084.1 coordinate 4,851, forward strand.
CTGAAAAAGCGCGCCGAAGATCGCCGGCGAGATCGCCGACCAGTCGAACATCGAGCAGCGCAGCAGCGCGTCCTTCGTCGCGCGGTCGAAGTGCGCGATCCGCAGCCGCTCGGCGAACAACCCGCCGTTCACGTACGGCAGCCCGCGGAGGTCCTCGGGCAGGTTCCGCGAACGCGCGGATTCCGGCGTGTCGAGCAGCTCGAAGATCTCCTCCAGGTGAAGCCCCATGTCCGACCCGTCCTCGCGGGCATGGTTCTGGAGATAGAGCGAGAAGGCGTCACGCGGATCGAAGATGCCGGTCTTCTCCGCGAACAGGCAGAAGAGCAGGCGGACAAGGAGACGTTTGAGGGCATGGCCCGTATACCCCGAGGCCTCCAGAGCATCCCGAAGCGCGCCCAGGCGCTCGGCCGCCTTGATGTTGATCGGCGCCTGGTCGGCGAACACATGTCGCTGGTAGCCGGGGATGAACCCGAACGCGTGGATGTACTTGTGGAGATCCTGGAGGGGAAACTCCAGAGTCGCAGGGAGGCGGTTGAGTGGCGGCGCGCCGGGATGCTGCTCCGGTTCCAGGTCGTGCAGCGCGATCCGCTCGAAGTCCGAGACGATGACGAATCGCGGAACCTCGTCCTCGCGCCCGGAATCGATGAGAGCGCGGATGTAGTCCATCGCCTGCGCGTTGGCCTTCGAGAGGTCCTTGCCGCGCGACTTGTGCTCGACGAGGACCGTGCCTGGCCAGAAGAGGTCGATGTAGCCCCACTCGCCCGAGAGCTTCCTGACCGGCTCCTCGAACGCGGCCACGTTGCGACGGCGCAGGCCGAAGACGCCGAAGAACTCGTCCCAGAAGGTCTTCGCCTCGGCGTCCTCGCGCGTCTCGCCCCGCCACTCCCCGGCGAACGCGACGGCGTTGGCACGAATCTCGTTCCACGATAGCCGCATCGACGCGAGGATGCCGAGACCGAAGGGCATCTGCAAGCGCGAAGGCCGCGTGTGATCGAGGGGATATCTGGCAAGGCAGGACACGCGCGCGTGTCCTTCACGCGGCGTGCCAATGGGCGGCGCGCGTGATATCGCGCGGGTAGCCGCGGCGGGTGGACGGCCGGCCGTGATCTGCACGGCTGGCCGTGCATTCGTCGACGGCGGCTCGGAGCCGTCGACCGGCGTCAACGGTCTTGTCCCGGGACACCAGGGCCGGCCAGGCCCGGGTGCCGACGCGATGTTTCGTCTGTTTCGACTGTTGCATCTGCTTCGAATACGCGCTACACTCTCGTCAGCCATGCAGACCACCGAGCTGAAGCTGCCGTCGCCGAAGACCGCCGAGGAGGCCAAGGCCGCCCTCCGAGCGCTCGCCAGCCTGTCGCGAAAGAAGGTCCGAACCGTCCAGGTTCGGCCGGAGGGGGAGGCGGGCGGCGCATCGGTGACCATCCCGCGGGAGGCGTTCGACCTGTTCCTCGAAGTCCTGGGGCAGATGGCGAACGGGAACGCGGTCACGATCGTGCCGGTTCACGCGGAACTGACGACGCAGCAGGCCGCCGACCTGATGAACGTCTCGCGGCCGTTCCTGGTGAAGTTGCTCGAGGACGAGAAGATCCCCTCGCGCAAGGTGGGGGCGCATCGCCGTGTTCGAGCGGAGGATGTCATCGCCTACAAGCAGGCGGACGATGTCCGGCGGAAGGCGATCCTCGACGAGCTGACGGCGGAGGCCGAGAAGCACGGGCTCGGATACTGAGGCGCGGGGGCTGTGGCCTTCATCGTCCTCTACGACGCGTGCGTCCTGCACCCGGCACCGCTCCGCGACCTGCTCATCCGGATCGCGAACACCGGCGTGGTGCGTGCGCGCTGGTCCGAGCGGATCCTCGACGAGTGCTTCAGGAGCATCCTGGCGCAGCGGCCCGACCTCAAGCCCGAGGCTCTCGCGCGAACGCGAGAGCTCATGAACGACGCCGTTCCCGACGGCCTCGTCGAGGGCTTCGAAAATCTGATCGACGGCCTGTCGTTGCCGGATCCGGACGACCGGCACGTGCTCGCGGCGGCGATCCGCACCGGAGCGCAGGTGATCGTGACAGCGAACCTCCAGGACTTCCCGGCAGACGCGCTCGCCCCCTACCACCTCGAGGCGAAGCATCCGGACGACTTCGTGCTCGAGACGATCGACCTGGCGCCGGCGCTGGTCGCGCAGGTTCTGACGGAGCAGGCCGCAGCGCTCAAGAACCCACCGCGCACCGTCGCGGACATGCTGAGGACACTCCACGACCTCCGCCTCGTCCAGTCGGTCGCCAGGCTGCGAGAGATCTACGGTGCGTCGGGCTCTGCTGACCCCTCTGCCTGACCCCGGCGCCGCGGCATCGGAAGCTTGAGCTCACCCTTGAGCAGCTTGGTGAACATCCGACGCTGCAGCTCGACGTCGGGCACGTTTGCTGCGAAGGCCGACAACTTGCACGCGATAACGTGGGGCGTGTCGTCGATCGTCATCGCGAGGAGCCGACGCTGGAACTCGGGCGCAAGGCGAGTCAGCGCGAGCAGCCGCTCTGCGAGCGACGCGTGCACGCCGTGCTTCCAGGAGATCGCCCCGTGCCGCCCGCAGCGGCGCTCCTTCGCTTGTGCCTCCATGACGGCGCCCCGTATCATCTGACCTTCCCGGCGGAGACAAGGAGGCCACATGGCGGAGAAAGGATTCTTCCGGCGTGGCGTGAGCGAGCTGATGATCGCCCGGCCCGACGAGGCCAAGGGGCTGATCATCTACAAGCACCCCGACGGCACCATCCCGATGAAGTCGCAGCTGACCGTCGAGCCCGACGAGGTCGTGATCTTCTTCCGCGACGGCAAGCCGGGCGGCGCCTTCACGCAGCCGGGGCGCTACACGCTCGACACCGGCAACATCCCGTTCCTGTCGAACTTCGTCGACTCGTTCACCGGCGGCAACGTCTTGATCGCCGAGGCGTTCTTCGTGACCACGCGCGAGATCCCGGAGGTCAAGTTCGGCGCGCGCATCGGCGACCTCGAGGATCCGAAGTCGGGCGTGGCCGTGCAGACGATGGCGCACGGCACGTTCGCGCTGCGCGTGATCGATCCGACCAAGCTTCTCGTCTCGCTGGTCGGACTCGGCCGCGCCGACGACAACGAGCAGTTTCTGGGCTGGTTCCGCGACCTGCTCCAGAAAACCGTGCGCGAGCGCGTCGCGGAACTGATGGTCGAGAAGCGCATGCCGTTGCTCGACGTCACGTCGGGCGCCATGACCAGCGAAATCGAGGCGGCGATCCTCGAGAGCGTGCAGCGCGACGTCGAGCCGTACGGCATGCGCATCACGCGCATCGGCGACTTCGTGATCGCGATCAAGGAAGAGGACGAAGCGGAGCTCAAGCGCCTCTACAAGGACGCCGCGTACGTGCGCATGGCCGGCGGCCTGCAAGGCTTCCAGCAGCTCGCCGCGGGCAAGGCGATGATGGGCGCGGGCGAAGGAATGGCCAAGGGCGGCGACGGCGGCGGCGCGGCGGCGGCCGGCGCCGGCCTCGGCGTCGGCTTCGGCATGGCGCAGATGTTCGCGCAGCAGGCGGCGGCCGGCACGTCCGTTCCGCAGGCGCCGCGGCACGTCCCGTCGGACGGGGTGATGCACCCCGGCGGCCCCGGCGGCGCTCCGGGCGCGGTCACGTGCGGCGCATGCCAGGCGAGCGTCGCGCCCGGGAAGTTCTGCGCCGAGTGCGGCCAAGCGCTCGCGGCGGCGAAAAAATTCTGTGCGAGCTGCGGCAAGGATCTCGGCGCCGCCAAGTTCTGCGCCGACTGCGGGACGAAAGCCTAGCCCGGCCCCCCCCGACTACGCGAGCTCGACGTCCTGATCGCGGGCAAGCTTGAGGTAGGTCTCGCCCCACTGCGCGCGATCGTGAAGCGACCAGGCGCCCGCCCCGTCGCGCGGCCGCAGCCGCACGCCCCACGCCCCTCCGCGCACCAGCCACACGGTGCCGTCGCCCGAATCGTCGACTTTCTGCGCGAGGGCGGCAGTCTCGCCATCCGGGCCCCATCCGACGACGTCGCACCAGAGCGCTTCCGTGGCGGATCGCCACCAATGCACGGCGGCCACGGCGCGCGGCTCGCCGAGCGCGACGAAGCGGAGCGCGCACTCCTCGTCGCAGTTCGCGCTCGCCTCGACCTCGACGTCGACGAAATTCACTGCGGCTTGGTCTGGAGACCGAGCAGCTTCTCGATGGTGGTCTGATCGGCGGGCGGGAACTCGTGCTGGTCGAGCTCGTCGGAGCCGACCCACTTGAACGCGCGCACCCGGCACACGCGAAGCTCCGGGCTCTTCAGGAGGCACTGGTACATCGCCATCACCACCCAGTAGCCCTCGTAGGCATGGTGCGTCTCGCCGAGCTTGCGCACCACCTCGACGTCGGCGTCGAGACGCTCGCGCAGCTCGCGCTTGAGCGCGCTCTCGTCGTTCTCTCCGAGCTCCACCTTGCCGCCGGGAAACTCCCAGAGCAGCGGCAGCACCGCCTCGTCGCGTCGCTGCGTGATGAGGTACTTGCCGTCCTTCTCGATCACGGCCGCGGCAACGCGAATCGTGGTGGCCATCAGCACTCAAGATGCCACGGGCCGTCCCTCCCTCGCAAGGATCGGCCATGGCGAGGACTGGCGCCGGTGGGGCCGCGAGCTTATGCTTCGCGCCGCGAGGAGGAGAGGAGGAACCGATGGTCAACTTCATCAATGTCGCGAAAGCATCGAGCGTGGCGCCCGGGATGGGCACAACCGTCGAGGTCGACGGCAAGCCGATCGCGCTGTTCAACGTCGGCGGGAAGTTTTACGCCATCGACAACACCTGCAAGCACCGCGGCGGGCCGCTCGGCGAGGGAGAGCTCGAAGGGACGATCGTCACCTGCCCGTGGCACGGCTGGCAGTACGACGTAACGAGTGGCGTCTGCCAGATGAACCCGAACGTCAAGCTCGCCTGCTACGCCGTCGCGGTAGAAGGCGACGACGTGAAGGTCGCTGCGGACTAGCCCGTGGCGCTCGTCATCCGCGAGATGCACGCGCCCACCGACGGCGCGCTGCTCAATGAGGAGTGGTTGGTCGTCGAGAACGCCGGCGACGCTCCCGTGAGCGTCGCGGGCCTGCGTCTCACGGCGCAGCCACCGCGCGGCCGCCCGCGCGACGTGGCGACGATCGACCCCGGTTTCACGATCAAGCCGGGCGAGAAGCACCGCATCGTGACGGGGAGCGCTTCGCGCCCCGCGCACGGGCGGGCCCCCGACGGGCCGGTCCCGAACTACCACCTGCTGCTCAAGACCGGCTACCTGCAGCCCGACGTTGTCGTGCGCCTCCTGCGCAACCAGATCGCGCTCGTGACCGCCGTGTACGACCCGAAGTTTCCGAGCGGCGCGCGCGAGGCGTAGCGCCGGTCGGCCGCGGCGTCCGCGACTTCCGTTCTTGAAGCGGCGCGCTCGCGGCTGTAAGTCACGGGGCGATGTCGCAAGCGACCGCCGTCCCGGGTGCCTTCGCGCAGCTCCTGCTGCCCGAACTGCGCGAGATCCTCGCGCGCTCGCCCGGCGAGCTCGACGACGCGACCTCGGAGATCCACCCGGCCGACCTCGCCGAGCTCGTCGCCGCGCTGAAGCCCCGCGAGCAGCGCACGTTCCTGACCGCGCTGCCGCCTGCGCGCTCGGCCGACGTCCTCGAGCACCTCGACGACACGACGCGCAAGAAGCTGCTGATTGCGCTCGACGATCGCACCGCCGCGTCGATCCTCAACGCCGCCGCCGCCGACGACCGCGCCGACATGCTGGCGAAGCTGCCGCCCTCGCGCGCGGCGACGATCCTCTCGGTGCTGGCGCGGGCCGTGCGCGAGGAGACTGCCGGGCTGCTGGCCTACCCACCCAACACCGCCGGCGGCCGCATGACGACCGAGTTCGTCGCGCTGCCCGAGAAGACGCGCGTCGATCAGGCGCTGGCTCTGGTCCGCCGCGCGGCGCGCGAGAAGGAGGCGCTGCACACGCTCTACCTGACCGGAGCGGCGAACGAGATCATCGGCGTCGTCTCGATGCAGGCGCTGCTCGCCGCCGACGACCGCGCCACGCTGATCGACGTCGCCGACAAGTCGTTCCAGTCCGTGCCGCCGCTCGCCGATCAGGAGGAGGTCGCCACGCTGATCTCCAAGTACGACCTGCTCGCCATGCCGGTGGTCGACGTCCAGCGGCGGCTGCTCGGCATCGTCACCGTCGATGACGTCGTCGACGTCGTGGTCGAGGAAGCGACCGAGGACGTACAGCGGCTCGGCGGCGTCAGCCCGATCGAGGAGGGCTACTTCCAGGCAGGCTTCTGGTCGCTCGTGCGAAAGCGCGGCCTCTGGCTGCTGGTGATCTTCGTCGGCGAGTTGCTGACGGGCACGGTTCTGCGACGGTTCGAGGACGAGTTTCGCGGCACCCTCTCCCTCGTCTTCTTCATTCCGCTCATCCTCTCGTCCGGCGGAAATTCCGGCTCGCAGTCGGCAACGCTGGTCACGCGCGGCCTCGCCGTCGGCGACGTCCGTCTCGCCGACTTCGCACGCATCTTCGGGCGCGAGGTGGTCATGGGGCTCACACTCGGCGCCTTCCTTGGCGCGGTCGGCTTCGTGCGCGCGATGATGTGGCACACCGGCGCCGGGGTCTCGGCCGTCGTCGGCATGACACTCGCGGGCGTCGTCATGGCCGGCTCCATCGTCGGCGCGCTGCTGCCGCTCGGCTTCAAGCGCCTCGGTGTCGATCCGGCGTTCGCCTCGTCGCCGTTCGTCGCGTCGCTCGTCGACGTGGTGGGAATCGTGCTCTACGTGCTCATCGCCAAGGCCGTGCTCGGCGTGTGATCAGACTTCGAGGATCTCCTTCTCCTTCTTCCCCACCACCTCGTCGACCTTCGCGGTATGAAGGTCGATCGTGTCCTGCACCTTCTTGAGGCCGACGGTCAGATCGTCCTCAGAGATGTCGCCGCCGTCGCAGAACTCCTTGAGCATCTCGTTGGCCTCGCGGCGGTGCGTGCGCATCGCCACCTTTGCCTCCTCGGCGCTGCGGCGCACCACCTTCACCAGCTCCTTGCGACGCGCCTCGGTGAGCGGTGGAATCGGCACGCGCACGACTTCGCCGTCGGTCGACGGGTTGAGGCCGAGGTCGGCCTGGCGAACAGTCCTTTCGATCACCGGGCACATCGACTTCTCCCACGGCTTGATCACGATCAGCCGCGGATCGGCCACCTGCAGCGACGCGACCTGGTTGAGCGGCGACATCGTCCCGTAATAGTCGACGCGCACGCCGTCGAGGATCGCCAGGTTCGCACGCCCGGTGCGCACCTTCGTCAGGTCGCGTTTGAGCGACTCTATCGCCTTGTCCATGTTGCCCTTCAGATCGCCGAGCACATCGTCGAGCATCGAAGCCATGGCTCCTCCGAATGGATCTGTCTAACCGGCGCGGCTGCGGATCGCCGTCTTGACGTCACCGACCACGGTGCCGATGGGCTCGCCCATCGACGCGCGCAGGATGTTCCCGGCGCGCGTGAGGTTGAACACGACGATCGGCAGCCGATTGTCGCGGCACAGCGAGATCGCCGTCGAGTCCATCACCTCGAGATGCTGCGCCAGCACGTCGTCGTACGCGAGCTTGAGGAAGAGCCGCGCCGACGCGTCGCTCTCGGGATCGCGATCGTAGACGCCGTCGACGCGCGTCGCCTTGAGCAGCACGTCGGCGTGGATCTCCATCGCGCGCAGCGCGGCCGCGGTGTCGGTCGTGAAGTAGGGGTTGCCGGTGCCGCCGGCCAGGATGACGACGCGCCCCTTCTCCAGGTGGCGCACCGCGCGCCGCCGAATGTACGGCTCGCACAGCGCCGCCATCGGGATTGCGCTCTGCACGCGCGTCACGACGCCGCGGCGCTCGAGCGCGTCCTGCATCGCCAGGCTGTTCATCACCGTCGCCAGCATCCCCACGTAGTCGGCGCCGGCGCGGTCCATCCCCTTCGACGACGCGGCCAGCCCGCGAAAGATGTTGCCGCCGCCCACGACCAGCGCCGCCTGCACGCCCGCGCGGTGCACCGATTCGACCTCGGACGCAATCTGCGTCAGCGTTTCGTCGTGGATGCCGTACGACAGCGGGCCCATCAAGGCCTCGCCCGAGAGCTTGAGGAGAATCCTTCGGTAGCGCGTCGGCCGCGGGGCGGCTTCGGCCTTACGCGCCCTTCGCGGCATCCCCGTCCGAATTCGCGGCGTCGCGGGGTGCGGCACCCTCGCCGAGCTCGAAGCGCGCGAAGCGCCGGATCACGCAGTTCTCGCCGACCTTGGCGATCGTCTCCTTGAGCAGATCGCCGATCGACTTCTTATCCTCGCGGATCCACGGCTGCTCGAGCAGGCAGATCTCGCGGAACCACTTCTCGAGCTGGCCCTCGACGATCTTGGCGACCACGCCGTCGGGCTTGCCCGAGGCCTTGGCCTGCGCCTCTCGCACCTCGCGCTCACGCGCAACCTCGGCGGCCGGCACGTCGTCGCGCGCGAGCACCTGCGGCGAGGTGGCCGCGATCTGCAGCGCGATCTCCTTGACGACCTGCTGGAAGTCCGGAGTGCGCGCGACGAAGTCGGTTTCGCAGTTGACCTCGATGAGCACTCCCACGCGGTTCATGTGGATGTACGAGTAGACGAGGCCCTCCTTCGCCGTACGTCCCGCCTTCTTGGCCGCCGCGGCCAGCCCCTTCTTGCGCAGGTAGTCGATCGCCTTCTCGGTGTCGCCCGCGCACTCCTCGAGCGCCTTCTTGCAGTCGAGCATCCCGGCGCCGGTGCGCTCGCGGAGCTCCTTCACGGTGGCCGCGCTGATGTCAGGCATGGTCCCCTCTCAGAGCTACTTCTCGGTGTCCGGCCCCGACGACGCCTCCGGCTCGGGACGCGAGCCGCGCCGCGTGACGACCTCGACCTTCGGCCCGGCGCCACCCGACGAGACGCGAATCGTCTCCGGCTCGGAACGCACCTCGCGTTCGCGCTCGCGCTCGCGCTCGGCGGCGTTGTTCGCGCGCTCCTGTTGGAAGCGCTTGCCCAACATGCAGGCGTCCGCGATCTTCTGCGTGAAGAGCTTCACCGCGCGGATCGCGTCGTCGTTGCCGGGGATCGGGTAGTCGACGAGATCGGGATCGCAGTTGGTGTCGGTGACGGCGACGACCGGAATTTCGAGGCGGCGCGCCTCGCGCACCGCGTTGAGCTCGTGGTTCGGGTCGACGACGAACACGGCGCCGGGGAGGTTGGGCATGCTCTTGATGCCCTTCAGGTTCTTCTCGAGCTTGGCCGCCTCGCGATCGAGGTGCAGCGCCTCCTTCTTGGGGATGCGCTCGAACGTGCCGTCGGTGCGCATCTTCTCGATCGAGAGCAGCCGGTCGATCGTCTGCTTGATCGTGCGCCAGTTGGTGAGCGTTCCGCCAAGCCAGCGGGTCGTGACATAGAACATGCCGGCGCGCGCGGACTCCTCGGCGACGACGTCCTGCGCCTGCTTCTTGGTGCCGATGAACAGCACGACGTGGCCGTTGGCGACCGTTTCGGCGACGAAGCGGTAGGCCTGCCGGAAGAGCCGCACGGTGTGCTGCAGATCGATGATGTGGATGCCGTTGCGCGCGCCGTAGATGTACGGGCGCATCTTCGGGTTCCAACGCTTGGTCTGGTGGCCGAAGTGCACGCCCGCCTCGAGCAGCTGGCGCATAGTAATGATGTCGTTGTCCTCGAGCGCGTCGAGGCGTGGCACCGGGGGCGGTCCGGTTTCTACTTCAGTTTGGGCGGCTTCCATCGGTCCTCCTTGCGTTGAGCCTCCGCCGCCGACTCGGCCCATCCCTTTCGGGACACGCAGGCGCGAGCCGTGTGAGGGGCGGCGTGAGAAGTTGGCGGTCGTCTACCATGGGGTCCCGGCGAAGGCAACGCGCCGAATCTTGCGGCGGTCGGGTGGCCGCGCCTATAATCGGCGCCCACATTGAAAGGAGAGCGCGATGAGAGATTTCCTGGCGATCATGACGATGGCCGCTGCGATCGGTTTCGGCGCGTGCAGCGGCGACGACGAGGGCGACGAGGGCGAGGCCGAGTCGGAGTCGGAGGCCGAGGCCGACCTGTGCGAAACGTATTGCGAGTGCATGGAAAAGACCTGCCCTGACGCGTTTACCGACGGCGAGGCGTGCCGCACGGAATGCCAGGGCGTTCCCGAGGGCGCTGAGGGTGACGAGGCGGGCAACACCGTGCAGTGCCGTATCTACCACTGCAACCTTGCCGGCGCCGACTCCGATACGCACTGCCCGCACGCTGCCGGCGACGCGATCTGCATGTAGCCGCGCCCGCGCCTGTCCCCCACCATGATCGACCTCGGGTTTCGCACCGTCGAGAGGGGCGGTGGCGATGCGGTCGTCGAGTGCGACGTCACGGCGGCGACCGCCAACGCGCTCGGCACGCTGCACGGCGGCGTAATCGCCACGCTCGTCGACGAGGCGGGCACCGAGGCCATCCGCTCGACCGATCGCGATGGGCGCCGCGGCGTCACGACCGACCTCAACGTCAGCTACTTCGCGGCGGCGCCCGTCGGCACGACGGTGCGCGCCGAGGCGCGCACGCTGAAGATCGGCAAGACGCTCGCCTTCGTCGAGGTCGACCTGCGCGGCGAAGGCGGCAAGCTGCTCGCTCAGGGGCGAATGACGAAATACATGCCTGCCTGAGCCCGAGTCCGCTCCCCGCGAAAAATTTGCTCGCCGCCCGGGACGGCCCGATGCTCTCCCCATGCCGATTCTCGACGACGACGCCATGCTCGACGCCATCCGGTATGAGGGCCGTGGCGTCCCCGCCGCGAGCTACCTGCAGCGCCGCTTCGGGCTGCCGTACACGCACGCGGCAAGGCTGCGCGCCATGATCGAAGCGCAGCGCTTCCTGTCGGACGACACGCCAGGCGAAGAGATCGCCGTCGAGCAAGAGCTCGTCGTCGAGCAAGAGATCGTCGTCGAGATAGAAGCCGAGCTTCCACCCCCACGCTGAACATTCCGCTTGACGCGCGACTCGCGATCCGTAAAGTCGCCTTCCTGATGCGCGCCCTCGCCAGCACCTGTTGTCGCTGCGAAGCGGTGGGCGCGTGCGCGCCGACGGCGTAAGTACCCGTCGGCCACCGCGTGAGAGCCCACCCACCCGCTTCGGGTCGGTGGGCTTTTTCATTTTTGGAGGCGAAAGGATCGAACGATGACACGAACGCGCTTCACCACGGTCGTGCTGCTCGCGATCGGCGGGTGCTCGAGCGAGCGCCCGCGCGACACGCCGGGACGCGAGGTGACGCTGCTCAACGTCTCGTACGATCCGACGCGCGAGCTTTACGCGGCGTTCGACGTCGCCTTCGCCCGCCACTGGAAGGAAAGGACCGGCCAGACGGTGACCGTCAACCAATCGCACGGCGGCTCGGGAAAGCAGGCGCGCGCGGTGATCGACGGGCTCGAAGCCGACGTGGTCACGCTCGCGCTCGCCTACGACATCGACGCGCTCGCCGAAAAGGCGAAGCTCCTGCCGAAGGGCTGGCCGTCGCGCCTTCCCGACCGCAGCGCGCCCTACACGTCGACGATCGTGTTCGTCGTGCGCAAGGGCAACCCCAAGGGCGTCCACGACTGGGACGACCTCGCGCACCCCGGCGTCGCGGTGATCACGCCCAACCCGAAGACCTCCGGCGGAGCGCGCTGGAGCTACCTCGCGGCGTGGGGTTCCGCGCTGCGAAAACCGGGGGGCGACGAGGCGAAGGCGCACACGCGGGTCACGGGCCTGTACCGAAACGTGCCCGTGCTCGACTCGGGCGCGCGCGGCGCGACGACGACGTTTGCCGAGCGCGGCATCGGCGACGTGCTGGTCGCGTGGGAAAGCGAGGCGCTGCTGCTGCTCGCGAAGGGCGGCGCCGCCCGGTTCGAGATCGTCACGCCGCCGCTGAGCATCCTGGCCGAGCCGCCGGTCGCGCTGGTCGACGCGTACGTCGACAAGCACGGCACGCGGGCGGTCGCGCAGGCCTACCTGGAGCACCTCTACTCAGAGGAGGGTCAGGAGATTGCCGCTAAGAACTTCTACCGGCCGCGCCTGCCGAAGGTCGCGGCGAAGTACGCGAGCCGCTTTCCGGCGATCACGCTGTTCACCATCGACGAGGTCTTCGGAAGCTGGCGGGCGGCACAGAAGACTCACTTCGACGACGGCGGCGTGTTCGATCGGATATACCAGCCGGCGAAATGATGGCGCGGCGCTCACGGAGCGTGCTGCCGGGCTTCGGCTTGGCGATGGGAATCACGTGGACGTACCTCACGCTCCTGGTCCTCATTCCTCTCGCCTGCCTCTTCCTCAAGTCGAGCGCGCTCACGTGGCCCGAGTTCTGGTCCACGGTCTCGGCACCCCGTGCCGTCGCCTCGTATCGCCTGAGTTTCGGCGCGTCGCTCGCGGCCGCGGCCGTCAACGCGCCGTGCGGCCTCCTGGTGGCGTGGGTGCTCGCGCGCTACCGCTTCCCGGGCCGCGCGATCGTCGACGCGCTGGTCGATCTCCCGTTCGCGCTGCCGACGGCGGTCGCCGGCCTGACGCTCACGGCCCTCTACGCGGAGAACGGCTGGATCGGCCGGCTGCTCGCGCCGCTCGGCGTGCGCGTCGCCTTCACGCCGCTCGGCGTGACGCTCGCGCTCATGTTTATCGGGCTGCCGTTCGTGGTCCGCACCGTCCAGCCGGTGCTCGATGAGCTCGACCCCGACGTCGAGGAGGCCGCCGCCGTACTCGGCGCCACGCGCCTGCAGACGTTCTCGCGCATCATCTTTCCGGCGATCCTGCCGGCGCTGCTCACCGGCTTCGCGCTCGCCTTCGCGCGCGCGCTGGGCGAGTACGGGTCGATCGTCTTCATCTCGGGCAACATGCCGATGCGCACGGAGATCACGCCGCTGCTGATCGTCACGAAGCTCGAGCAGTACGACTACGCGGGCGCGACGGCGCTCGCCGTGGTCATGCTCGCGGCCTCGTTCGTCCTCCTGCTCACCGTGAACCTGCTGCAGCGATTCGGCGGGGAGCACGCTTCGGCGCCGCGCTAGCCCATGCCAGCCACCCTCCACCGCGCCAGGCCGCGCTCGTCCGCCGTAACGGAGTCTTCGTCGGTGCGCGGCCTGCTCATCGCGGCGGCGGCCGCGCTGCTAGGGCTGCTGGTCGTCCTGCCGCTGGTCGCCGTGTTCGCCCACGCCCTCCGGGGAGGCCCGGGCGCGTATCTCGCGGCGATCCGCGCCCCCGACTCGCTCGCCGCCATCCGCCTGACGCTGCTCGCCGCCGCCATCGCGGTGCCGGTCAACGTCGTTTTCGGGATCGCCGCCGCGTGGGGCATCGCGAAGTTCTCGTTCCGCGGAAAGAGCGCGCTCGTCACGCTGATCGATCTGCCCTTCGCCGTCTCGCCCGTCATCGCCGGCCTGGTCTTCGTGCTGCTCTTCGGCCGACAGGGGCTGCTCGGCCCGTGGCTCGCCGCGCGCGACCTGAAGATCGTCTTCGCCGTGCCCGGCATCGTGATCGCGACCATGTTCGTGACCTTCCCTTTCGTCGCGCGCGAGGTGCTCGCGGTGATGCAGGCGCAGGGCAGCTCCGAGGAGGAGGCCGCGCTGACGCTGGGCGCGAGCGGCTGGCAGATGCTCGTGCGCGTGACGCTGCCGAAGATCAAGTGGGGGCTGCTCTACGGCGTCATCCTGTGCAACGCGCGCGCGATGGGCGAGTTCGGCGCCGTGTCGGTCGTGTCGGGGCACGTGCGCGGCGTGACCAACACGCTCCCGCTGCACGCCGAGATCCTCTACAACGACTACGATGTCGTGGGCGCGTTCGCGGTCGCCTCGCTGCTCACGCTCCTCGCACTGGTGACGCTGGTCGCCAAGAAATGGATCGAGGCTGC
>JBBTFH010000084.1:18827-25293 GCA_038041915.1 Myxococcota bacterium
GCAGCCCGTCCGACGGGACGCGGGAGGTCGCACGCGGAATGAGCGTCGCCGTCGAGAATCTCACCAAGCGATTCGCCGCCGCCGGGGCCGAAGGCCAGCCCGCCGTCGCCGACGTCTCGTTTCACGCGCCGCACGGCGCGATCACCACGCTGCTCGGCCCGTCGGGCTCGGGCAAGTCGACGATCCTGCGGCTCATCGCCGGCCTCGAGCAGCCCGACGCCGGCGCGATCCGCATCGACGGCGCCGATTGCGCCGCGCTGCCGCCGCAGAAGCGCGGCGTCGGCCTGGTCTTCCAGGGGTACGCTCTGTTTGGCCACATGACCGTGCGCGACAATGTCGCCTTCGGCCTCGCCGTGCGCGGCACCCCGCGCGCCGTGATCGACGCGCGCGTCGACGCGCTGCTGGATCTGGTGCAGCTTCGCGACCTCGCCGCGCGCCGGCCATCGCAGCTATCCGGCGGCCAGCGGCAGCGCATCGCCTTCGCGCGCGCCCTTGCGCCGCGCCCCCGGCTGCTGCTCCTCGACGAGCCTTTCGGCGCGCTCGACGCGCGCGTCCGCGTCGAGCTGCGCGACTGGCTACGGCGCCTGCACGCCGAGACCGGCGTGACGACGCTGCTCGTCACGCACGACCAGACCGAAGCGCTCGAGCTCAGCGAGCACGTCGTGGTGCTGATGGGCGGCCGCGTCGCGCAGGCCGGTCCACCCCACCAAGTCTACGACCAGCCGTCCACGCCCGAGGTCGCGTCGTTCGTGGGCGGCGCGAACCTGCTAGACGGACGCGCGTTCGTGCGGCCGCAGGACGTGAAGCTGACGCGCCCGGCGGACGCCGCCCCCCCGGGCGCGGCGGCGCGCGAGGACGCGGAGGTGTCGCTCGGCCGCATCCGCAGCCTGCGCCGCATCGGCGCCGTCGTGCGCCTCGTCGTCGAGCTGCCGGACGGCGAAACGGTAGCGGTCGAGTCACCCAGGGGCGAGATCGACGCGCTCGGCCTCGCCGAGGGCGATCGTGTCATGGTGGACCTGCGCGCCGCCAAGGTCTTCGTGGAGGATTATTCGATATGACTTTTCCGGACATCATCGCGACCATCGGCAAGACGCCGCTCGTCGAGCTCGGACGCACCGCCGCCGGAAAGCGCGCGCGTATCGCCGTCAAGATCGAGGCGCGCAATCCGGGAGGCAGCGTGAAGGACCGCATCGGCCTCGCGATGGTCGTGGACGCCGAGCGCCGCGGTGTGCTCGCGCCGGGCGCGACGCTGGTCGAGCCGACCAGCGGCAACACCGGCATCGCGCTCGCCATCATCTCCGCCGCGCGCGGCTACCGGCTGATCCTCACGATGCCCGAGACGATGTCGCGTGAGCGCGTGGCGCTCCTGCGCTTTCTCGGCGCCGACGTGGTGCTCACGCCAGGCGCGCTCATGAGCCCCGCCGTCGTGCGCGCGCGGGAGATTCGCGACGAGACGCCCGGCGCGGTGCTGCTCGATCAGTTCGGGAACCTCGCGAACCCCGCGGAGCATCGGCGCACGACCGCCGTCGAGATCTGGGACGACACCGGCGGCGCCGTCGACGTCTTCGTCGCGGGCGTCGGCACCGGCGGCACCATCACCGGCGTCGGCAGCGAGCTCAAGCGCCGCAAGCCCTCGGTGCGGGTCGTCGCCGTCGAGCCGGCGCGCTGCGCGGTGCTCTCGGGCGGCGCGCCCGGCCACCACCTCATCCAGGGCATCGGCGCCGGCTTCGTGCCGTCGATCCTCGACCGAACGGTCATCGACGAGGTCATCGCCGTCGAGGAGGAGGACGCCTTCGAGCAGGCGCGGCGCCTGGCGCGCGTGGAGGGCATCGCGGCGGGGATCTCCTCCGGGGCCGCGCTCGCGGCGGCGCTGCGCGTGGCCGCGCGCGGTGAAAGCGACGGCAAGCTCATCGTCGTGATTCTTCCGGACTCGGGCGAGCGCTACCTCAGCACGCCGCTGGTTTCGGCGCTCGCCCCCAAGTAGGCTGCGGCGGCCCACCCGACGGGGTGCCGCCATGCCCTACGCGGGCGGTGGCTCGAGATCGCCGTCGAGCGGCGCCGTACCCTCGGGCAACGCGTCCTGCCCGAGCACGATGCGCACTCGCTCGCGGCGGCCCGTGTCCTTGTTCGCCGCACGCACCTCGAGGATGCCGTCGGTGTTGATCTCGAAGGTCACGGCGACGCGCAACGCACCGCGCGCCTTGGGCGGCAGGCCGTCGAGCTCGAGCACGCCGAGCGAAACATTCTCCTTGAGCTTGCGCGATTCGCCCTGCGCGATCGGGATACGCACCTTCGTCTGGTGGTCGACGCTGGTCGCGAAGACGCGCGTCTCCTCGGCCGGCACCGCGGTGTTGCGCGGGATCAGCGTCTCGCACAGACCCCCGACGATGCCGATGCCGAGCGCGCGCGGCGTGACGTCGAGCAAGACGGGGCGCGGCTGAGCCGGCACGGCGCCCTCCTCTTCGACGTTCTGCCCGAGCGTCGCCGCGTGGATCGCCGCGCCCATCGCCACCGCCTGCATCGGGTTCACGTCGGTGCGCGCCAGCTTGCCGAGGAAGAGCGCGAGACGCTCGCGGATGAGCGGGATGCGCGTCGAGCCGCCGACCAGAATCGTGTCGTCGAGCAGCGCCGGGGCGTCGACCTTCGCGAGCCGAAGCGACTCCTCGAACACGCGGATCGATCGCTCGACCAGATCCGACATGCGCTGCGCGAAGGTCGGACGGTCGAGCACGACGGTGAAGGGGAGCGGCAGCCCATCCTCGCCGAAAGCGATGTCGGGCACCTCGATCGTCACGCTGTCCTCCTCGGAGAGGCGGCACTTGAGCGCCTCGGCGTAGCGGCGCAATCGCGACATCGCGATCGGATCGTGGCGGACGTCGAAGCGATGCGTGCGCAGGCAGGCGCCGGCCATCGCCTCGGCGACGCGGATGTCCATGTCGTCACCGCCCAGCGACGTGTCGCCGGCGGTCGCGAGCACCTCGAAAACGTTGTCCTCGATGTTGAGCACGGTGACGTCGAGCGTGCCGCCGCCGAAGTCGTAGACGGCGACGCGCTGCGAGAGTCCGCGTCCGAACCCGTACGAGAGCGCGGCCGCCGTCGGCTCGTTGAGGATCCGCACGAGGGAGAAGCCCGCCTTCTCCCCCGCTTCCTTGGTCGCCTGCCGCTGCAGGTTGTGGAAGCTCGCCGGCACGGTGATGACCGCGCGCTCGAGCGGCGCGCCGAGCTGCGTCTCGGCGAGGTCCCTCAAGTAGCGCAGGATGTGCGCCGAGACCTCCTGCACCGTGTGCGTGCCGGCGCGCGTCTGGAGGACGACGATGCCGTCGGCGTCGGCGCGGATGGCGTAGCCGACGCGGTCGCGCAGGCGCTGCACCTCCTCGTCGGAGAAGCGGCGGCCGATCAGGCGCTTGACCGAGAAGAGCGTGTTTTGCGGGTCCTCGTGCAAGGAGTCGAGCGCGGAGGCGCCGACGACGACGCGGCCGTCCTCGGTGAAGGCCACCACCGACGGGTGGACCGTGCGGCCGTCGGCGTCGCCGACGACGAAGGCGCGCCCCTCGCACACGTAGGCCGCGACCGAGTTCGAGGTCCCGAGATCGATTCCGAGAAAAGGCGACTCGCCCGCCATCGGTGTGAACTCATCTTACACGCCCGGCGGGCGACGTGCCCTACGCCGTGACGAAATGGCGCGTGCGATCCTCGGCTTCGCGCAGCGCGTCGGCGCCGGATCGCTCGGCCTGGCGCACCGCCTCGCGCATGCCGCGCAGCCCGGCATCACGGCGTCCCGCGCGCAACTGGATCTCGGCGGCGAGCAGCAGGTGCCGCCAGCGATCGTCCTCGGCGCTGGCGCGCGCCGCCTCCTTCGCGGCGTCGAGCGCGCGATCGGGCTGGTGCCGCTCCTCGAACGCGCGCGCGAGCGTCGCCCACACCTCGGCCGCGAGACGCGCATCGACGACTTGCGGAAGATGGCGACGCGCGTCCTCGAGCTCGTCGAGGGCGAGGTCGGCGCGCCCCGCGTCGAGCGCGAGCCGCGCGAGGCGCCAGCGCAGGAGCACGGTCGTCTGGCCATCTCCGGTCGACGCTTCGAGCGCCTCGCGCAGCAGGCCCGCCGCGCGCGCGCGGTTGCCGAGCGGCTCGAGCGCGTCGGCATAGCAGACGGCCAACCGCGCCAGCGCAGGCGTGGCCTCTCCCCGCGCCGACTGCGACCGCAGGCGATCGAAGGCGCGCCGAAAGAACACGGCCGCGCCGACGTAGTCGCCCGCATCGGCGGCGGCGAATCCCGCGCGCTCGAGCGCCTGAGCCGCGCGCGTGTCGCCCGCCGCTTCGAGGTGCGCCGCGACCGCGCCCGCGAACGCGCCCTCCCGCTCTTCGATCTCGGCGGCGCGTACGTGCAGTGCCTTGCGCGCTTCGGCCGGGATCGACGCGTAGACGAGCTCCGCCAGGCGCGGGTGCGCGAAGCGCAGGTCGTCGCCGTCGCGCAACGCGGGATAGCCCACGACAACCTCGTCGACGAGCAGCGCGACGCGCGACGACGGCGCGGCCCCGCCGAGCACAGCCAGCGCCTCGGCGGTGCGCAGCGCGGAGACCGGAAGCACGCGCAGCCCGGTCGCGGTGACCTCCGCGAGCGTCGCCGGCGCCGCCACCTGGAAGCGCTCGGCGAAGCGCGCCCGTTCGACGACATCGAGTGGCAGGCCCGTCGTGGCGCCCGCCGCCGCCGTGGCGCCACCGAGCGCCAGCGCCACGACCCGCGCGTCCGCGTCGGCGATCGGGCCAAGCGTCATCGCCTCGACCGTCGCCGCGGCGACGTCGCGGCGGGAGGAGGCGACGGCAAAGAAGCCTGGCCAGCAGGCGAGCAGCCGCAGCACCGCGTCGCGACACGGCCACGGCAGCTGCTCGACATCGTCCGCGAGCAGCACCGCACCGCCCTCGAGCGCGCCGCGCAGCGATGCCAGGGCGGCTTCGGGAGCGCCGCTCGACGGCACGTCGCCGCATACCCCTGGCAGCGCGCGGCGCAGCGGTCCGAGCGGTCCATCGCGGCCAGCCGCCGTGGGCGCGAGGCGAACGACGACGCGGCCGCGCGAGCGCGCGAAGGCCGCGATCTCGTCGAGCATCCGCGTGCGACCCGAGCCGACCGGCCCCACGATCAAGAGCGGCGCCGACGCCGGCCCGTCGAGCAGCGCGACCACGCGCGCGGTCTCGGCGTCGCGCCCCGCGAGCGGCGGCTCGACGATCTCCGGCGCGTGCGCGTCCTCCGGGCGTGTCGCGGCCGGCGTGTCGACGAACGTGCAGCCGTCGAGCGCGAGCAGAAAATCGAGCGCCGACGGGAAGCGTTCCTCGGGGCGCTTCGCCAGCGCGCGCAGCACGACGGCGTCGAGCGCCGGCGGCACGCCGCGCCGAACGCCGCTCGGCGGCGACGGCGAGTAGAGCAGGTGCCCGGTCAGCACCTCCTGCGTGTCGCCGTGGAACGGCTTCTCGCCGGTGAGCAGGCGGTAGAGCACGAGGCCCACGCTGTAGAGATCCGACAGCGGCGTCGCGTCGTGCCCTGAGATCTGCTCGGGCGCCATGTAGTCGGGCGTGCCCATCGCGAGGCCCGGCCGCGTGATGCGCGTCGGCGAGCCGGCGAGCCGCGCGATGCCGAAGTCGAGGATCTTCACGAAGTCGCCCTGGCCCGGCACCACGTCGACCATCACGTTTTCGGGTTTGAGGTCGCGGTGCACGATACCGAGCGTGTGCGCCTCGGCCAGGCCCGCGAGCATCTGCCGAATGATCCCCAGCACGCGCGCGATCGGGAGCGGCGCGCCCTGGCGCAGGATCTCCGTCAGATCGAGGCCGCGCAGAAACTCGGTGACGAGGTAGAGCACGCCGCCCGGCGTCTCGCCGAAGTCGACGACCGAGATGCAGTTCGGGTGCGAGAGGCGGCTCGCCAGGCGCGCCTCCTCTTGGAAGCGCTCCGCGAGATCGGGCAGGCCGCGCAGCGCGGGGGAGAGCACCTTGACCGCGAAGACCTTGCCGAGCGTCGCGTGCTCGGCTCGGTAAACCGTCCCCATGCCGCCTTTGCCGACCAGCTGTGTGAGACGGTACTTGCCGCCGAGCAGCGTCCCGATGAACGGATCGCCCGCCTCCTCCTCCGTCGCGAGCATCTCGCGGCCGCAGTGCGGGCAGAAGCGATAGCTCGAGTCGGACTCCTTCTCGCAAAAGGAGCAACGACGGGGTTCCATGAGGGCCGCGATCGTACCCTTTCGCTCGTCGGCGCGTCCACCTTGCGCGTGCCAAATCGCGCAGGTAAAGTGCCGCGCCCTTGGGAGAGGTGGCCGAGTGGCTGAAGGCGGCGGTTTGCTAATTCGGCCGGGGCAACCAAGGGCGGGCACCGACGGCGAAGCGCGGCAAGAATTTCCACCGGATTCGCCGCCGCCTTTCGCCACGCTTCGCCGTCCGTCGCCGTGTTTTCCCGCATCCGAGTTACATTAGAGTT
>JBBTFH010000085.1:0-7843 GCA_038041915.1 Myxococcota bacterium
TCCGCGAGCGGGCAGTGCAGCGTGACGAAGTCGCTCTCCGCGAGCAGGCGCGCGAGCGGGACGCGCTCGGCGCCAAGCGTGCGCTCGATGGAGGGTGGCGCGGCGCGCGGCGCGGCGTAGAGCACGCGCATGCCGAAGGCGCCGGCACGGCGCGCGACCGCGCGGCCGATTCGACCAAGCCCGACGATCCCGACCGTCGCGCCCGAGACCTCGGCGCCGAGCAGCAGATCCGGCCGCCAACCGCGGAACTCGCCGCCGCGTACGAGCGTGTCGCCCTCGATGAGACGGCGCGCGACCCCGAGGATCAGCGCGAACGCGAGGTCCGCCGTCGCCTCGGTGAGCACACCGGGCGTGTGCGTGACGACCACGCCGAGGCGCGTCGCTGCGGCCAGATCGACGTTGTCGACGCCGGTCGCGACGTTGGCGACGACGCGCAGCTTGGGCGCCGCGCGAAGCAGCGCCTCGTCCACGCGCGAAGTCAGGAGGCAGCACAGGCCATCGGCTTCGCCGAGCGCCGGGCGGAGATCCGCCGGCGAGACGACGACGTGGAGGTCGGGAGGCAGCACGGCCAGCGAGCCTTCGGGCAGCCGATCGGCGAGGACGAGTCGCACGTTCGTATGATAGCTTCGTCGGGCTGTGCGGAGAGCGCCGTGTCTTTCTCTCGTCGCCGCGCTTGCGCTCTGGCCGGCAATCGCCGCTGCGCGCAGCCCGGGCGACGTCCGGGGCGTCGGCGCCAACGGGCGGGTCGTGTTCACCTTCGACGATGGGCCGAGCTACGCGACGACGCCGACGCTGATCGAGAAGCTCGATCGCGCGCGGGTCCGCGCCGCCTTCTTCGTGAACGGCTACCGCTTCGCCGGTGAGGGCGAGGTGCCGCGGCGGAACCGGGCCGTGCTCGCCGAGATGCGGCGGCGCGGCCACATCATCGGAAACCACGCGTATCAGCACCTGCGCCTCGGCGATCTGTCGCCCGCGCGGCAGCGCTGGCAGATCCTGCGCAACGAGGAGGCGATCCTGCGGGTAGCTGGAGTGCGCACGCGGCACTTCAGACCTCCCTTCGGCAAGGCAGGGGCGGCGGCGCGCGAGTTCGCCGCCGAGCGCGGCTACGTCAAGGTCATGTGGAACATCGAGCCGCGCGATCACCTGGTACGAAGCGCGCGCAAGCTGGCGGATCGCATCCTCGCGCTGGTTCGCGAGCGCAACGGCGGCATCGTGCTCCTGCACGACAATCATGCTTGGTCCGTCGAGGCCTTCGGCCTGGCGCTCGAAGGCTTCGAGCGCGAAAATGCCTCGCGCGCGGCCCAAGGGCTGCCGCCATTCCGCGTCGCCGAGCCCGAGGAACTGCTCGGCCCAGCCAGCGCCGCGCAAGCGCGCCGATGAAGCGGCGGTCGCGATGAACTGTCCTGCCTGCGCGCGGACAAACCGCCCCGGCGCGACACGCTGCGACGCGTGCTCGCGCCCGCTCCCTCCGAGCTGCGCAGGCTGCGGCGTGCCCGTCGCCGAAGGGCACGAGTTGTGCGATCGCTGCCGCACCGACCGCGTCCCGGCGGGACTGGCGGAGCGGGTCGCCGGCGAGGCCGACGGGCGGCCGGGACCGGCGCCGATCGAGCTCCGCGCCGGCTTCGTCGGGCGGCGGGACGCGCTACGCCGCGTGCAGTATCTGTTCGAAGGCTGCCGGGACAGCGGGCGGCTTTGCTTCGTCACGATCGTCGGCCAGGCCGGCGTTGGAAAGTCCCGCTTCGGCGAGGAGATCATCGCCGCCATCGCCGCCGCCTGCCCTGACGTGCGCGCGTTGCGCGGCGCCGCCGCCTCCGACATGGCGCCGCCCTACCTCGCGATCGCGCGCATGCTCGAGACGCGCTTCGGCATCGTCGAGGAGGACAGGCCGAGCGTGGCGCGCGACAAGATCCTCGCCGGCGCGTCCGAGCGCCTTCCCGCTCCTCGGGCGACCGAGGTCGCGCACCTCCTCGGGCAGCTCATGCGCTTTCCCTTTCCCGAGAGCCCGTACGTCGAGCCGCTCGCCGATTCGCCGGCGCAGCTCGAGATGCGCATGTACATCGCGCTGCGGCGCCTGCTCCAGGCCGACGCGGAAGCGCGCCCGCTGGTGCTGATCGCCGACGAGCTCGACCGTGCGCCTACCGAGACGATCAAGGTGCTCCACTACCTCGCGGACGGCCTCACGGCGCGTCCGGTGCTCATCGTCGCGCTCGGTCGCCCCGAGCTGCTCGCGGCGCGTCCGAGCTTCGGTGAAGGCGACTGGGAGCACGCGCACATCGAGCTCCCTCCGCTCGATCGCGAGGAAGCCGAATCGCTCGTGTCCGATCTCGTGTGGCGCGCTCCGCTTCCGCCGGCTCTGCGCGAGACCGTCCTCGATCGGCTCGGTGGCAACCCGCGCGCGATCGAGGAGCTGCTGCGCTACCTCGTCGAGGTGGAGGTCGCACACCCGACGGCGGCCGGCCCGTTCACCTTCGATCGCGAAGCGCTCGAGTCGACGCCGTTGCCGGCAACCTACGAGGAAATCCTCTGGGCGCGGCTGCGCGCCCTTCCTCCCGCGGAGCGCGAGCTGCTCGAGAAGGCCGCCGTCGTGGGAGAGTGCTTCTGGCTGGACGCGATCGTTGCGCTCTCGCGCGCGGAGACGGCCGAGCGCGGCGACCCCGACGGGCCGGCAATCGTCGAGATCGCCGCGGCCGGCGATCGGAGCCGCGTCGCCGTGGCGCAGGGCCTCGCGCGCCTCGCCGCGCGGGGGCTTTTGCGCGAGCGGCACATCAGCCAGATCGCGGGCGAACACGAGTACCGCTTCGTCGGTCCGGTCGCCGCGCTCGCCTACGACGCGATCCCCGCGCCGACGCGGCGGCGCTACCACCGTATCGTCGCCCAGTGGCTTGATCTGCGTCCCGGCCGCGGCGAGGAGGGCCAGGAGCAGGTCGCGCGCCATCTCGAGCGCGCGGGCGACGAGCGGCTCGCGGCGGCTCGCCTTCGTCGCGCCGCCGAGGCGGCCCGAGGCCGCTACTTCAACGATCAAGCGCAACGCCTCTTCCGCGAGGCGCTGCGCTGCGCGAAGAGCGACGGCGCGCTTCGCATTGAGCTCTGGCACGACCTCGGCTCGGTCTATGATCTGGTCGGCGACTACGAGAAGGCGCTCGACGCGTTCGAGCGCGTGCTTCGGCTGTCGTGGGTGTTCGCGAGCCGCGCCAAGGGAGGCGTGGCGCTCAACAAGATGGGCCGGATCTGGCGCCGCAAGGGCGACCTGTCGATGGCGCTCGAGTACCTCGATCGCGGGCTCGATCTCTTCCGCCAGAACGGCGACGAGCGAGGCGTCGCGTCGAGCCTCGACGACATCGGCTACGTGCTGTGGTTGCAGGGACGCTACGAGGACGCTCTGGACCGCGCGACGCGCAGCCTAAGCATGCGGCGCGAGTTGGGGGACGCGCGCTCGATCGCGCTCTCGCTGACGAACATCGGCAACATCCAGAAGGACCGCGGGCTGCTCGCCGAGGCGCAGGAGTGCCACGAGGAGGCGCTGGAGATTCGCCGCGAGATCGACGATCGCGCCGGCGTCCCGCTCTCGCTCAACTACCTCGGCGTGCTCCAGCAGGAGCGCGGCGAGCTCGGCGAGGCGTTCGCGCTGCTCGAGGACGCTCTGCGCGAAGCCGAGGCTATAGGCGCCCAGCCGCTGCAGGCGCTGCTGCTGACCAACCTGGGCGATCTCGCCGTCCAGCGCGGCGCGACCGCCGAGGCGCGCCAACGCCTCGAGCAGGCGCTGGCGCTCGGGCGCGATCTGGGGAGCCGCCGCATCCTGAGCGCGGCCCACCGCAGCATGGGGCTGCTCGAGCTCAAGGAGGGGAGGCTCGCCCGCGCGCGCGAGAGCTGCGAGGCGGCGCTCAGGATCGCCGAGGTCGGCGGAATCCGCGAGTTCGTCGGGCGCGCGCTGCTCGCGCTAGGTGAGGTCGAGGCGGCCACGCTCTTCGACGCGGCCGGGGGAGGCGAGGACCACGCACGGCTCGCCCAGGGCTACATGTCGCGCGCGGTCGATCTGTTCCGCGAGATCCGCAATGACGCCGAGCTCGGGCGCGCGCTCGAGCGCCTCGGGCGGCTGAAGGTCGAGCGCGGCGCGTCCGCCGAGGGCAAGGCGCTTCTGGGCGAGGCGCAGGCGATCTTCGATCGCCTCGGCGTACGCGGCGGCGAAGAGGTGCGCGGGCTTCTGCGCGAGATCGCGTCCGGAGGCTGACCCGCTACTCGGGCTCGCTCTCGGATTCGCTCTCGGACTCCGACTCCTCGCCCGCCGGATCGTGGAACGCATCGCACGCGTGCCCGGCGTCCTCCGGGCACTCGCGGCCACAAACCAGCACGCCGTCGTCGCACTCCATCGGCGCGCCCGACGCGCACTCGAGCTCGCACTCACCCGCCGCGGCGTTCTCCTTGCAGCAGACGATGCAATCCGTGTCACAGGTCATCGTGCATGCTGCGTCGCCGCGGCAGTCGAGGCCGCACCCGCCGGTGACGCAGTCGAGATCGCACGTCGCATTGCCGCCGCAGCGCCCGCCGCAGCCGCCCTCGCACGTGACCGCGCACGTCGATCCGCCCTGGCAGTCGAGCCCGCAGCCCTCCGCGTTGGCGCAGTCGATCGTGCAGGTCGACTGCCCCTCGCAGTCCGCGTCGCAGTGGCCGCCCTCGGCACAGGCGATCGTGCAGGTGCTCTGCCCGTCGCAGTTGGCGTCGCAGCCGCCCTCGTCGCCGCAGCGGGCCTCGCAGTCGCTCTCGCTGTTGCAGCCGAGCTCGCACTCCGAGCCCTGGCATTCGAGCGTGCAGTCCGCGCCGTCGCGGCACTCCCAGCTACACGCCTCCGCGCCGGCATCGCCGGCGCCGTCCGCGCACTCGGCCTCGCACACTTCGCCGACGCAAGCCGGACAGTCCGGCGCGCACTGCGCCGGCGGCGCCGCGTCGTCACCGCACCCGAACACAAGAAAACCGATCAACCCGATAATCAGCTTGGAGCCCATGCCTCGCCTCCTTCCAAGTGTGGAGTTCAGCTTGGTCGCTAAACGCCTTCGCGCAAGCAGCGCTGCACGAGCGGCGCATCGGCCGGCAGGACCGCGAGCTCCGCCAGACGCCGCGGCTCGAACCAGCCGAGATCGCGCACCAGCAGCGCCGTCGGCTCGCCCTCAAGCCGGCAGCGATAGATCAGCAGCAGCACGTCGAACTCGGGATACCGATGAAACAGCACGTCGTAGATAGCAAGGATTTCCGCGTCCACGCCGAGCTCCTCGCGCAGTTCGCGGGAAAGCGCCTCCTCGGGCGACTCGCCCGGCTCGATCTTGCCGCCTGGCAGCTCCCAGAGCAGGCCGAAAGCCTGATCGGCGCGGCGCTGCGTGAGCAGTACGCGTCCTTCGCGAACCGCGAAGGCGCCGACGACGACCAGCCGCGGACGCCCCGCAGCGCCGGTCACGAGGCGTAGGCCCAGCGTCGATCGCGCGTCGGCGGGCCGCTCCGCCGCACGAACAGCCCCACCAGGAGAAAGCCCGCGATGAAGCCGCCGATGTGCGCGTACCAGGCGACACCGGCGCCGCCGCCCGCGGCGCTGACGAACTGCAGGAGGAACCAGAAGCCGAGCAGCAGGATCGCCGGGAGGTGGAGGTGCTGGATGAAGAAGAGGATCACGATCGTGTGGACGCGCGCGCGCGGGAACATCCGCGCGTAGCCGCCGAGCACGCCGGCGATCGCGCCCGACGCGCCGATCATCGGGATGGTCGATGCCGGCTCGACCGCGACCTGCAGCGCCGCGGCGGCCAGCCCGCACACGAGATAGAAGACAGCGAAGCGCCCGATCCCCATCTGGTCCTCGATGTTGTCGCCGAAGAGCCACAGGTACCACATGTTCCCGAGGAGGTGCAGCCAGCCGCCATGCAGGAACATCGCCGTCACGGCGGTGAGCGGCAGCGGCACGAGCGCGTGCGGGTGTGCGACGAGGCGTCGCCCTTCGACGCGCCAGCCGGTGAGGTCGAGAAGATGCGTCAGCTCGAACGGAATCGCGCCGGCCGCGCGCACGAACAGCTCACCGCGCTCGTCGCCGAGCGAGAGCTGGTAGAGGAATACCAGCGCGTTGAGCGCGATCAGCCCGATGACGACGAAGGGCGTGCCGGGGCGCGGGTTGTCGTCGCGGATCGGGAAGAACATCGGCGCCTAGCTCAGAAGCGCTCGCAGCGCGTCGCCGTGGGGCGTGAGCATCACGGTGAGCGGCCTACCGCCCGCCTGCACCCGCCTGCTGCTGGATCGGGTCGAGCTCGGGCCCAGGCTGGTTTCCAACGCGAGCCACTTCGGCACGCCACACTCCTACGGCGTGCCGCCGAGAGGGTCAAGCACGATGGACACCAAGCACGATGGTTCTGTGCCGCGCGTTGTTGCGCCCCGCGGCAGCGGCTTCTATCCTCCCGACGGTGCGCCCCTACGTCCTGAAGATCCCCATGCCGGCATGGTTCTGCGGGCTGGTCGACCGCCAGTCCTGCGACGTGCCGATCTACTCGTACGGCGTGATGCTCGGCATCTCGTTCATCGTCGGCTGGTACCTCGCGAGCTGGCTGGCGCAGAAGGACGGGCTGCCGGTCGAGAAGGTCGCGCGCCTGTACGTGCGCACGGCGGTGGGCGCGATCATCGGAGCGCGCGTCCTTTACTTCGTCGCCAACCCGGATCGCATGGAGTCGCCGCTGACCTTCCTTAAGGTGTGGGAGGGCGGTCTCGTCGCCTACGGCGGCTTCATCGGCGGCCTGATCGCCAGCACGATCTTCTGCCGGATGAACGGCATCTCGCTGCTGCAGTGGGCGGACTGCGCGGTGCCGTCGCTCGGCACCGGGCTCTTCTTCACGCGCATCGGCTGCTTCCTCTACGGCTGCGATTTTGGCGGCACGACCGATGCCGCGTGGGCGGTGCGCTTTCCGCGCAGCTCGCCCGCCTGGCACGAGCAGGTCCGCCACGGCTTGATCGATCTCGATGCCGCTCGAAGCCTGCCGATCCACCCGACACAACTTTACGAGTCGCTCTTCGGCCTCGGCCTGTTCGCGCTGGCGATGCTGGTGCGGCGCTACCGGCGCTTCTCGGGCGAGGTGTTCCTCGCGTTCTTCGCCACCTACGGCGTCGTGCGCAGCTATTTCGAGACGCTGCGCGTGGACCCGCAGCGCGGCGGCTTCGGCCCGCTCACGACCTCGCAATGGATCGGCCTCACGAGCCTGCTGCTCGCCATCGCCGCGTACGTCGTGCTGTATCGACGCTATCGCGCGAATCCGTCGGCGGCTCGCCTGTGGGAATTGGCGCCGGCGGCGGTCGTGGCGCCCGCGCGGAAGAAAGGCGGGAAGCGCGATGCATGAGCCGGCGGCCGTCGGGGCGGAATCGCTCAACCCGTTCGAGATCGGCCAGCGGCAGTTCGATGTCGCGGCGGACCTGCTCGATCTCGATCAGGGCATGCGCGCGGTCCTGCGGCGGCCCAAGCGCTGCCTCGTCGTCTCGATCCCGACGCGCATGGACGACGGGCACATCGAGGTGTTCGAGGGTTACCGCGTGCACCACAACATCGCGCGCGGCCCGGCCAAGGGCGGCATCCGCTACCACCCGGGCGTCACGCTCGACGAAGTGAAGGCGCTCGCCGCGTGGATGACGTGGAAGTGCGCGGTCGTGAACATTCCGTACGGCGGCGGCAAGGGCGGCGTCATCTGCAACCCGAAGGCGATGTCGCGCGGCGAGATCGAGCGCATGACGCGCCGCTTCGCCGCCGAGATCTCGTTTCTCATCGGTCCCGATCGCGACATCCCGGCGCCGGACGTCTCCACCGACGCGCAGATCATGGCGTGGATCA
>JBBTFH010000086.1:0-7248 GCA_038041915.1 Myxococcota bacterium
CTCGTCGGGCTCGATCGCGCGGTGCGCGACATGATCGACGCTATAGGCAAGGGCCAGGCCCGCGCGACGGTCGGTCCCGAATGAAGGTCGTCACCGCCGCCGAGATGCGCGCGCTCGACCGCACGACCATCGAGCGCGGCACGCCGAGCCTCGTGCTGATGGAGCGCGCGGGGCGCGGCGTCGCGGACGCGGTGCTCGTGCGCCTGGGACCGCCGGGCGGGCGCCGCATAGCCGTCGTAGCCGGCGCCGGAAACAACGGCGGCGACGGCTTGGTCGCGGCGCGGCTGCTCGCCGAGCACGGCGAGCATGTGACGGTTTATCTCGCCACCGGCCGCGAACGCCTGACGCCCGACGCGCGCACCAACCTCGCGGCGGTCTGTGCGCTGGGAGTCGACGCGCGCGACTTGACGACTCGCGATGCGCTCAGCGAAGCGTCCGCCAGAATCGCGGCCGCCGACGCCGTCGTCGACGCCGTCTTCGGCACCGGCCTCGATCGGGAGCTCACGCCGCACCTGCGCGAGGTCGTGGAGGCGATGAATCGTTGCTGCGGCGCGCGCATCGCGGTCGACGTGCCGTCGGGCCTTCACGCCGACACCGGCGAGGCCCTCGGCGCGGTCTTCGAGGCCGACCTGACGGTGACGTTCGCTTTTCCCAAGATCGGTCTGGTCACGCACCCCGGCTTCGCCCACGCCGGCCGCGTCGAGACCGTCGACATCGGTATTCCCGCGTCGCTCGCGGAGGAGCAGGGCGTGCGCCTGGAACTGCTCGATGAGGCGGCCGCGTCCGCGCTCATCCCGCCGCGACCTCTCTCCGGCCACAAGGGCGCCTTCGGCCACATCCTCGTCGTCGCCGGCTCGAAGGGCCGTACTGGCGCCGCGCTCCTGGCGGGGGAGGGCGCGCTGCGCGGCGGCGCCGGCCTGTGCACGATCGCGTCGACGCCCGCCGGCCAGCAGGCGCTCTCCGCCCACGTCGTCGAGGCGATGACCGCGACCTACTGCGACGACGAAGAGCCGCTCGCCGGCGATCTCGCGCGCCTGCTCGAGCTCGCCGCGGCCAAGGAAGCTCTCGTGGTCGGCCCGGGCATCCCGCGCGGCGAGGGCATGCGCGAGCTCGTCGCCGGGCTGGTGCGCGAGTCGCCCGCGCCGTTGGTGCTCGACGCCGACGCGCTCAACCTGCTGGTCGGCCGCACGGGCGTGCTCCGGCAGGCGCGCGTGCCCGTCGCCCTCACGCCGCACCCGGGTGAGATGGCGCGACTCGTCGGGCGGACGGTCGCCGAGGTGCAGTCCGATCGTGTTGGGGTCGCGCGGCGGCTCGCCGCCGAAACCGGGGCGACGGTCGCGCTCAAGGGCGCCCGCACGATCATCGCGTGCGCCGACGGCCGTGCCTGGATCTGCCCGACCGGCAACCCCGGCATGGCGTCGGGCGGCACGGGCGACGTGTTGGCGGGCCTCGCCGGAGCTTTGGTGGGCCAAGGTGTGCCAATGCCCGGCGCACTTTGCGCCGCAGTCTACATACACGGGGCCGCGGGTGATCGCGCGGCCCTGCGCCGCGGCTTTGCGGGGCTGATCGCTCGGGATCTCCTCGACGAAATCCCCTCCGTTCTGCGCGACTGGCAGCGCTGACCGCCAGTCCGGTCGTTGCCACCCTCCGACACACCGGCGTGTCGGCGTAGCGAGATTTCAGCCGGTTGCAAGACGGCACGCGGCTTGCTCTGGATCACAACATGCTGTGGATCGCCACATGCGGTTGACGGCTGTTACTTCGACTCCAACGTCCACGGTGACGGAGTTCGAAGCGGAGGCACGCAGCCACGCTCGCACGCTCTTCGCGGTCGCGCTGCGCCTCACGCGCGATCCCCACGACGCCGAGGATCTGGTGCAAGACGCGCTCGTGCGGGGGCTCGCCGCGTGGGATCGCTTCGCGAAGGGCACGAATTGCCGGGCCTGGCTCGTGCGGATCCTCACGAACCGCTTCATCAGCGGCTATCGGCGCAATGCCACCGCCAGGCGCTACGTGTGCCACGAGGAGGCCGCCTGTGCGGTGCGCGAGCAACTCGCCGCAGCGGACGACGGCGATGCAGTCGCCGTCACGGCGTACCCACTCTGTGACCAAGTCGTCGCGGCGCTGGGCGATCTGCCGCCGGATTTCCGCAGGGTCGTGACGCTCTGCGACGTGCAGGGGCTGAGCTACCGCGAGGCCGCGCGTCGCATCGGCTGCCCCGTCGGCACCGTGATGTCGCGCCTGCACCGCGCGCGCCGCGCGCTGGAGAGGAGCCTCGAACCGCTCGCGCGCGAGCGCGGCATCCTGCGCCGCGTCGCGTAGCGCTTCTTTCGCCACCACCCTCAGCTCATCGCGCCGTCGCGGTCGGATCGAGCAGCCGGCAGCGTCCCGGCGGGATGCCATCGTCGCGCGCCGTGCCGGCAGCATCCGTCAGGCCGACCTTGACGAGCCCGCCCGGCAGCTCGAGCGCATAGCGCTCGCCGGCAAGCGGCGCGCCCGTCTC
The DNA here is from genome assembly GCA_038041915.1 of Myxococcota bacterium. Lineage (GTDB taxonomy): Bacteria > Myxococcota_A > Polyangia > JBBTFH01 > JBBTFH01 > JBBTFH01. Next base: position 2,504 of record JBBTFH010000086.1, read on the forward strand.
GTCGTCGATCTGCACGACGATCCAATCCTCGCCTTCGAGCGGCGTGGCCGGCGCCGCCCGCGCCTCATCCGCGACGGGGCGCAGCCCGCCGTCGCCAACCTCCGTGAGTGCCTGGCGCGCGCCGGCGTCCGCGGCCGCCAGAGACGCCAGCGCCCGGACGCAGGCGCGTGCGGCCGGCCCCAAGCCGTCGCCGCGGACGATCGCCGCAATCGCGGGCGCCGATTCGGCATCGCCGGCTCGCCCGAGCGCCAGGCAGGCGTTGCCGCGAACGAGCGGATCGGCGTCGCCCAGCGCTGTGCGAAGCGCCGGGAGGTGCCGGGGCGCGAACGCACTTCGCGCCAGCGCCCCGGCCGCATTCGCGCGTACCGCCGCGTCGGCGTCTCCGAGCGCGCGCGCGAGGATCGCCGCGCCGCTCTCGTCTGCCGCCTTCCCGATGGCCCAGATCGCGTGCGCCCGAACGCCCGCGTCTGAATCGGCGGCGAGCATCACGCGGCGGGCCGACGGATTCGCGCCGTCGAGAAGGCCGAGCGACTCCGCCAGCACGCGTCGATCCACCGTGCTTCCATCGAGCGCGGCCGTCAGCGCGGCCGCGGCGCGAGCGTCGCCCAGCGTGGCGACGATCGAGGCCGCCAGCGCGCGCGTGGCCGCGTCTGGCTCGCGCAACAGACGGAGCGCCAGCTCTGCGGTACGTGCGCAGCGCCGTCTACGCGCGATGCCGGCGAGCGCGCGCAGGGCGTCGCGCCGCGCCCGGCCGCGTGACTCCGCCGCGATCCGAAGCAGCGCGGGGCAGGCCTCCGCCCCGCCCACACGTGCCAGCGCGGCCGCGGCGCTTCGCCGCACCGGCGCCGAGCCGTGGTCCATCGCCGCGAGCAGCGGCGCCGTCGCGCCCACGCCGCCAAGCTCCCCCAGCGCGCGCGCCGCCGCCGCCGCCAGCGCCGGCTCGTCGCCGCGCAGCAGCGCGTCGAGCCTCTCTCGCGCCGCCTCGATGCGCAGTTCGCCCAGCGCCAGCGTGGCCCGCTCGCGCACCACGTTGTCGGCGTCGCGGGTGGCCTCGATCAGCGGCGCGCCCGCGCGGCCGTCTCCGACGCGTCGCAGGAGATCGATCGCCGCGCGACGCGCTGGCGCCTCGCCGTGCTGGAGCGCCGCCACGCCGGCCGGGAGGGCGCGCGCGTCACCGAGCGCCGCGAGCGCCGCAAGCGCCACATGAGCGGCGACCTCATCGCGGGCGAGCAGCTCGAGCACCATCGGCGTGAGCGATGCATCTCCGACTTCGCGCAGCGCCAGCAGTGCCGCTTCACGCACGGCGGGCGTCGCGTCGGCGCGCCTGAGGACCGAGGCGAGCGGGCTCACCGAGGCCGCTCCGATGCGCACGAGCGCGAGCACGGCTGCGTTGCGGATCGCCTCGTCCTGCAGCCATTCGGCCAGGTGCGCGGCCGCTTCGCTCCCTCCGATCTCCCCGAGGGCCCGCGTGGCCGCCACGCGCTGCGGCAGGGCCGACCCTGCGAGGATACGCGCCAGCGAGGGCTCTGCCGCGGACACCCGCATGCGTCCGAGCGCATCGATCGCTGCGATGCGCACGTCGACGTTCGTGTCTTCGAGCAGCCGCAGCAGCGCCGCGGCTGCGCGCGGGTCGCCGATCGCGCCGAGCGCGGCCACCGCTGCCGCGCGCACCTGGCGGGACGGATCCGATGTCCGGCCGAGGAGTGGAAGCGTCGCGCGCGCATCGCCGGAGCCACGCAGCGCTTCGACTGCCGCCTCCCGTACGCGCGCTTGCTCGTCCTCGAGGCGGCCCGCCAGAGCTTCCACGATTCGGCCGTCGCTCTCGCCATGCGGGAGCTTGGCCAGAGCCAGGACCGCCGCGCCCCGCACCTCCCCATCCGTGTCACCGAGGGCGCGCAGGAGCGCCGCGCGGGCCTCCGGCAGATCGATGTCGGCGAGCGATTCGGCTGCCGCGATGCGGATCTTCGCATCGGGTTCGCCCAGCCAGCGCGCGATCGTGGGGAGAGCTGCCCCAACGCCCGCTCGGGCGAGCGTGCGCGCGGCGCATACCCGCACCTCGTCGTCGGCGTCTTGCAGGGCCTCGAGCAGCGGGGCCGCGATCAGGTCGGCAGGAAAGGTTCCGAGCGACGCGCAGGCCTCACGCCGGTCGACGGTCTTGGTGGATCGCAGCCGCTGTACCTGTTCGAGGAGCCGCCCCGGCCAGTCAAATGCGGCGAGGACGAAGATCAGCGAGGCGAGGCCAGCGCTACGCACCGATGACGAGATTAGCGCAGCGTGGGGCAGGTAGCAGGCAGACAAAAAGTCGGGCAATACGGATCGGAGCAACGCCCTTCGGAGGAATCAGGATCGTGCGGGTCAGCCGACCGCGGTCACCCGCAGCCGCTCGCCCCTCATGGAGTTACCGTCCGCCTTCGGAGTATTGTCAGGAAACCCAGGTAGCGCCCTATTGGTTCAGCGCTCCCTCTTTGTCGTTGGCACGCGCGGGGTATTAGCCCGAACGGCTTCGACCTTGAGGTTTTCCCCGAGCCTCCCCCGCCGTGTAGCTTGCGACCACACGACCATCCTCCCTTGGGGTTCAGCCTCCTACAGGGTATTCCCCGCACCTCCCGCCGGCTTGCCTTTCGGCGCCGGCCCCTCCCATGGGTTTTTGGCCCCTTCAGCGCATGAGGCACCGGGAGTCCGCTTCACCCGAGGCATCCGACCTCGGCACGTTCCGGCTTCAGGGATTCTCACCCTCTTGCCGGTTTACTCCTCCCAGCGCCGCCCGGGTTTATTTCACCCCGGTGGCACTCGTGGGGTTCCGCCCTTCAGGGGTTTGTTCCCACCCAAGAAGCCGCGCCACCTCCTCGGTGTGCGCCTTGCCCTCCTGGCGTTTTTTCCCACGTCGATCCGACGGCCATGGAACCGTCGGTAGTGGGCGCCCCCGACCCGCGCATCTAGAATTCGCGGCGGAGCCTTCTTTCGCCTTCAGGGCCTTGAGCTCCCCGGGGGTCCGTACGCTTCGGCGAGCTTTTTAGACTCGCCGCGCGCCGCTCCCCTCCTGGGCTTTCGCCTCCCTACGGTTTTCCCCTCATCCGGCGATAGGACGGATTTCGCCGCCCCTCCTCTCGCGCGTTTTGCCAAGCCTGACTCCCGAGAGTTGCCCCCCGGTTTTCCGACCCGCTGACGCCCCAGAGTATCGCTCCCCGGACGCGGTGGCATTGCCTCTCTCGAGGCCGCCTGACCGTTTCGAGGTTTCCCGCCCCCGACCGTCTCGCTCCTTTGAAACACGCCCAGCCCTGGCTTATCGTTTCGCCTCGAGCCCCAGGTGGCGTTGCCGCTCCTTGTGGGCCCTCTGCGGGCTGTCACGCGCCTCGACCGGAGTGGAACCAGAAGACCGGGTCGGCGGTGCTACGGGCGATCCGTGTCGCCCAACGGAGGGGAAACTACCAACGGGGCGGGAAGCGGTCAACGCTCGTGTTTGGGGCATGCGGCGTCGGAGACGCTAATCAAATGTAATTACGTCTTGTTACTGTCGTGCGAGAAAAATCCTCGCGCACGGTAGCAGTTTCGAACTGCAGTCCCTTCGCGCGAAGCTGCCCATACGCAGGGCGAACGCGCCCACGCGAGCGCGCCTGAGCCGTATGCGGTGCGGGTTTCCCGATTTCACCGTCGTCAACTGATTGAAGCGACTGGAAAATCTTCACAGAGCGGTAGGTTGATGCCAAACGCGCGCTCTTGCATATAATGTCCGGTATGGAACGCACGACTTTGCGAGAGGTTCTGGAAGCGGCGGACGGCATCAAGGGCGAAGGCACGGCGCAGTCGCCGAGCTACGCGGTTTCGGACACCGCCCTCGCGACGGTGTTTGCCGGAGGGGCGCAAGAGGTCATGACGATTGCGCGCGTGGCGCGGATCGCCCTTCTGCCCGGCCACGTCAGCTTGGTGACGACGCGCGGCGAGCGCTTCTTCTTCGCCTACGACGGCGTGGTCGGGCTGAAGCTCGAGATGTCCGAGGAAGGCAAGCGGGAGCGCGGCACGGGCTTCCGGTAGCGCGCCACAACGACGCATGCGCACACCAGCGCGCCTAGCGCGAGGAACCACCAGGGCGCGCCGGGAGAGGCGCCGAGAGCGCAGCCGCAGCCGTCGTCGAGGCTGGCGTCGGGATCGCACGCATCGCCGATGCCGTCGCCGTCGCCGTCGTCCTGCGTGAAGCAGGTCGGGACGGAGAGCGCCTTGGCGGCTTCTTCGCAGCCGGCCTTGCCGGTGTCGATGCGGCCGGCGTTGAAGGCGAGCGGGCAGTTGTCGAGGCCGTTGGGCATGCCGTCGCGATCGGCGTCCTCGCACGCGTCACCGAAACCGTCGCCGTTGCCGTCGCCCTGGGCGGCGTTGGGCACGAAGCGGCAGTTGTCGTAGGCGTCGAGGAAGCCGTCGCCGTCGGTGTCCGCGGTCGACGGCTCGTCCTCGTCGTCGGTGGCGAGCACGAACTGGATGGAGTCGATCTCGACGTGGGCGCCTTGCGCGTCGGTCGGCGCGATCGTCATCGCGTCGATGGCGCAGTCGAAATCGTCGGGGATGGCGGCGGCGTAGGTGTGAAGCTCGCCGTCGGGGACGACGCGGAAGGGCAGCTCGGCGCTCTCGTCGTCGCAGTCGAGCTTCACGAGGCCGCGCTCGCCGGCGCTGACGCTCATCGCGATCGCGACGGCGTTGTAGAGGCGGTCGCGCTGCATCTTCTCGGTCTCGAAGCTGAAGTGATCCCAGGCGAG
>JBBTFH010000087.1:0-11216 GCA_038041915.1 Myxococcota bacterium
CAGCGCTCCGAGGAGGGGCTCGACGCCTTCGAGGCCGGCCAACCGCTGCCGACGCTCGACGACAAGCACCTCGCGTTCCTACTGATCGAAGCGGCCACGATGGGCGTCCCGCTCACCTGGCGCGAGGTGCGCTGGCTGCATGCGCGTATCGCCGAGGCTCGCGACACGTACGTCGCCACCGCCGCCGCTCCCGACTTCCGGGTCTTCGACGACGACGTGCCCGACGGCAGCTACGGCTTCGATCTCGAGGGCGCGGGCCTCATGTTCCGCACCATCGGCCTGCCGCTCGGCACGTGCGTCGCCGAGTTCGGGAACGCCGCGAGCAAACCGCTGCTCGATTGCGCGCGCGTGGCGGAGCGGTTGGCGAACTAGCCGCCGCCGTGGCCGAGGGCGTGGCGGATCGCCGACAGCAGCTCACCCTCGGCGACCTCGCGCTGCTCGCCGGTGGACATCACCTTGAGCTTCGCGGCCTGGCGCGCGAGCTCATCGTCACCGGCGACGATGACGATGCGTGCGCCGAGCTTGTCCGCGCGGCGCATCTGGCTCTTCACGCTTCCGCCGCGGTGATCGAGCTCGACGGCAAGACCGCCGCGCCGCAGCCGGTCGGCGGCCGCCAGCGACCAGCGTCGCGCGCCCTCCCCGATCGCCACGACGAACGCGTCGATCGGATCGACGTACGTCGCGTCGTCGCCAGGGATCGCCAGCGCGGCGCGCTCGACGCCCATCGCGAATCCAATGGCGGGCACCGCCGGGCCCCCGAGCTCCTCGACGAGCCGATCGTAGCGGCCACCGCCGAGGATCGCGTTCTGCGCGCCGACGCCGTCGGCGGCGCTGGTGATCTCGAAGGTCGTGCGCGTGTAGTAGTCGAGGCCGCGTACGAGCGCGCGGTCGACCGCGTAGGGCACGCCCAGCGCGTCGAGATCTCCGCACAGCGTCTCGAAGTGCCCGCGACACGCATCGCACAGCACGTCGAGCGTCGAGGGTGCGCCCTCCCGCGCCGCCGCGCACTCGGGCTTCTTGCAGTCCAGCACGCGCAGCGGGTTCTGCTCGATCCGACGGCCACAGTCCTCGCACAGCAACGGTGCGCGCGGAGCCAGGAACGCTACCAGCGCCGCGCGGAACGCACCGCGGCAAGTCGCGCAGCCCAGGCTGGAGAGCCGCAGCGCCGGCGCGCCGACGCCGATCCTCTCGACGATACGCCAGCACATCGCGACCAACTCCGCGTCGATCGTCGGCGCGTCGACGCCGAGCGCCTCGGCGCCGATCTGGTGGAATTGCCGCAGGCGCCCGCGCTGCGGCCGCTCGTGCCGAAACATCGGGCCGAGATAGTGCCACTTGGTGATCGGATCCTGGCTCGCGCCGCGTTCGAGATAGGCGCGCACGACGCTGGCCGTGCCCTCCGGGCGCATCGTCACGGAGCGGCCGTCGCGATCGGCGAACGTGTACATCTCCTTCTCGACGATGTCGGTCGCCTCGCCGATCGAGCGCGCGAACAGCGGCGTGTATTCGAGGATCGGCGTGCGCGCCTCGCGGTAGCCGTGGCACTCGAGGATGCGGCGCGCTGTCTGCTCGATGAACTGCCACTTGGCGCTCTCCGGGGGCAGGACGTCGCGCATTCCCTTCACGCCGACAGGCCGTTCGGGCACTGGTGATTCCTCCTATTCGGTTCGGACGATCTCGCCTGTGGGCAGTTGGGCGAGCAGCCCCTCGAAGGCGGCGGCGACCGCCGCGGCGTCGCGCCCCTCGATCGTGACCTTCACGCGGTACTCGCTCCCGTCCAGCCGCGGGTACGACCCCACCCGCACCGCGGGCCAGCCGGCCACGACTGAATCGAGCAGCGGCGCGAGCACGCCCTCGCCCAGACGCAGGTACGCGACGCGCAGGTAGAAGGGCGCGCCGCGGAAGCGCGCCTTGATAGCGTCGAACTTGCGACGAAATATCTCCGGCACGCCCGGCAGGATGTAGACGTTCCGACAGGTCGTCACCGGCCAGCTCGCGTGATCCGCCGTGACGAGCGCGGCGCCTTCGGGCACGTCGGCCATGCGCAGGTTCGGCTGCTCGAGCGCCTCGCCGTAGTGGTCGCGCAGCAGCCGCTCGAGCACGGGGTGACGCACGATGCGCGTCTCGAAGGCGCGCGCCACGCCCTCCATCGTCAGGTCGTCGTGCGTCGGTCCCACGCCGCCCGACGTGAAGACGAAGTCGAAGCGGCTGGAGAGATCGCGCACCGCCTCCGCGATCTCGTCGATCTCGTCGGGCACGGTGAGGATGCGCCGCAGCTCGACGCCGAGCGCGCGCAGCTCGCGGATGGCGTAGCGCGCGTTGGCGTCGTCGATCTTGCCGCTCAGGATTTCGTTGCCGATCAGCAGGATCGCCGCCGTCTGGCCTTCCACGCGGGGCATCCTAGCAGTCGAAACTGTAAACTCGAAAGGCTACACTGCCGGCGGTGAGCGACACCTTGATCGAGCGCCGGGAGCTCCTGGACGAGGCGGGCATCGCGCGCGCGCTGCGCCGGATCGCGCACGAAATCGTCGAGCGCAACGGCGGCACCAAGGACCTCGCGCTTGTAGGCATCCGCACCGGCGGCGTGCACCTTGCGCGGCGGCTCCGCGAGCTCGTCCGCGAGGCCGAGAACGCCGAGCTGCCGATGGGCATCGTCGACATCACGCTCTACCGCGACGATGTCTTCGAGGGGCTGCCCAAGCCGGTGGTCGGTTCAACGGAAATGCCGTTCGACGTGCGCGGAAAGCTCCTCGTGCTGGTCGACGACGTGCTCTACACCGGCCGCACCGTGCGCGCTGCGCTCGACGCGACGATGGAGTTCGGCCGCCCGCGCGGTGTGCAGCTCGCCGTGCTGGTCGATCGCGGTCTGCGCGAGCTTCCGATCCAGGCAGACTACGCCGGGCTGCGCGTGACCACGACGCGCGACGAATCGGTGCGCGTGATGCTGCGCGAGAAGGGCGAGCCGGATCGCGTCGTGCTGCGCGAGCGCCGGCGATAACTCGCCTGCTACGCGCCCTCCGAAACCACCGAGAGGCTCGACGCCTCCGCCAGCCGGCCCTTGCCCTGGCGCTTGGCTTGGTAAAGGGCCTCGTCGGCGAGCTTGACCAGCGAGTCGGCGTCCTGCGGCGGCGCGGCCGGCTCGAAGGTCGCCAGCCCGAGGCTCGCGCGGATCGGCAAATCGACGCCCGGCACCACGACGCCCTCGATGCCGGCGAGGACGCGCTCGCAAACCATCTTCGCGGTCGGCGCATCCGTCTCCTGCAGCAGCAGGAAGAACTCGTCGCCGCCCCAGCGCGCCACCACGTCCGACGTGCGCAGCGCGGTGCGCAGCACGCCCGCGACCACCTGTAGCACGCGATCGCCCGCCTGATGGCCGAAGGTGTCGTTGACAGGCTTGAAGTCGTCGAGGTCGAGCACCGCGATCGAGAAGATGCGCTTGTAGCGCCAGCCGCGGTTGCACTCCTCGCCGAGGCGCTGGTTGGCGTAGCGCCGGTTGGACACGCCGGTCAGCTCGTCGGTGATCGCCTGCCGCTCGAGCGCCTGGTTGGCCGCTGCCAAGTCGAGCATCGCGCGGCGGATCTCGCGAATGTCCTTCGCCACGCAGACGACGCCGAAGAGCGTGCCCTCGCGGTCGCGCACCGCACTCGCCGACAGCATCACCGGGATCGGCTCGCCGCCCTTCGGCAGCCACTCCGCCTCCTCGACCTGCAAGCCTCCCGGCAGCGCGCTCTCGATCGCGCCCTTGACGATGCGCGAGCGGACGAACTGCGACAGCGGTCTGCCGAGGATGTCCGCCGACGACAGGCGCAGCATGCGCTCGGCCGCCGCGTTCGACAGCACGACCTCGCCCGTCTTGTTCACGACCAGCAGCGCGTCGCCCATCGTCGCGATGATCGTCTCGAGCGCCTGCGCCAGCGTCACGGCGAGCAGCCCGTGCCGGACCATCGCGTAGCCGACGACGCCGGCGTTGAAGGTCGAGAGCACCTCCGCGAGATCGACGACGTGGATGCCGGCGAGCTTGGCGAGCATGTTGGTCGCAACGCCGCCGACCAGCGGCGGGAGGATGCCGACGATCAGGTAGCCGCACTGCGCCCGCACGGCCTTGGTGCGTGCGTGGCTGCGTGCGCGAACCAGCAGCACCAGGGCGCCGGTGAAAGTCGCGATGAAATAGACGGTGAAGAGCGTGTAGACGGGCCCCGGCACGTGCGAGTAGCCCCACGGCTCGCGCACCATCTCGACGACCATCGCGCCGGGCACGAGCGCCGCCGCGGCGAACCCGGCGCCGGCGGCGTGCGCGAAGCGGACGCGGCTCGGCCCACGCGGCGGCTCGCCCTCGCGCGTGAAGGCGACGACGAAGTGCAGGTAGACCGATGGCAGCAGGCACCAGCCGGCGGCCGATGCGCGATACAGGATCTCGGCCGACTCCGCGTCGCCGACCAGACGCCACGCGAACTTCAGCAGCGACCAGTACGCGATCGCGAGCGCGAGCATCGCGTAGAGGCGGTTGGCCTGCGCGCGCGGATTTCGCGCGAAGACCGCGGCGGCCAACGCGCAGTTGGCGAGAAAGCCCGACAGCGGCAAGAGCGCGTAGGGATTCACGTCGGGCCGGGCGAGAGCATCCCCGTCTGATCGGCGTGCGTCAAGCGAATCACCTTCGAATCACCTTCGCGTCGCAATGGGGATGCCCGCGATCGTGCCGGTGGTGACCTATGAGTCAAGGCCCGAGCGCACGGCGCAGCTCCTCGGCGCAGTCGATCCGCCCCAGCGTCGCTTTCGCCGCCACGCGCAGCGCCGGGTCGCGCACGCGATCGATCGCCGCGAAGTCGCCGCGTGACACGCCGGCCGCGGCCTGAAAGAGGTCGACGCACTCGCGACCGCCGCCCGGGTGGCACGCGGCGCCATCGGCCGACGCCAGCGCGTCGCAGAGTGGCCGCAGCCTGAGCGCGACCTTTTGGCACTCCCAGAGCTTGCGATCGGTCGCGGCGTTGCAGATAGCCTGGAAGTCCTTCGATCCGATCGAGCAGCGCGGCGCCGAAAGCATCGTCTTGAACAGCACGCGCAGGATCTCGTAGCGCTCGCGGCAGGCTTCGTCGCCGCAGCGCTCAGGCGCGGAGTCGCGCACGGCCTCGCACAGCGCCAGATCGCCCGGCGGAACGGGCGCCGGGGCGGCAGCCGCCTCGGCAGCAACCGCCGGCGGCCGGCGCGCCTCTTCGCACGCCAGCAGCGGCAGGATCGCGAGCCAAGCTCTCATCGACTCGCTACGACAGGACCGGCAAGCGCGGCGGTTGTCGCCGCGCGGAGGCCGGAGCCGGCGGCGCCGCCGTGATCGCGGGAGGCGCCGCGTCCTCCTCTTCGAACACGTAGAATCCGTCGCACAGCACTCCGTAGGCGCACGGGCGGCACACGTCGGTCTTGCGCCGCTTCTCGGCCAGGCAGTCGTCGAGTTGCACCTCGGTTGCCATGTTGCGCTCGCGCTTGCCCACGTCGGACGCCATGAACCGTTCGTAGCCCGGCAGGTAGCACCACGGCAGGTTGATGAGCTGGATGTTCATCGCGTCGCCGTGGCGATCGATCACCTGCTTCGCGTACGGCGCGATCAGCGCGGGATCGGCGCCGATCGGCGCGTTCGCGCGCCCGAACGGCGTGATGAAGTGGATGTTGAGCTTGCGCGCGCCCATCGCGTGCACGAACGCGGCGAAGCGCGGCAACTCGGCGTAGTTGCCCTTCCCCACCGTGATCTTGATGCCGAAGTCGAGATCGGGCGGCATGACCGCGAGGCAGTTGCGCGCGCCGGCGAGCGTGAGCTCGAAGCTGCCCGGCGAATCGATCATGCGCTCGTGCGTCGCGCGGTCGGCGCCGTACAGCGATACCCGCAAGTCCGTGATGCCGGAGTGCGTCAGCGTGCGCGCGAAGTCGCGCTCGGCGCTCCGCCGCCCGTTGGTGGTCACGCACACGCACCGGTAGCCGATTGCTCGCGCGAAGCGGATGAGCTCGAAGATGTGCGGGTAGAGCGTCGGTTCGCCGCCGTCGAAATCGACCCGATCGGCGCCGCGTGCGCGGTAGTCGCGCAGCAGTTGCTTCTGCTGCTCGAGTTCGCCGTCGACGGGGAAGCGATCTCCCGTCGCGTTCATGACGACCTTGCGCGCGCCCCCCGCGGGCGCCTCGGCGGCCATCCGCAACTGGAAGTTACGCATGAACACTGCGAGGTCCGCGGGCGAGAAGTCGTCGGTCCGCAACACGCTGCGCCGTTGGAAGAGCGGGCCGATGCGCCCCTGTACGTCCTCGACAAGTTGGCCCGCCTCGCGGGCGGCGCGGGCCAGGCGCGTGCCTTCGATCGGCGTCGCGAACTGCAACAACGGCTCGGCGCCGTAGAGCCGGCGCAGGCGCAGCGCCTCCTCGAGCGTCGCGTTGATCTCGGGCTTGGTCTCGCCGGGCGTGCCGATCTGCCAGTGGACGTGGAGCGGGATCGCCCGCGCGTGGCACTCGCGCGCGACGCGCTCGATCTCCCGCGGGTCGAGGCCCTTCTCGATCAGCTCGTTCAGCACGCGCGACGACGCGCTTTCGGCCGAGACCGAGAAAAAGCCCACGCGCCCCTTCATGAGCTCGAGATGGCGCGGCTCGAGGCCATCGGCGCGCAGGCCGTTGGGAAACTCGTAGCCGATACCGGCGGCGTTGAGGATCTCGAGCAGCCGCGCGAAGCGATCGGCGTCGAAGTTCGCCAGTTCGTCGAGCACGTGCAGGTGCCTCGCGCCCAGCGCCACCAGCTCGGCGACGTGGCGCGCGACCTCGTCGAGCGGGCGCACGCGGTTCACGCGCCGCCGGTGATCGTGGCCCGGCGCCGACGTGCAGAAGGCGCAGCGATAGACGCAGCCGCGCGTGGTCAGGAGCGGCATCGAGCCGGGCGCGAGCTTCATCTGGCCGATGTCGTGGCGCCCGATGCGCCGAAGGAAGATCGCATGCGCGCGGCGATCGACGAGCTTCCAATCCGGCCACGGCGCCCGCGCGAGATCGACCCCGCCGAACAGCGGTGCCGCGATCCGCCCGTCGCCGACGACGAGGTCGTGAATCGCCTCCTCCGCCTCGCCCTTGGCGACGGCGTCGACACCGTACTGCGCGCGCAGCGCCTCGGGATCGTAGTCGATGTAGTGCTGGCCGCCGACGTAGCAGTCGGCGACGATCACCCGCGCGCCCGGCGACTTTGCGCGCGCCGCTTCGACCAGCGCCGCGACCTCGGCGTTGCGCAGCAGCGGATTCAGGAACGGGTTCATGCCGACGACGTAGGCGCGCGCCTTCGGCAGCCGCGCCGCCAGAGTCTCGACCGGCACGCCGAGCAGCCAGTCGGCTTCGCGGCGGTGGAGGTCGCTCCCGGGCTGCGCGAAGGCGTCGACGACCTTGACGCGCAGCCCGCGCGCGCGCAGCACCGACGCCGCCTGGATCGGACCGAGGTCGGCGAACCACGGGTAGTCGATGAAATCGCGCCCAAGGGCGATCGGCGCAACGATGATGACGACGTCGACGTCGGGCACGACGCAATATCGTACACGCAGCGCCCGTCTTGTGACCACCGCCGCGCCGCCCTATGATGCGGCACCGTGATCGGGCAGCAGGTCGGCAACTACCGCGTCGTACGCAAGCTCGGCGAGGGCGGCATGGGCGCCGTCTATGAGGCCGAGCACCCGATCATCGGTCGCCGCGTCGCTCTCAAGCTGCTGCACCGCGAGATGTGCGACAACGCCGAGCTGGTCGAGCGCTTCTTCTCCGAGGCGCGCGTCGTCAACGCCATCGGCCACGAGCACATCGTCGAGGTGAGCGACCTCGGAAAAACGCCCGAGGGACTCTACTACCTCACGATGGAGCTGCTCGACGGCGAGACGCTGGTCGCGCGCATGGAGCGCGAGCGGCCGCTCGACGTCGGCTTCGCCGTCGCGATCACGAACACCATCGCCGACGCGCTGGGCGCGGCGCACGCGCACGGCGTCGTCCACCGCGACCTCAAGCCCGACAACATCTTCCTCGCGCGCAAGGGCCGCCAGATCGAGTTCGTAAAAGTGCTCGACTTCGGCATCGCCAAGCTCACCGCCGCCGGCGGCAAGGTCTCGTACCGCACGCGCACCGGCGCGGCCATCGGCACGCCCTACTACATGTCGCCCGAGCAGTGCGCCGGCTCGAAGGACGTCGACCACCGCTCGGACATCTACTCGCTCGGCGTCCTGCTCTTCGAGATGGTGACCGGCCGCGTTCCCTTCGAGGTCGAGGGGCTGGGGCTGATGTTCATGAAGCACATGCAGGAGCCGCCGCCGCCGCCGCGCTCGCTGCGGCCCGACCTGCCCGAACAGCTCGAGGCGGTGATCCTGAAGGCGCTTGCGAAGAAGCCCGACGAGCGGTTCCAGTCGATGGAGGAGCTGCGCGCGGCGCTCGAGGGCGCCCCGCTGCCGGCTGCGACGAGCGAGCCACAACGCACGATCGGGTGGAGCGGCGCGGCGACGCCAGCGGCCACGGCGCCGCCGGATGACGCGGCGCGCGTGACGACTTTTTCGCGCACCGCCGGCCAGGTGCTCGAGGACGATCAACAAGCGGCAGAAGACGCGGCGCTTCCGCGCCGGGGCGCGGCGCGATGGGCCGTGCTCGGTGGCGGCGCGGTGGCCGCGGCGCTCGTGGCGGCCCTGCTGGTGGGGAAACGCGCGCCCGAACCCGCGACGGTAGCGCCCAAGGCGGCATCGGCCGTCGCCGCGCCGGCACCTCCTCCTCCCGCCGCGCCAGCGCCCGCGCCGGCGACCGCGAAGCTCGCCGTTCGCTCCGATCCGAACGGCGCCGATGTGTTTCGCGGCTTTGAGACGACGCCCATCGGGCGCACGCCCTTCGAGCTGACCGCGCCGCTCGGCCGCGTGAACCTCACGTTCAGGAAGTCGGGCTTCGACGACCGCTCCAAGGATGTCGACGTGCGCGGCGACGCCGAGGTGCGCGCGGCGCTTGATCCCGCCACGCCGGCCACGCGCGTCGAACCGCCGAGGCGCCGTGCGCCGAAGGCCACGCGGCCCGCGAGCGCGCCGCGAACGACCGAGCCAGAGCCCAAGTCCGCAAAGAAGAAGATCAAGGGGTTCGTAGACGATCTATGAAGTTCTCGTTCAGGCACTCGCTGGCCCTTCCGCTGCTGCTCGCGACCGTCGCCACGCCGGCGCTCGCGCAGGACAAAGAACGGGCGCGCATGCTGCTCGGCGAGGGCAACACGCACGTCGAAGCGCGCGAATGGGAAAAAGCCCTCGAGAAGTTCTGGAGCGCCTACCGCGCCTTCCCCTCGCCCAAGATCCTCATCAACATCGGCTCCACGTACATGGAGCTCGACCGGCCGGTCGACGCGCTCGACACCTACGAGAAGTTCTTGCGGGAAGCGCCGCGGAACATGCCCGGCGAGTTCGTGACCGAGGCGAAGTCGGGCGCGACCAAGGCCGCGGGCCTCGTCGGCGAGGTCGTGGTCGATGCGCCGCCCGGCACCGACGTCGCGATCGATGATCAGCCGGCCGGGCGCGTGCCGATTGCGCTGCTGCGCGCGAAAGCCGGCCCGCACAAGGTCACGCTCGACGTGCCGGGGCGCGGAAAGTTCGACCTGCTCGCCGAGGTCAAGGGCCGCGAGCGAACGACGGTGCGCCTCCCGCCCGACGAGCGGCCGGCGCCGCCAGCGCCGACTCCGGTCGCGGCCACCGTCACGCCCGCCGTCACCGCGACGCCGCCCGCGCCAGCCGCCGAGCCCGCGCCGGCGTTCTACCAGCGCTGGCCGTTCTGGGCGGGCGTCGGCGTGGTCGTCGCCGGGGCCGTCGTCGGCGGCGTGCTGCTGACCCGCGGTGGCGACGACGCCTCGTCGCGGTTCGAGGGCGACGACTTCGTCGTCGACACGCGCCCATGAGGCGGATCGCTCCGCTCGCGCTGCTCGCCGCGTGCGGCGGCGCCGACAAAGAGGAGGGAGAGGAGGATCTCACCATCCTACGCGTCGCCGTCACGTTCGACGCCCCCTGGGGCATCGACGCGCTCGAGGTCGCGATCGGCGACGAGACGTGGCCCGCTTCCGAAGGTGCGCCGGAATCCGGCCATTCGGTCGCGCTGATCCTTGACGACGCGCTCGCCGGCTCACCCATCGACATCGAGGTGTGGGGCCTTTCCGGCGGCGCGCGCATCGCGTGGGGCGTGGAGATCGTCACGCCCGTGCTGCACGACGCGGTCGCGGTGACGATCCCGCTCACGCGCCTTCCCTGCGGCGACTTCTGCATCGAGCGCGCGACGCAGTGCGCAGGCGACGAGGTGGTCACCTGCGACCGGATCGCGGGCTGCCTCGCGTGGACCGCCCAAACGCCGTGCCCGAAGGATGCGCCGTTCTGCTCGCTCGGCCTTTGCGCCACCACCTGCGTCGACGAGTGCGCCGCAGGCGCGCGCGTGTGCGACGGTGCCGGCGCTTGGCGTGAGTGCGGCAACGTCGACTCCGACGACTGCTTCGACTGGGGCGCGTCGGCTCCGTGCCCCGCCGACGAGACCTGTTCGAGCGGCGTGTGCGCGACCGACTGCGCCGACGAGTGTGGCGGCGACGAGACGGCGTGCGTAGGCGCGGGAACGGCGACCTGCGGCCAGAGCGACGCGGACCTTTGCCGCGAGTGGGGCCCCGCAACGCCCTGCGTCGCCGGGGAGACCTGCACGAAGGGCGCGTGCTCGACGGACTGCGAGGACGAGTGCTCCAAGAGCGTCTGCGACGGGAAGGTGTATCGGGCGTGTGGCGACTTCGACTTCGACGCGTGCCTCGAAGTGTCCGCGAGCAAGTCGGAAAAGTGCGCCACCGAGTGCGGCGGCGAAGCGGACGACTGCCCCGACGGACAGATCTGCGAGGGAGACCGATGTGTCGAGGTCGACGACTCCCCCGACGCCGGCCCCGACGCCGGGCCGAGCGACGCGGGCGTCGCGCCCGACGGCGGCGACTGCTCGCCCCCGATGACGGAGTGCGTCGACGGCTGCGTCGACATCACGAGCGACGTCAACAACTGCGGCGGTTGCGGCGCCGTGTGCGGATTCTCGAACGCGGTCGCCGGCTGCGCCGACGAGGATTGCGTCATCGAGAGCTGCAACGACGCCTACGCGGACCTGGATGACAACGACGTCAACGGCTGCGAGTACGCGTGCCCCGCCTGGCCGACGATCGCGGAGACCTGCAACGGGCAGGACGACGACTGCGACGG
>JBBTFH010000088.1:0-9639 GCA_038041915.1 Myxococcota bacterium
TTTCTATACCGTCAAGAATCCCTGGAAGGCCTTGGTCCGAGACCTCGGCTATTTGATCGGCCTCGGTGCGATTTCGGCTACGCGGCCGGCGGCGGGCGCCGACCATGTCATCGGCGTCAATCTCAAGTGGCCGACCGAGATCACCGAGACCGAGTTCTTCCGTCGCGTGAAGGTCATGCCCAAGGGAAAGGTGCATGGGTTCCTCTCCTCCTGACGGGACCTCGCCCGGCGCCGGGGACCCCTCGCCCGGCACCGGGGACCCCTCACCCAGCGCCGGGGACCCCTCGCCCGGCGCCGGGGACCCCTCGCCCAGCGCCGGGGACCCCTCGCCCGGCGCCGGGGACCCCTCGCCCAGCGCCGGGGACCCCTCGCCCAGCGCCGGGGACCCCTCGCCAAGTGCCGCGGACGCGCAGCGCGGACGCGCAGCGCGGACGGCGGGCTGCGCGTCATTGCGACCAAGGGAACGCCGTGATACCCGTGCCCGAGTGCCACGCACGATCGGCGTCATCGGAGGCAGCGGGCTCTACGAGATGGAGGGTCTCGGCGACCTCGAGCGCGTTCGCCTCGAGACGCCGTTCGGCGAACCGTCCGACGCGTACGTCGTCGGGACGCTCACCCCGTCGAGCGGTACGCCGCCTTTGGGCGCGGCGCGCCTCGCGTTCCTGCCGCGTCATGGGCGCGGGCACCGGCTGCTGCCGAGCGAGATCAACTATCGCGCGAACATTTTCGGCATGAAGCAGCTCGGCGTCGAGTGGCTAGTCTCGCTCTCCGCCGTCGGGAGCATGCGCGAGGACGTGGCGCCGGGCGATCTGGTCGTCGTCGACCAATTCTTCGATCGCACCGTGGGGCGCGCGTCGACCTTCTTCGGCGAAGGCATCGCCGCGCACGTCGGCTTCGCCGACCCGGTGTGCGCCGAGCTCGCGGGGGTCGTCGCCGAATCGGCGCGCGCCGCCGGCGCCCGTGTGCACGAAGGCGGGACGTACCTGTGCATGGAGGGCCCGCAGTTCTCGACCCGCGCCGAGTCGCGCATCTATCGGAGCTGGGGCGTCGACGTCATCGGCATGACCAACCTCACCGAGGCCAAGCTCGCGCGCGAGGCGGAGATTTGCTACGCGACTGTCGCCTTGGTGACCGATTACGACTGCTGGCACGCGAGCGAGGAGGCGGTCTCCGTCGAGGCCGTCGTGGCGACTCTCCGCAAGAACGCCGACATGGCGAAGCGCGTCGTGCGCGAAGCCGCGGCGCGCATTCCGGCGGAGCGCCGCTGCGCCTGCCCCGAGGCGCTGCGCGGCGCGATCATGACCGATCGCGCAGCGATTCCACCCGAGGCGGCGGAGCGCCTGCGCCTGATCGCCGGGAAGTACTTGTCCCAATGAGCCTCCTCTGCGTCGGCAGCGTCGCGCTCGATACGCTCGAAGGGCCGTTCGGCCGCCACGAGGACGTGCTCGGCGGCGCTGCGTCGTTCTTTTCCACGGCGGCGTCGTTCTTCGCGCCGGTCAGCCTCGTCGCCGTCGTCGGCGCCGACTTTCCCGAGGCGCACGTCGAATTCCTCGCCGGGCGCGGCATTGACACGCGCGGTCTCGCGCGCGCGGCCGGTCGCACCTTCCGCTGGGGCGGGCGCTACAGCGACGATCTCGCGCGGCGCGAGACGATCTTCACCGAGCTCGGCGTGTTCGAGGTCTTCGATCCGACCTTGCCGGACGGCTATCGGGATGCGCCGTTCGTGTTCCTGGCGAACATCGATCCCGACTTGCAGCGCCGCGTGCTCGAGCAGGCGCGCGCACCGCGCTTCGTCGCCGCCGACACGATGAACTTCTGGATCGGCGGCAAGCGCGAGGCGCTGCTGAAAACGCTCGCGCGCGTCGACCTGCTCGTCATCAACGACGAGGAAGCGCGCCAACTGGCCGAGGACAGCAGCCTGCTGGTCGCCGCGACCCGCATCCGCGCGATGGGCCCGCGCAGCGTCGTCATCAAGCGCGGCGACGCGGGCGCGGTGCTCTACGCCGGGGAAGAGATCTTCGCGGTGCCCGGCTACCCCCTGGAGAACGCGGTCGACCCGACCGGCGCCGGCGACGCCTTCGCGGGCGGCCTGATGGGCACCGTGGCGCGCGCCGGCTCGGCGGACGCCGAGACGCTGCGCCGCGCGGTCGTCTACGGCAGCGTGATGGGCTCGCTGGCCGTCGAAGGGCTGGGACTCGACCGCCTGATCCGCCTGCGCGCCAGCGAGATCGAGGAACGCTTCGCCCGTTTCCGCGAGCTCGTGCGCTTCGCCTAGCAGGGCCGGCGCCGCGAACGATGCGTCGCGCGGGCGAAGCGAAGTTTTCGCGCGTGGTGCGCTCCGAGGCCGAGACGCGGCGCTTTGCCGCGGCGCTCGGGCGGCTCGCGCGCTCCGGCGACGTCGTGGGGCTCAGCGGTCCGCTCGGCGCGGGCAAGACGCGTTTCGTACAGGGTCTCGCGCGTGGGCTCGGGGTGCGCGAGCTCCGGCAGGTGCTCTCGCCCACGTTTGCTCTGATCGCCGAGCACCCCGGCCGCACCACGCTCTTCCACATCGACCTCTATCGCCTCGAGCGCGAAGAGGATCTTCTCGAACTCGGGCTGCGCGACGCGTACTACGGCGGCGCGGGCGTGTGCGCCGTCGAGTGGGTGGACCGCTTCGCCTCCGCGCGACCGGACGACTACGTCGACGTGCGCGTCGAGGCGCCGCGGCGCGGGGGCAGGGCGGGCACGCGCCGCTTCGTGGTCGTGGGCGTGGGCGCGCGCGGGCGCGCGCTCGCGGCCGCGTGGTCGCGTGCCGCTACTCGGTCGCCTCCGCTCTCAGCTTCTCGCGCCAGGTCTCGGCCACCGACGCGACGCTCTCGCACAGGTCGCGGAACTCGTCGAAGTCGAGCCCGTCGAGCCGGCGCATCGCGCGCGCGAAGATGACGCTGCGCTCCGGGTCGATCGCGAAGGCGGCGTCGCTCGTCTGGAGCAGGTTCAGCTCGAGCAGCCGGCGATAGAGCGCCTCGGCGCCTTTTTTCGGCAGCGGCATGATCGGCGCGAGCAGCAGGAGCACGGACCGCTCTTCGAGCACGTTCACCCCCAGCGTCACGCCGCCGCGCTTGATGCTGCCGTAGCCGTGCTGGTCGATCGCCTCGAACTCGAGCTGTCCGAGGTTGGCGAACTTCACGAGAAACGCGGCGACGCGCTCGCGGTGGGTCATGGGGTCATTCTGGTCCGGGCCGCTTGGTCGGCCTCGGAGCCGCATGATAGCGTGACCGCGTGACCGTCCACAGCGGTCTGGATCGCCTCGCCGCCGGAGAGCTTCGCGAAGTTCTCGACGGCCGCCGCGTCGGGCTTCTCTGCAATCCCACGAGCGTCGATCGCGAGCTGCGTCACGCGATCGATCTTCTGCGAGGAGGCGGCGCCGGCGGGCGTCTCGTCGCCCTCTTCGGACCCGAGCACGGCATCGACGGCGGCGCGCAGGACATGGCGCCCGTCGAGGGCTCGCCCGATCCGCGCACGGGTCTGCCCGTTTTCAGCCTCTACGGGCGCGACGCGGCCTCGCTGGAGCCTTCCTCCGAGGCGCTGCGGGGCCTCGACCTGCTCGTGCACGACGTGCAGGACGTCGGCTGCCGCTACTACACGTTCTCCTTTACGCTGCTGCTCGCGATGCGCGCGTGCGCGCGCGCCGGCGTCGAGGTGCTCGTGCTCGACCGCCCGAATCCGCTCGGCGGCGTCGCGATCGAGGGCGGCGGCATCTCGAAGGGCTACGAATCGTTCGTCGGTATCGCCTCGGTGCCGGCGCGCCACGGCCTCACCGTCGGCGAGCTCGGGCGCCTGCTCGCGCCATCGTTCGCTCCCGGCGTGCGCCTGAGCGTGGCGTCGATGGTCGGCTGGCGGCGGGCGGCGACGTTCGAGGAGACGGGGCTGCCGTGGGTGCAGCCGTCGCCGAACATGCCGACGGTCGACACGGCGCGGGTCTATCCGGGAATGTGCCTGCTCGAGGGCACGAACCTGTCCGAGGGGCGGGGGACGACGCGCCCCTTCGAGATCTTCGGCGCGCCGTTCATCGACGGCGAGCGGCTGGCCGCAGCCCTCGCGCGCGAGGATCTGCCGGGCGTGCGGTTTCGGCCGCTGCGCTTCCGGCCGACGTTCCACAAGTTTTCCGGCGAAACCTGCGGCGGCCTGCAACTCCACGTCGTCGACACGCGCAGCTTCCGGCCGCTGCGCACGGGCGTCGCGGTGCTGCGGGCCGTGCGCGCGCTCTGGCCCGACCGCTTCGCTTGGCGCACGGAGCCGTACGAGTTCGTCTCCGACCGGCTGGCGATCGATCTACTCGCCGGCGGCCCCGCGCTGCGCCAGGCGATCGAGGCGAATGCGCCGCTTTCCGACATCGTCGCCTCGTGGCGGGTCGACGAGGATGCCTTCCGCGAAGCCCGCGCCGGCGCGCTGCTCTATGCCCATGCCTAGGCCTAGCCCCGTGCGCATCGCTCTCTTCGGCGGCAGCTTCGACCCGCCGCACGTCGCCCACCAGATGGCGGCGCTCTGGGCCATCGCGACGGCGCGCGCCGACCGCGTGTTGTGGGTGCCGTGCCACCGTCACGCCTTCGGCAAGCAGTTGGCAGAGTTTCACGATCGCTTCGAGATGTGCGTTCGCGCCGCCGCGTTTCTCGGCGAGCGCGGCGAGGTCTCGCGCGTCGAGGAGCAAATCGGCGGCGAGAGCCGCACGCTGATGACGCTTTTGCGCCTGCGCGAGGAGCGACGTGGCGCGTCGTTCACGCTGCTCATAGGCGCGGATCTGGTCGAAGAGCGCACGCGCTGGGCCGGCTACGACGAGATCTCGCGGATTGCGCAGTTCCTCGTGATCGGGCGGCAGGGCGCGCCGCGGCCAGGGCAGGCCGATTCACCGCCGCTCCCCGCCGTCTCGTCGACTTCGATACGCGCGCGGATATCCCGCGGCGAGGACGTTTCGCAGCTCGTGCCGGCCGCCGTGCTCGATCACGTGCGCGCGCGGGGGCTCTACGGCTGGCGGACATGAGCGAGCGAAAGCGAGCGGGTGAGCGAGGGCCGAAGGCCCCGCGGATCGACATGGCTATCATGGGGCGCCCGAAGGGTGCCCCATGAAAGTCGCCGTGGTGGGGCAGGGGGCGCTCGGCTCGGCGCTCGCCGCCGCGCTGAGCGAGGCCGGCGTCGACGCACGCGCGTGCCCTGGGCGAGCGCCGTTGCCGGCCGATCTCGCGGGCGCCGACGCTGTAATCCTCGCCGTGCGTGACGAGGCCATCGCACAGGTCGCCGCGCGCCTGCCTCCCGCGCCGGGAAGCGCCGTGCTGCACTGTTCGGGGGCGTATTCCGCCGCGGAGCTGCTCGGCGCCGTCGCGACGCGCTTCGGCGCCATCGGACGCCTGCACCCGCTGCTCTCCATCGTGGCCGGCGCCGACTTTCGCGGCGTGGTCTTTGCCGTCGAGGGCGCCGCCGCGCGCGCGATCGCCGAGCGCCTCGGCGGACGTCCGGTCGATGTGCCGCCTGAGCGCGCTGCGCTCTACCACGCCGCCGCGGCGCTCGCCGCCGGCCACCTGGTCGCGTTGCTCGACGTGGCCATCGAGCTTGCCGCCGCGGCGGGCCTGGATTCGGACGCCGCGCGCCACGGCCTGTGCGCGCTGGCGCGGAGCGCGCTCGACAACCTCGAGGCGCACGGCCCGGCGGGGGCGCTGACGGGCCCGTTCGCGCGCGGCGACGCCGCGGTGGTCGCGCGCCACCTCACGGCGCTTCCCGAAGACGTGCGCGGAATCTACCTCGCGCTCGGCCATCGCGCGCTCGCGCTCGGAGGCGCGCGCGAGCCCGATCGCGCCCGCCTCGCGGCGTTGCTTCGAGATGCCTTCCCCGCTATGGTTCGGCCTCATTTCCGGGAGGAAAAATGAACCACCGAGACGTGAAGCTCGCCGTCGCTGCCGCCGCCCTGCTGCCCCTTCTCGCCGCCCACGAGGCGCTCGCGCGCAAGCCCGAGGATGCGTTCAAGCGGCAGGTCGTCATTACGACCAAACGCTTCCCCATGCGCTTCGCCAGCGCCTCCGCGATGGAGTCGTTCCTGCGCTCGAACCGCAAGGAGCACATCTGGCCCGAGAAGGACGGCACGTGGAAGTTCGAGTTCATGAGCTTCTTCGCCGAGCCGCTCGAGGACTTCATGGTCACGGTGAAGCTTTTCGACGTGACCGGCTCCGAGCGCCGCCAGGTCACCGCCTACGACGAGAACACCGGAGAGCGCGGCCTGCGCTCGCTGCATTCGTCGATCACGCTGGAGAAGCCCGAGTTCCAGCCGAACCGCCGCTACGAGCTCGTCGTGACCAACCGGGGCCGGGTGCTCGCGCAGACCAAGTTCGTGTTGCGCGGCCAGGGCGAGAAGTATTCCGGCAAGGTCGAGTTCTCCGACGAAGAGACGCGCGATCCGTAGTTTCGCCAAAGCTCCGCGCATCCTCGTGCTCGCCGCCGCGTCCCTCCTCGCGGCCTCGACCGCGCGCGCGCAGACGACCGGCGACGTCGGCGCGTTGCGCGGCGATCTCCTCGGCGCCGATCGCGACAAGGCCGTCGCCGCGGCCTCCAACCTCGGCGCGCTCGCGCCCGCTCCCAAGGCGCTGCAGGCGCTGCTCTACGCGCTCGAGCTCGGCTTGCCGCCCCGGCAGGCGCTCGCGACGCTCGAGGCGATAGGGCTGTTCAAGGACGCCCAGGCGATCGACCTGTTGCGCCTGTACGCGGGCCATCGCCGCGCCGATCTGCGGCGCGCGGCGCTCGAGGCACTGGCGCCGATCGCGGATGCGCGCGCCGGCGCGATCCTCGTCGAGGCTCTGGGCGACACGGAGCCGACCGTACGGGCCAAGGCGGCGCGCCTGTGCGGCGAGCGGCGTGAGCGGGCCGCCGAGGTGGCGCTGCTCGGGCTGCTCGCGCGCGGCGATGGCGCCGCCGCCGAGCCGCTCGGACTCGTCGCGGGAATCGAGACCGCCAAGAAACTGGTCGAGCTCATCGGCCAGACCGACGACGTCCTGCTCGCCGAGGCGCTCGGCGCGCTCTTGCTGCGCGAGGACTTCGGGCCCGATCCGCTGCGCGTCGAGCTGGTCAAGACGCTCGGCAAGCTTCCGGGAAGCGATCCGGTCGCGATCCTCGACGAGTACGTGAAGGTCTCCGCCGGCAAGGAGAAGGAGGAGCGCCCCTCGCGCATCGAGGCGGCGCGCATCCTCGAGGGCCGGAAGGCGGCGCCGTGAGACGGTCTTTTCCTCGGCTGGTCGCGCTGATCGTATTGCTCGGCTGCGCGCGCATGCCGGCCTTCAGCCCGCACCGCGCCGACAACGTCGACGCCGACCTCGCGGCGGTGCTCGCGCGCGTGAAGGCGGCGCCGTCGCGCCCGGCCAATGCCGCGGCCGCCCCGCTGATCTTCGCCGTCTCGCCCTCGCCCGACGCCACGCTCACCGCGTACGATCTGGCCGCGCGCAGGGCCGTCTTCTCCGTCAAGGCCGACATCCGCTCGCGCGTCATCGTCGGCCGCGGCGCGATCTTCGCGCGCGAGGGCGAGCGCGAGTTCGTGGCGCGCGACGTGGCCGCCGGAAAAGTGATTTGGCGCCACGCGATCGAGGGCGGCGCGACCTTCCTCGGCGCGGCGAGCGATGGCGACGGTGTCACCTACGTCACCGAGGAGTCGGGCCCGCGCGTCGCGGGCCGCGACGTGGCGACGATCGTCGGCCTGGACGCGGCGAGCGGCAAGCGGCGCTGGAAGATCGGCGCGCACAGCCGCCTCGGCGCGCCGGCCGCGCGCGAAGGCCTGGTGTTCGTGCCGTTCGCCTCGCAGTCGATCGCCGTGCTCGACGGCCGCAGCGGCGAGGAGCTCGCGCGGTTGCGCAACGAGGACGAGGCGATCACGTTCGTGTTGTCCGCGCCCGAGGGCGTCTTCTACGGCTCGCGCGGCGTGTTTCGCCTCGACGCGCGCTCGATCGGCGGCCGGCGCGACGCGGCGAGCTACGCGTCGGCAAAGCTCCCGTCCGACCCGATGGGCCTGGTGCGCGGCCTTTACCACTTCGACGGCTACAACGCCGCGCAGGCCGGCTACACCGCGTACGATCGCAACCGGCTTCTCTGGCACGCTGGCAAAGGCGCACCCTTCGACGGCCCGGTGGTGCTCCACAGCTACCGCTTTTTCTTCGGCTTCGATCCCGCGAGCGGCGACGTGAAGTGGGCCTACAGCTTTCCGCGCCACGACGTGATGGCCTCGGAGCACACCGGCACGCACATCGTGATGCTGTCGAGCGAGGGCGAGATCGTCGCGCTCGACGCGCGCAGCGGCGCCGAGGCGTGGAGTGGCAAGCTCGACGGGCGCGTGGCCGGCGCGACACTCGACGTGCGCGGCTTCTCACCGCCCGAGCGCATCACCGCGCAGGTCGATCTGCGCGAGACGCTGATCGGCATTGTCTGGGATCCCGACCGCCGCTTCGAGGCGATCAAACTCTTCTGCGTGGGCGAGCTGGCGCGCCTGACGCACCCCAACGTCACCGACGACCTGATCAAGGTCGTCACGTTCGAGAAGATCGATCGCAAGGTCTACGAAAAGGCGGGCGCGGCCCTGCTCGAGCGCGTCAGCGCCGCCGATGTGCCGCTGCTGGTGCGCGAGCTGGCGATCCGGACCGATTACGTGTCCGGCGCGCGCGCGAGAGCCGTCGACCTGCTGGCGCGCGCCAGCGGCAAGCTCGCGACCACGGACGCCGTCGAGCCGTTGCTCGCGCACTTCCGCGACCACGAGACGGCTTTGCTGGCGCTGCGCGAGGTCGTCAAGGCGCTCGACGCCATAGGCTCGAAGACGGTGCTCGGTCCATTTCGCGAGTTTCTTCTGACCTACCGCACCGATCCGGACCTCGCGCAGGAGCCCGACGTGCTGCGCCGTGTGTGCGACGCGCTGCTTCGTCTCGGCATCGCGCACGATCGCCAGCTCCTGCGCTTCGTCGCCGAAGACCCGCAGACCGCGCCGTACCTGCGAAACTACGCGGGCGAGCTCCTGCGGAAGGCCGCGCTTCACTCGAGCCTGTAGGCCACCACCGCCCGGACGTGTTTTTTGCGCGAGCGTCGGGACGCAGCGATGATCCGTGGCATGGAGAGCTTTGCAAAAGTGTTCATCGGTGCGTTGAGCGTGGCCCTGATGGGGCTCTGCGTGGTGCTTTACAGCAAGCTGGAGGGCGCGGAGGAACGCGAGGCCAAGGCCAGGCGCGCGGCGGCGGAGAGTGCGCAGGAGTGCCAGCGCGAAGGGGATTCGCTGCGCGATGAGGTCGTGCGCCTCAAGGGCGAGCTTGCCAAGGCGATCCAGGCGCCGCCCGAGAGCGCCAGCATGGAGCTCGACGAGTCGATCCTCGCGCTCGGCGGTAAGCCGTCGCGCGGCGGGAGCGCCTTTCCGCGGGAATCGGTCGTCGAGGTCGTGCGCGGCGGCCGCGGCGGGCTACAGACCTGCTACGAGCGCGCGCTCAAGCGCCACAGCGGCCTGCGGTCGCAGCAGCTCAAGCTGAAGCTGGACTTCGCGGTGCACCCGTCGGGGCGCGTCTCGGACATCAGCATCAAGCCGCTCTACGACAAGGCGATGGACGAGTGCATGCGCAAAGCGATCGACAAGTGGCAGTTCCCGGGGTTCAAGGG
>JBBTFH010000089.1:0-13055 GCA_038041915.1 Myxococcota bacterium
GATCGTGGCCGCCAACGGCACCTGGGACTGCACGTCGGACGGCACGACCGGAACCTGCACCAGCGAAGGCGAAGACCCGATCACCTGGTAGCGCTCCCCCTCCCCCTCTCTCCACCTAACGCTCCTTCGCCGCCGCGTGCTTCGCCGCGAGGCGGCGCGCGGTCTCGCGCGCGTCGCGCGCCTGCGCCGGGCGACCAAGGCTATCGTGCGCGTCCGCAATCAACCGGTACGCCTCGGCCCCGTCGGGATCGAGCCGCGTCTCGGCGAAGAGCTCGCCCAGCGCCTCGTCGGCCCGCCCGCGCGCGAGCAGCGTGCGTCCGCTCTCGAGGTGAGCGCCCGCGCACTCGGCGCACACGCGCAGCGCCTCGCGAAAGAAAGCGAGCGCCTTTCCCTCGTCGCCGGACGCGGCGGCGCGGCGACCCTCGGCGACCAGGCGCCTGGCCTCGCCGGCCGCGGCGCCTGGACGCCGCTCGATTAGCGCCTCCTGCTCGATCGTGCGCAGATACTCGATCAGATCGGTGCGGACATCCTCGGCGCCGCGGTTGTGCCGATCGTCGCGCAGCAGGCGCTCGACCGCGCGCAAGACGCGCTTCGCCCCGGCGGCATCGTGCGGCGGCAGATCGCGCGCGAAGCGCCGATCGCGCGCGGCCTCGACGACGGCGGCGTTCGCGGCGTCGAGGCGGTGAGCGCCCGCGTCGGCGACCGTCTCGCGCATGACCGACGCCTCCGCCACGTGGACGGCGCCGAAGAGGTGCGCAAGCTCGTGCGCGAGCACGACGCCCAAGCGATCGACCGGCTGCCAGCGCAGCGCGACGGCATCGCCGAAAAGAGCGCGCGCCCGGCCGAGATCATCGACCGCCCCGGAGCCGGCCGACGGGCCTCCGACCAGGCCGACGACCACGTCGGCGTCGCGCTTGGGCTGCTGCTCGAGCCGATCGAGCAGCAGATCAAGCGACGGCTCGGCGGTCGGCGTCTCCCACTCGCCGAAGCCGCTGACCTCGAGGTCCATGGCGAGCGGCGCAAAGGCCGATGCCGCGCGCGCCACCGCCGCCTTCACCACATCGCGCCAGGCCGGCGCGAGCCGCACATGCTCGTCGGCCAGAAAGAGGAGCGCGATCGTGCGCGGAGCGCGAGGCGGCGCGGGCTCGTCGGTCGCGGTCGCGGCCACCGCCGCGCCGGCGAGGGCGGGCAGGTGATTCGCCGGCGGGTTGGGCTGGCCTTCGCTCTCGGGCGCGGGCGGTGGAACCGGACCGCCGCCGTAGGCGTGAAAGCAGGCCAAGAGCAACGCGACCAGCAGCAGGGCGACGCGGGGCACTACCGCGGCCCCCAAAGGACGAACCCCGGCGCGCCCCGCAAAGCCTCCCGCACCGTGTCTCCCCGCGGCTCGTCGAATAGCGCGAGGCGGCGCGCGAGCTCCGCCAGCGCCTTGAGGCGCGGCGCTTGCGGCGCGTCCCAGAGCGGAAGCAGCACGTTGCGCGCTCCCGCGATCATGCAGGCGCGCACGAGCAGCGCCACGCCGCCGCCGTCCTGCAGGTCCTCCGTCACGAGCGGGCCGAGCGAGAGGAACGGCGTTCCGAGCTCGCGGTCGACCAGCTTTGCGACGGTGAGATCGCCCACGCGCGGCTGGCGGCCCACGCGCACGCGATCGGTCACGCGCGCCTCCGCGAGCAGGTGCACGGCGGAAAACGACTCGAGGTCGACCGCGGAGAGCGCCGCCTCGTTCACGCCCAAAACGAGCGTCCCGCCGCGCAGAAGCGCGTCGGCGTCCGCCCTGCGCGACGGATCGCCGAGCGCGACCAGCGTCCCGGCCCGCGGCTTCGTGCCCGCCTCGCGCAGCCGCACGAACGCTCCGACCGAGGGCGCGAAGGCGAGCGCGACTCCGTCGAGCGGCGGCTTCTCGCCGGCTTTGGCCAACACACCGAACGGCACGAGCGCGAGCGCGCCGTCGGGAACGACGATCACACGCCGCACGCCACGCAGCAGGTCGAGCGCCGGGTCGAGCAGCGCGCCCGCGAGCTTCTCGCCCGCCGCCCCCGGCGGAGCCCCGGCGGCGAGCGCCCGGTAGAGCTCGATCGCATGCCGCGAGAGCTCCGCGCCGGGCGGAAGATCGACCACCTGCTGCCCCTCTTTGCGGGTGCCAATCAGCAGCGAGCCTTGCGGGCCGAGCGCGTACTCGAGCAGGAGCTCGTCGGGCGCGAGCGTGCGCCGCAACACGGCGAAGGTCGCCGGCTCGGGTCGCGCGAGGCTGAAGCGCAGCGAGCTCTCCTCGATTTGCGCGCGATCGGCGCGCGCGCGGGCGAGGCTGTCGCGCAAGAGGCGGCGCTCCTCGGCCGGAAGCGCCGCCCAGCCGAGACGCCGCGCAATGGCGCGCTCGGCGCCCGCGAGCACGCGCGCCCGCTCGCGCCCCTGCGCATCGTCGGCGAGCGTCGCGCCGGCGCGGCCGAGCAGGTCGAGGAACCTGTGCGTGCGCGCCGCCTCGAGCGCGGCCCGCGCGCCGTCGAACCAACGCTGATCGCCTGAGCGGCGCGCCTGCCGCACGCGCAAGCGCGCCAGGCGGAAGAACGGGTCCAGGGAAAGGCCGCTCTCCGCGTCGTCGCGGCGCCCCGGCGAATCGACCAACACGCCGATGCCGGCAGCCGCCCCAATCGCGGCGTCGTAGTAACGCGCCGCGTCCTCCTCGTTGTCGAGCTGCTCTTCGGCGACGCGCCCGAGCAGCGCCAAAGCCGCGAACGCGATCTCGGGAGCGGCGGCGCTCGACGCCAGCTCGATGGCTCGCGCGAGCGCGTCGATCGCGGCAGCGACGTCCCGCGCCGACGCGAGCCACGCTCCGCGCACGAGCTCGGCCTCCGCCTGGCCGACGGAATCGCCCGACGCCGCCAGATCGGCCGCCGCCCGCGCCAGGCGCCCCGCCTGCGCGGCCGCGGCCCCGCCGACCGCGCCGCCCGCGGCGTCATGGTGAACGGCGAGCAGCGCCCGACCGCGCACGATCTCGGCGCGCGCCGCGCCCTCGTCGTGGATCGCCGCACCCGACGCGCCACGCGCCTTGAGGCGGCGGTAGCGCGTCGCGGCCTCGTCCGCGCGCGCCGCCGCGGCGCCCGGCCGCCCCGCACGCAGGAGCGCCGTTGCCGCCTCGAGGGACGCGGCCGCGGCGGTGCTGCCGGCGTCGATCTCGCCGAGCAGCGCGACCGCGCGGGCCGTGCGCGCGAGCGCGCCCGCCCAATCGCCCGCCTCCGAAGCCGCGCGCGCCGCTTCGAGCAGCGCCGCGTGCCCGCCGCGGCGATCCCCATCCGCGGCGAAGTCGCCGGCCGCGTGATCGAGCAGCGCCACGGCCTCCGCCGGATCGCCGAGCTCGACGCGTGCGCGCCCGAGCTCCAGCGTCACGGCCGCCGCGGCGCGACCGCGAAGCATCGAAGCGAGCGTCCGCGCCTTCTCCATCTCGCCGGCGGCGAGCCCGGGCTCAGCGCGGATCGCCTCGACGACGGCGAGCGCCGCGCGAGCCTGCGCCTCGCGTCCCGCGTCACCCGCGGCGTGGCCGTGCGCGATGGCCCAAAGGTACTCCTCGCGCGCCTCGTCGAATGCGCCCGCGTCGCGGCGCGCGCCCCCGAGCTCGAGGAAGGCGTCGGCGGAGCCGGCCTTCTCGTCCACCTGGCGGAAGATCGCCACGGCCTCGCGGGCAAAGCCCGTCGCCAGGATCGCGCGTCCCCGCGCACGCGCTACCCGCGCGAGCCCCACCAGCGCCCGCCCCGCGCCGACCGCGTCGCCGGCCCGACGGTGGAGATCGACAGCTCTGCGCAGCAGGAACTCCGCGTCCTCCAGGCGGCCGTCGTCGAACGCCTGGGCGCCCTGCGAGGCTTGCGCGCGCGGATCGTCGGCGCCGGAGTGCGCGCACGCGAGCAGGAGCGCAATCGACGC
Source organism: Myxococcota bacterium (assembly GCA_038041915.1). Classification (GTDB taxonomy): domain Bacteria; phylum Myxococcota_A; class Polyangia; order JBBTFH01; family JBBTFH01; genus JBBTFH01. The sequence continues at coordinate 3,913 of JBBTFH010000089.1, forward strand.
GGCCGCGATCCCGCGGATCATTCCGGGATGAACCGGACGCCGGCCGAGATCGAGACCGCTCCCGGCTCGTTGGCCGAGTGCTGCGCCGCGCGCGTGCCGTCCTCGTTCTCGAGACCTACCGTCGCCTCGTCGCCGGCCGCCCGCGCCGGATCGCCCGAGTGCTCGAGCGACGCGTACTGAAACTCGACGACGTTCGAACCCTCGTGGATCTGCGCCTGGAACGTGAGCGAAGCCTGATCGCCCGCGCCGAAGAAGCTCCAGGCGATCCACTGGACGACGAAGCGGCGCTGCGGCGCGGCGCCGACGGTCGCGACCAGAACGTCCGAGAAGTTCGTGCCTTCGACGATCCGCGGCGCGAGATCGTCCCACAGCGGCGCAATGAGGTTTTGCGGATCGTCCTCGTCCGGCATCGGCACGTTTCCCGCGAGGTCGAGCGCGTAGCCGTTCGATCCCTCGAGCTGCACGTAACCGTTGGATGAAACGCCGTACTGCGTCGCGGTCTCGCCGAAGAAGTCGACCGCGAACGGCAGCGCGAGGTCAGAGGCGCCTTCGTCGTCGCCGTCGATGCCGAGGCTCGCGCCGACTCCGGCGACGTCGATGAAGCACGGGCCGGTCGCGACCTCGACGTAGCCGCCCGCGCCGCTGCCACCCGGCGCGACCCAGCCGCACTCCGTCAGCGCCCCGTCCGGATCGACGCCCGCGTCGCTCGCCGCGTCCTGCGCGGCATCCACGAGCGTGCCATCGGCGGGTCGGGCGTCGGCGCCGTCCGCCGGCGGCGCGTCGCAGAGGCAGGCCACCGCGCCATCCGACGGCGCATCAAGCGCGGCGTCAACTCCCGCGTCGCCGCCCGGCGTTTCTCCGCCGCCGCCGACGACCACCACCACCACGCAGTCGAAGTCGTGCGCGCCGCGATTGTCGACCACCGTCACGCACGCGGCGAACTCTCCCTCCCGCGCGAACAGGTGCTGGCGCGTGCCCGCGCCGCTGCGCTCGCGCGCGCTCCCGTCGCCAAACTCCCACGCGTACTCGACGATTGTGCCGTCCGGATCCCATGATCGGATGGCGTCGAGTGAGACGCGCTCGCCGAGGTCGATCCGCACGGAGCCCTCGCTCTCGGTCGCGCCGGCACGGGCCGCGACCAGCAGCGCGGTCGGCGCCGCGTTCTTCCCCGCGCGACGCCCGCCGCACGCGAGCGCGCAGGTCGATGCGAGCAACCACGCGCGCGTCGCCTTTGCGATCACGACATCGACGCTAACATGACGCCGACGGCGCGTGCCATTTGCGCGCCCGACGGCACGATGCGATCGTAGCGCATGGTGGGTTCGCGCCCCGCGGCGTTGCTCGCGCTGGGCGCATGGAGCGCGTTGACCGCCTGCGCGGCATCCGCGCCCCACGTCTCCTCTCCCGCCACGACTACGGCGGCGCCACGGTCGCTCGCCGGCGTTTGGGTATGGACGCATCGGTCCGTCGATCCAATCGGTGACGTTCACGTCGAAGACGAGGCGTGGCAGCTCGAGGAGACGCCGGCGGGCCAACTGCGGGGCCATTACGATCGGACCGTCACGTCGATCGCGTCGGACGGCCGCCCCTATCGCTGCAACGGCGCGCTCACCTTCACGCGCAAGGCGCGCTACCAGATCGAAGGCGGCGTAAAGGACCGACGCGTCACGCTGCGGGAGACCGATTACGAAGTCGAGACGGGACCGTGCGAGGACGGCCGGCGCGAGATCGACACGTACGAAGGATGGCTCGACGACGCGGGGCTGCTCCTGCGCTGGCCCGGCGGAGAGCACGCGCTGCGCCGACCGGCCTGGCGGCCCGACGAACCACTGCCGGCGCCGCCAAGCGTCGCGGGCGCTTGGTCCTGGGAGCACCGCGGCATCGATCCCGAGGGCGACCGTCGCGTCGAGCGCGAAGACTGGGTGCTCGAGCAGGATGGCGACGCGATCCGCGGCCACTACGAGAGCGTCGTGACGCTCACGTCGGCCAGCGGCCAGCCCTTCGCCTGCGGCGGCGCCGCGGAATACGCGACGCAAGCACGCTTCGAGATCGCGGGCCGGATCGAGGGCGGCAAGGTGCACTTGAAGGAGGTCGGCGTCGCAGTGCAGCCGGGCCCGTGTGAGCCGGGACCAAGGCGATTGGGCAGCTACATAGGAACGATTGAGGAGCCCATGCTCCTGCTGGATTGGGGAAGCGGCCGGCAAACGCTGCGGCGCAAGTAAGAAGAGGGCCCTGCCCCGCCGGCGTCGCCGCATTGGCGTTCGCGCGGCCGACCCGCGCGCCGAATTTTGCGCATTGCAAAGTACGAGCGCACCGCACATCGCCCTACCAGCGAAATGCAGGCGTGTCGCGGGCTTACGACGATTGGCGTCACGGCCGCGCGCGATCGAAAACGCCCCCATGCGCGGGCGGGATCGCTTCGAGCGCCGCCGCTGCCGGTGCCCATCGATCGCGTCGGCCTGCCGGCACGGTAGTTGCTATAATCAAGCCGTGCAGCAACGCGGAACATGGCTCTTCGCGGCGGCGCTGATCGCGGCCTGCGATGACCGCAGCGCCGCGGGGCAGCCGGGCGCCCAAAGCGAATCATCCGAGTCGGAGGCCGAGGCCGAGTCGGAAGACGAGTGCGCGCTCCCGTGCCACTACTGCTGGGCCGGCACGGCACAACAGGACGACTGTCCGGGCGACTGGAACGGCGGCAACAACGGCTGCGATTGCGACTGCCAGTTCGAGGACGCCGACTGCGACAGCGGCGGCGAGTCGGAGGGCGCGCCGGACGGCGGCGCGGCGGGCGACGGCGACGGCGGCGCGGACGGCGAGCGCGAGAACTGCGGCAACGGCTTCTGCGGCGCGGGCGAAAGCTGCACGGCCTGCCCCGCCGACTGCGTGTGCCCGGACTGCGGCGACGGCCTGTGCGAGGACACCGGCGGCGAGAATTGTTTCAACTGCGTCGGGGACTGCCCGACCTGCACCGTCGAGTGCGGCGACGGGCTTTGCCACACGGCGGCGGGCGAGAGCGCAGACTCGTGCGCGGCCGATTGCACGTTCACCTGCGGCGACGGTGTGTGCGACGCGCTCGCGGGCGAGTCGTCGTACACGTGCGCCTTGGAGTGCTCGGACGACTACACCACCTGCGACGACGGCGTGTGCGACTTCTGGGAGGGCGAGCCGGACACGAAGTGCGGATATGACGGCAGCGGCTGCGAATACTATGGCTGCGGCGACGCCATCTGCGCGGACGGCCCCCCCATCTTCGAAGACTGCACCGCATGCCCGCTCGACTGCTCGGCCTGCGGCTCGTGCGGCGACGGCACCTGCGACGACGCCGCCGGCGAGAACTGCCTGACGTGCGTGCCCGACTGCGGCGACTGCGCCGGCTGCGGCAACCACGTATGCGTCTGGAGCGACGGTGAAACCTGCGACACGTGCCCCGAGGACTGCATCTACTGCGAGATCTGCGGCGACGGCATCTGCACAGCCGTCGTCGGCGAGGACTGCGCCTTCTGCCCCGACGACTGCGGGGCGTGCGGCGACTGCGGCGACGGCTACTGCTCCGCGACGGAAGACTGCGCCTCCTGCGCCGACGACTGCGGCGCGTGCGAAGGGAGTTGCGCCGATCCGGTGGCGCTCGACGGCACGTCCGGCGCGCTCTACCGCTTCGCGGGCGACGTGGCCGACGCGCCCGGCTGCGGCTTTGGCCCCGAAGCGGTGCACGTCTGGACCGCGCCCGCCGACGGCGCCGTGCGTTTCCAGACTTGCGCCGGCGCGTCGTTCGACACGGTCGTCTCCGTGCATGAGGGCACGTGCGACGGTGCCGAGATCGACTGCAACGACGACTGGTGCTTCTCCGCGTCGCGCGTGTGCTTCGCGGCCGTCACCGGCGCGACCTACTACGTGTTCGTCGGTGTCGCCGACCCGCTCGATTCCGACGCGGGCGGCCAATACAATCTCGCCTGGGCCTACGGCGAGCCGTGCGAATAAGCCGCAATCCCGAGGTAGCGCCGCACCTTCAAGCCGTACTCGTCCTAACCCTCGGTTTCTCGGCTTAACCTCCGCTCTCCACAAGGTGCGCCCGATCGCCTTCACCCTTTTCTTCTTTTCCGGCGTCGCCGGGCTGATCTTCGAGATCGTCTGGATGCGCATGCTCGGGCTGGTCTTCGGGACGAGCGCGCTGGCGCTCTCCACCGTGCTCGCGAGCACCATGGCCGGCCTCGCACTCGCTCGCGCTCGAATAGCGTTTCGGGCCTCGGTCGTCGCCACGGGACAACGCCGCGGCATGCGCGCATCGCGCGCATGCGAAAGACCGACATCGCGCGCATGCGAAAGACCGACATCGCGCCCGCGCCCTGAGCAGCACGCGGGCGCGGCGCGATCGACCCCCCTTGTGATTGATCGATCAAGTATCGCACCTTGTCCTACATCGCGGCGGGACGGGGCGTGTCGCTGCCGCTATCTCGCGCGTCCCCCGCTCGCCCACGACCGCCTCTCGGAGCTGCCCGATGGCCGCATCGCCCTCGCGCTCCGCAAGCCGCTTCGCACGCGGCTCGACGCACCTCGTGTTCGAGCCGCACGAATTGCTGGAAAAACCCGGCCGCGCGGGTTCCCGCGCCATGGGCCCATCAAGTCCTTTTCTATGGTGTCTTCGCCGCCGCCGCTCGCCTTCGCCCGCCGATCGTGCCGCGACCGCCCGGCCCGGAGCTGCTGCACGTGCCCGACGCGCAGCCCACCGACGTGCCCGTGCCCGCGACGCCGCCGCGCGACGACACGGACGAGTCGCCCGTCGCGAGAAAGCGCGTCCCGTCCGTACGCCACGCGTTCGTCCCCGAGCCCACCGCCGCCCCGCCCGCGCCGGGCCGCCCGCGCCGGGCCTTCAAACGCCCCATACTCCGAGGCCGTCGGGGACGCGGTCAGGTCACGGGGCGGGGGGGGGGATCGCTCCCGGTGCCCCCGGTGCCGAGCCGCGCCTTCACTTGCGCGCAGAAGGCGGCGAAGTCGCCGAGGCGGCTGCGCAGCACCTCCTGGACGACGGCCAGGTCGAGTTCGAGGTAGTTGTGGATCGAGACGTTGCGGAAGCCGGCCGCGTCGGCCAGGCGCTGGGCCACGTCCGAGCCAACCAGGCCGAGGCGGCCGACCTCCAGGACGACCGCCCGGTACTCCTCGACGAAGCGTCCGCCGGAGGCGGCGACGAGGTGCGCGGCCACGTCGAGCACGTTCTGCACGGCGCGCTGGAGCCAGTAGAGTACGGCGCCGAGACGGTCCTCGTCGGCGCGCAGGTCGTCGATCGTGTCGTCGCGGTGACGCTCGAGCACGCCGACGCAGCGTTTGAGGTCGCTCAGGTGCCGAAGGATGACTTCCCGGTCGACGGTCACAGGTAGCGGTACTGGATCTCGCGAAGCGGGCGCGTGTCGAAGTACCGGCGCCGGGTGGCCACCTCGAATTCGATGCGCGCGGACTCGTCGCGGCAGAGGAGCAGAACGCCGTCGCGTAGCACGCGCTGGGCCAGGAGCGGCGGCGCGCGATCGAGGCGCACGATGTCCACGTCGGACCGGCCGAGCGCCGCCCCCAACTCGCTGGAGAGCGCCGCCTCGTAGCCGAACGGCCGCTCCGGCACGGGTTCTCGGAGGATCACGGCAACGTCCACGTCGCTCGCCGGCCCCGACTCCCCCCGCGCCACGGAGCCGAACAGATACGCGCACACCACCTCGGGATGCGCGCCCAACGCTTCGCGCAACCGGCCGGTCATTTCCACAGCGTTCCCCACGCGTATCAAGATACCACGACCCGTCCTATCGTGATCGGGGCACGGCGGCGGGCCCTCGGCGGGCCCTTCACGGCCAGGATCAGCTCCGATCCCGCCAGATCCACTCCACGGCAGCCGCCGACCCAGGCGGGGTTCGCGCGGTAGAGGCGCGCCCAGAGCGCGTAGCCCCAGTGCCGGGCGGGCGCCATGTTGACCAGGACGAGGCGTCCTTGCGGCTTGAGCACGCGGCGGAATTCGGCGAGCACGCGCGGAAAGTGCTCCTCGGGCGTCCACCGCAGTGGGTGCACGCGGACAGGTCCTCACGAGACGGCTGGCCGTCCGCCGCAACCTGTGGAAATCCATGTTGGACGTATGTTCAGGAGTTGGGGCGTACTCGCGCTCGTGATCGTGGTCAGACTCGGTCTATCCTCCTCCGTCGGTGCGCCCGATCGCCTTCACCCTTTTCTTCTTTTCCGGGATCGCCGGGCTGATCTTCGAGATCGTCTGGGTGCGCATGCTCGGGCTGGTCTTCGGCACGAGCGCGCTGGCGCTCTCCACCGTGCTCGCGAGCTACATGGCCGGCCTCGCGCTCGGCAGCGCGCTCGGCGGCCGCATCGCCGACCGCATACAGAGGCCGCTCCTCGCCTACGGCCTGGTCGAAGGCGGCGCGGCGATCGCCGGGCTCGTCGTGCCGCTGCTGCTCGCCGCGGACCCATCCGCCTTCGCCAATCTCGAAAATCGCTCTTTCGCGCTCGAAGCCATCGCGCGCTTCGCGATCTCCGCCGCCGTCCTGCTGGTGCCGACGACGCTCATGGGCGCGAGCCTGCCGTTGCTCGCGCGCCACCTCGTCCGCTTCGAGTCCGACGCGCGCCGTAGCGGCAAAAGCCTCGGGGCGCTCTACGCCACCAACACGGCCGGCGCCATCGTCGGCGCGCTCGCCGCCGGATTCGCGCTGCTTCCGACCATCGGCCTGCGCGCCACCAACCTCGTCGCCGTCGCGATCGACCTTGGGCTCGCGCTGCTGGTCTTGGCGTGGGCACGCCGCCCGCCGCCGCCGCCCAGCGACGAGGCGTTGCTGCTCGCCTCGATCGAAGCCGGAGGCGCCGACGAAGGCTGCCCGGCGCATTCCCCGGCGACGCGCCGCCTCGTCACCGCGGCGTTCGCTGTTTCCGGCGCCGCCGCCATGGCGCACCAGGTGCTCTGGACGCGCGGGCTCGCCGTCGTCATCGGCAGTTCCGTCTACTCTTTCACGATCGTCGTCGTCGCCTTCCTGGTCGGCCTGACGGCCGGCGCCTTTGCCTTCGCGCGCATCTGCGGCCGCGGCGGCGCCTCACGACCCGTCGAGTGGTTGGCCGCCGTGAACCTCGCGACCGCGCTCGCCGCGGCGCTCACGACCGCCACGCTCGACGGCCTGCCTCAGCTCTTCCTCGGCTGGCTCGCGCGCTCGTCGATCGACGCCGATTCGATCCTCGGGCTGCACTTCGCCGTCGCCATGCTCGCCGTGCTGCCGCCGGCGATCTTCATGGGCGCCGTCTTTCCTCTCACCATGCAAGTCGTCGCCGGCCGCCTCGGCAGCATCGGCCGCGACGTCGGCCGCGCCTACGCCTGGAACACCGTCGGGGGAATCGCCGGCTCGTTCCTCGGCGGCTTCGTCCTGCTGCCGGCGCTCGGGCTGCGCGCCGGACTCGTCGCCGCGGGCGCGGTCTACGCGACGCTCGCCGCCGGGCTCGCGCTCGCCGCCCCCGGCCGCATCGCTTCGCGCGTGGCGGCGTCCGCCGGAGCGCTTGGCCTGTGCGCGGCCGTCGCCCACGCGCTCCCGCGCTGGGACCTGGTCGAGCTCACCGCCGGCTACTTCCGCACGTCGCTCGCGCGCGAGTACTTGGACGAGCCGGGAGATCGCCCCGAGCTGCTCTTCTACGAGGACGGGCTCTCGACCACGGTCACCGTCGAGCGCTGGAACGGTCGAGACCTCGCGCTCAAGAACAACGGTAAAGTCGACGCCTCGTCGAGCGAGGACATGCCGACGCAGATCATGGTCGGGCTGCTGCCGCTCCTCTTGCACCCCGAGTACGGCACACGCGATCTCAGCGTACTGCTCATCGGCTACGCGTCGGGCGCGACGGCCGGCGCGGTGCTGCAGGCGCGGGTCTCGCGCCTCGACGTCGTCGAGCTCGAAGGCGCCACCGTGCGCGCGAGCCGCTTCTTCGACCACGTCAACCACCGTCCGCTCGCCGATCCGCGGCTGCGCCTGCACATAGGCGATGGTCGCAGCTTCCTGGCGCGCGCGCGAGCGACCGACCGCTGGGACGTCATCATCAGCGAGCCGTCGAACCCGTGGGTCGCCGGTGTCGCCAGCCTCTTCACCGTCGAGTACTACCGCCTCGCGCGCTCGCGACTGCGCCCACGCGGCGTCTTCTGCTCCTGGGCGCAGCTCTACGAGATGGCGCCGCGGCGCATCAAGAGCGTCTACCGCGCCTTCGCCGACGTGTTCGCGCGGCCCTACGTCTTCGCGGCCGAGGATCTCAGCTCCGACACGTTTCTCGTCGGCGGCAGCGAGCCCGTCGTGCTCGATCTGCGGCGCCTCGAGCGCGCGTTTTCCGACCCGCGCCTGAGCGAAGAGCTCGAGCGCGCCAAGGTCGTCTCGCCCCACGACGTCCCCGCCTACCTGCTGCTCGGCCCCGGCGAGATGCGCGCCTTCGTCGCCGGCGCCACGCCCAACACCGACGACAACGCGATGGTCGAGTTCGGCGCGCCGCGCGATCTGTATGCGAACCGGCGCAGCGAGTCGTACGTCTCGCAGGTCTACGGGCAAGGCTGGCCTTACGGGAGCTTGCGCGGATTGCTGCGCGGATACGGCGACGGCTCGACGGAAGCGCGCGCCTCCGCGTACGCGGACCTGGCCAAGAGTCTGCTGCGCCACGGCAAGCCCGACGAGGCCGAACGCTCGCTCGCGCTCGCCGGCGACGCGGGCTGCGGCAACCCAGTCGACGGGGTGTGCGCACAGGCCAGGCGCCTCGCCGATCTGGCCCGGCGGGACCTCGGCGAGGCCGCAAACGAGCCACCGCTCACCGGCGACGACGACGGGCTCGAGCCGCCGCGCCCGCCGGCCGGGCTGACGGGCGAGGAGACGGCACGCTTCGCGCGCGACTACGCGCTCATCGAACGGCACATCGCCGCCCGTCGCTTCGCGACGGCGCTCGACGTCATCGAGAGCTGGCCCGGCGGCTGGCTCGACGATCCGGGCCCGGAGTTCGAGCTCCTGCGCGGCTTTCTCCTCTACCGGAGCGAGCTGTACCGAAAGGCCGCCGTGGCGCTCGAACCGCTCATCGCCGACGACGCGCTCGCAATGCGCCGCCCCGCCCTGCTCTACTACGCCGGCCGTGCGCTCTACCTCAGCGCCGACTAC
>JBBTFH010000090.1:0-1040 GCA_038041915.1 Myxococcota bacterium
CGCGCAGCCGGTTGGAGCCGTCCGCCACGACCTCGCGCACCTCCTTGAGCCCGACGGAGACGGCCGAGAGCCCGACGAACTCGGCCTTGACGCGCGTCGCCAGGATGCGCGCGAGCGTCGTCTTGCCCGTCCCCGGCGGCCCCCACACGATGAGCGACGGAACCTGACCGCGCGCGAGCAGCCCTTCGAGCAGCTTGCCGGCGCCGAGCAGGTGCCGCTGCCCGACGAACTCGTCGAGATCGCGCGGCCGCATCCGCTCCGCCAGCGGCTCCCCCCGATGCTCCTTGCGCGCCTGCTGCTCGAACAGATCCACGCGCAGAGCCTGCCGTTCGCCGAGACGGCGGTCAACCACCGCGCCGTCGGCTCCTGTCAGGCAAGGAATCCATCCCGGTCACAGCCCCTGGAGCAGGCGCAGCGTGCGCGCGATCCGGCCGAGCGTCAGGTCCGACACGCGGCCCAGGAGACCGGGACGAAGGCTGGCCAGTGGGATGCCGCGGACGAGCGGGCAGACGGCGACGTGGAGCCGCGACAGACCCGATTCGGCCGGCTCGATCGCCACGTAGAGCGGGTAGGCGGATTCGGCCGGCGTGGGTTCGACCAGGGGTACGACCACGACCGTCGACATCCGGCTGCTCAGGTGGGAAGGCTGCACGCACACGGCAGGCAGGCCCCCGCTCGACCGCCGGAGGAAACCGACCCTGGGCGCGTCGAGCGCCACGATGGTCCCTCGCTCCATCATCATCGGCTCGCGCGCGACTCCAGCGCGTCGAGCACGCGCGCCAGCTCGAGCTGGCGCTCCATCACCTCCGGTGGCGTCGCTTCCAGGCGCGCGAGCAGGTCTTCGGTTTGGAGTCGGTCGAGCCCCTCTCGCAGGAGGCGTCGAACCAGTTCCGACTCCGAGAGCCGCGCGGCGCGGGCGCGACGGCGCAGGCCTTCGCGCAGCGACGAGGGCACGGCCGCGGTCAGGTGGACGCTGGCGGCGGATTTCTTGACCATGATCATATGATGATCGTTGACAACTTCTTGTCAACGCAGAGCCT
>JBBTFH010000091.1:0-7939 GCA_038041915.1 Myxococcota bacterium
TGTTGCTGTTGGTGTTGTTGCTGTTGCTGTTGTTGCTCGTCTTTCTGTGGTTGGTCCTGCTGCTGCTCCTTCTGTTGCTGTTGATCTTTTTCTTTCTGCTCCTGCTTCTTCTTCTTCTCTTCGAGCTTGCGCAACGCGACCTCGAGGTTCCACTTGGCGCGGCGATCGCCGGCACTGGCCATCAGCGATTGTCGGTACGCTTCGGCAGCTTCGCTCCACTTCTCCTTGGCCATGAGCGCGTTGCCGAGATTGTAGAACGCCGGGCCGCGTAGCGCCGCCGACTGGCTCGCCGCGCGCAGATCGGACGCGGCTCCGTCGAGATCGCCGCCCTCCGCCCGTGACGTGCCACGGTCGAAGAGCACGGTCGGATCGTCTTTCTGGCGCGCGAGAGCCCGGTCGTAGGCGGCGATGGCCTCGGCGGGCTTCTTCTCAGAGGCGAGGCGGTTGCCCGTCGCCACGTCGGGATCCTCCCGGCGAAATGGCTCCCACGCAGCCAGGAGCAGCAGGGCTACGATCGCTGTCGGTCGCCGATTCATGTCTCGCGGATCGTCCGTCGGTCGCCGATGCATGTCTCGCGGATCTAGCATCGCCGCCGGTCGCCGATACACGTCTCCACCAAGAGTAAAAGGAACGCCGGCAGCAGGAAGATCGCGTAGGACTCCTCGTAGCGGCGCACCACGCGCGCCTCGTACTCCCGCTTCTCCACCTTGGCCAGCGCGTGGCCGACGCGCTCAATCCCGAGCCGGCCGGCGGATGCTTCGAAGTACTCGCCGCCGGTCGCCTCCGCGATCGCGCGCAGCGCTCTGGCGTCGAGGCGCGACATCACGTAGCCGCCAGCCGGATTCTGCTGCCACCCCGCCGGCTGGCCCTCCTGGTCGATCTCGGGCACGAGCTCGCCCGAGGTCGATCCGATGCCGACCGTGAAGATGCGGATGCGGAGCCTGGCCGCCTCCCGCGCCGCCTCGACAACGGCTCCGCCTTCGGTTTCTTCGCCGTCGGTGAGCAGCACGATCGAGCGGGCGCTGCTTGGAGCGCCCTCGCTTCGGGCGCTCTCCAAGAGTTCGATACCAGCGTGGATCGCCTTCGCGATCGCTGTGCCGCCAACCGGCATGTCGAGCGGCGTCAGATCGCGCCAGAAGAGGTGGGCCGCGGCGTGATCGGTCGTCAGCGGATAGCGCAGCGCCTGGCCGGCGAAGGCGACGAGTCCGATGCGGTCGCCGCCGAGTGCGTCGAGCAGCGCGCGAAGCTCGATCTTCGCGCGCTCGATCCGGCTGGGCGCGACGTCGCGCGCGAGCATACTCTTCGAGAAGTCGAGCGCGATGACGACGTCGCTGCCGCGCCTGCGCGCACCTTGGGCCTTGCCGCCGTGCTGGGGCCGCGCGAGCGCCACGATCGCGAGCGCGACGGTGGCGACGATCAGCGTGGCCGCCAGCGTTCGGCGCGCGCCGCTCACCGACGCGGTCAGGCGGCCCACCAGTGCGCTCTCGCCGATCGCCGCCAGCAGCCGCCTCCGCAGCGCCGTGTCGATAGCGTAGCCGACGACGAACAGTGGAAGGCCTGCCAGCAGCCACAGTGCGCGGATGTCGCCCCAGTGAGTCATCGCAGGCTTTCCTCGCTCACGGCAGCCTCCTGAGCCGCGTCAGCCGCAGCGCCACGTCGAGCAGCAAGAGCCCGAGTGCGGGCCACGCGAAGCGCGGGAAGGCCTCGCCGTAGACCGCGCCGATGTCCTTGCGCGTCGAGCGGTCGAGCTCCTCCAGGATCGCGTGGAAGCGCTCCTCGAGCGCACGCGTGTCGCTGGCGACGTACGGCGTCCCTCCCGTCTGCCCGGCGATCTGCTCGAGCAGCTTCGGATTGGCCGGATGCCTACGCTGTCGCGGCATCCGGCCCAGCGTGTCCGCGCCGGCGCCGACGAGCACGGTGAAGATTCGCACGCCGAGCGTCTGGGCGATCCGCGCGGCCTCGAGAGGCTCGACGTTTCCGGCGTTGCTGTCGCCGTCGGTGAGGAGCACGACCACCTTGCTCTTGGCGTCGGAGCGTCGCAGCCGCGCCAGAGCGACACCGAGCGCGTTGCCGATTGCCGTGCCCTTGCCGTCGACGAGCCCGATGCGAACGTCCTTGATCATCGCCGCCAGGGCCGCGTAGTCGAGCGTCAGCGGGGCGTAGGTGAACGCCTCGCGCCCGAACACCACCAGGCCGATGCGGTCGCTGTGGCGCCGGCTGATGAAGTCGGCGATCACCCGCTTGGCCGCGCCGATCCGATCCGGCTCAAGATCCTGCTCCATCATGCTCTCGGACAAGTCGAGCACGATACAGATGTCGATGCCCTCGGTTTCGATGGTGTCGATCGGCCGGTAGCTCTGCGGCCGCGCGAGCGCGACCGCCAGCAGCGCGAGCGTGACCATACGCAGCGCGCGCGGCAGGCTCTCGATCTCGCCCCAGAAGCCGGGCCTTTGCGCGGCGGCGCGCGCGTCGTCGGTGCGCGAGAACGCGAGCGTGGCGCGGAGGCGGGGCCCGCGCTCGATCGAGAGCCAGGCGGCGAGCACGACCCCGAGAAGCAGCGCGAGCGCCCACGGCCGCGCGAGGCGCAGGCCCTCGCCCTCGAAGCCGAGGGCGACCGATGCCGCGCAGATCGCCGCGATGGCTATTGCAATCGCGTACTCACGCCGCACTTTGCTGGCCTCCAGTCTCGCGCGGGGGCCGCGTTCGCTCGACCAGGCCCACGGCGGCCGCGAGGGCCGCGCGCGACCCGTCGTCGGGCGGGCGGTATTTGGCGAACTTGACCAGGTCGCAGAGCGAGAGCAGCCGATCGAGCGCCGCGATGTCGAGCCCCCGCTGCGGCGCTCCGAGGCGGGCGACGATCTCCGCCGTCGTCGATTCGACCGCGTCGAATGTGTAGCGCGCGCCCAGGTACTGGCGCAGGACCTCGGAAAGGCGCAAGTGAAAGCGCTTCACCTCGCCACGCGCCAGCCAGTCGGCGCGGCCGAGCGCGTCGAGCGCGCGCAGCGCGATGATGTCGGGGGGCTCCGCGGGGGCCGCGGGCCTCGTCCGCGCGCGGCGCCCGGCGCGGCGTCGCGCCCAGAGGATCGCGGCGACGACGGCCGCGAGGCCCAAGGTCGCGGCGGCCGCCCAGACGAGCCGCCAATCCGGCACCAGCAAGGGCAGCGGAGGCGCGTTCGGTCGAGGCTTCGGATCCGGATCGTCGCCCACCAGGCTGGCGATCGTCAAAAGCACCGGCTTGGTCCGCGCCGCGTACGTGGCGCCGCCCGGCCCGACGGTCGTGACCTCGAGCGGCGGCAGCGCGAGCTCGCCCAGCGCGAACGCCGCCAGGCGCAGCACGATCTCGGTGCGCGCGCGGCCGTCGGCCAGGTCGGTCCGCGACTCCGACCGATCGAGGAGCGTCAGCGCGCCGAGATCGAGCGTGTCGCCGAGCCGCACCGCGACGTCCCGCCGATGAACGGCCTGAATCGTGACGGCGATCGGATCGCCCAGGTGCGCTTGGGTCCGATCGGCGCGCGCGGAGATCGTCGGCGCCCAATTCGGCGCGGCCGGCTCGGCCGGCTCGGCCCGCGCGGCGCCCGGCGCCAGGGACAGCAGCAGGAGCGGGATTCTCCGCATCAGTGCCGCAGCCGGCGCTCGCGCGCGCGGAAGAACGCGACGAGAGCCGGCAGATACGGGCGGCCCGGGCGCACGTCGATCGCTTCGATCGAGAGGCGGCGGCAGAGCGTTTCCCGCGCGACGCGCGCCTGCGCGACGCGGCGGGCGTACGCCTCGCGCATGGGGCCGCGGGTGTCGACGAGGACGCGCGCGCCGGTCTCGAGGTCCTCGAGCTCGATCAAGCCCACGGCGGGCAGCCGCTCCTCGACGTCGTCGGTCAGCACGATCGGAACCACGTCGTGCTTGCGTGACACGACCCGCAGCGCGTGACCGTAGTCGCGCAGATCGTCGAGGAAGTCGGAGACGACAAAGACGACCGTCCGGCGGCGCGCGACGCGCCCGCAGAACTCGAGCGCCGCGCGCAAGCGGGTTTGGCGCCCCGCCGGCTCGCAGCCGAGGATCTCGCGCACGACCCGCAGCACGTGGCCGCGGCCGCGCTTGGGCGGCACGAAGCGTTCGACGCGATCCGTGAAGGCGACGAGGCCGACCCGATCCTGGTTGCGGATGGCGGAGAAGGCGATGACGGCGGCAATCTCGGCCGCGAGATCGCGCTTGGTCGACGCGCGCGTGCCGAAGGCGCCGCTGGCGCTCATGTCGACGAGGAGCAGCACGGTCATCTCGTGCTCCTCGGTGAAGAGCTTGACGTAGGGCTCGTTCATGCGCGCCGAGACGTTCCAGTCGATCGCGCGCACGTCGTCGCCCGGCTGGTAGGGGCGCACCTCCGAGAAGGCCATGCCGCGCCCGCGGAACACGCTGTGGTACTGGCCCGCGAGCTTCTCGTCGGCCAGGCGCCGGGTGACGATCTCGATCCCGCGGACCTTGCGGAGGATCTCCGCGGTGGTCACGGCTCAGGGCACCTCGACCCGCTCGAAGATCCGGCGCACCACGTCGTCGGCGGAGACCTCTTCCGCGTCGGCCTCGTAGGTCAGCACCATGCGGTGGCGCAGCACGTCCATGCCGATGGCCTTGACGTCCTCGGGCGTGACGTACGCGCGGTGCCGCAGGAAGGCGTGCGCGCGCGCCGCGAGGTTCAGGGAGATCGACGCGCGCGGGCTGGCGCCGATCCGAACGAGGCGCGCGAGGTCGCCCATGCCGTGGCGCGCTGGGTCGCGCGTGGCGAACACGATGCTGACGATGTAGTCGCGCACTTTCTCGTCGACGTAGATCTGCTGCACCACGCGCCGCGCGGCGAGCAGCTCCGCCGGGCCGATCACCGGATCGGCTTCGACGGCCACGCCCGAGGTCATGCGGTCCATGATCTCGCGCTCCTCCTCGCGCGTCGGGTAGCCGACGACGATCTTGAGCAGGAAGCGATCGAGCTGCGCCTCGGGCAGCGGGTAGGTGCCCTCCTGCTCTATAGGGTTCTGCGTCGCCATCACGAGGAACGGCTCCTCGAGGCGGTGCGTCTCGTCGCCGATGGTCACCTGCCGCTCCTGCATCGCTTCGAGCAGCGCGGACTGCACCTTGGCCGGCGCGCGGTTGATCTCGTCGGCCAGCACGAGGTTGGCGAAGATCGGTCCGCGCCGCGTGGTGAACGCGCCGGTCTGCGCGTTGTAGATGACCGTGCCCGTGACGTCGGCGGGCAAGAGGTCGGGCGTGAACTGGATGCGGCGGAAGCGCGCGCGCAGCGCGTCGGCGATGGTGCGGATCGCGAGGGTCTTGGCGAGTCCCGGCACGCCTTCGACCAGCACGTGCCCGCCGCACAGCAGGCCGATCAGGATGCGTTCGACCATCGCCTTCTGGCCGACGATGACCTTTCCCACCTCGGCCGTGAGGCGATCCACGAACGCGCTCTCGCCGGCGACGAGCTCGGCGATCGCCTGGATGTCGGGCGCCACGATGGCCGGCACTCTACCCCAACCGCCGTCGCTGCCCGGCTATTTCCCGGCCGGGTTCTGGACCAGGAGGCCACGCCAAGTTGACGCCTCCCGACGGGGCGACTAGCCTCTTTCGCCATGCCACTCCTCAAGGAAGTGCCGGCGCCCGCCGGCGAGATCAACACGCTGCTCGGCCGCGGCTCGGCGTTCGAAGGGAAGCTCACCTTCGAGGGCGCCGTGCGCATCGACGGCCGCTTCAAGGGCGACATCTTCACCGACGGCGTGCTGGTCATCGGCGAAGGCGCCGAGGTGCAGGCCGAGGTCGACGCCGGGACGATCATCATCGAGGGCTACGTGCAGGGGAACCTGCGCGCGAAACAGGGCGTCGAGGTCCACGCGCCCGGCCGCGTACGCGGCAACATCGTCACGCCGTCGCTGATCATCGACCGTGGCGTCATCTTCGAGGGCAACTGCCAGATGGAGAGCACCGGCGCGGCAGGCGGCGGTCCCCCTCCGCCGCCCCGCTGACCTGCGCGCGCGCGCCATGCGCATCGCCGACGCCCTGGCGAGCGGGAAGCCGTCCTTCTCGTTCGAGTTCTTCCCGCCCAAGACCGACGACGGAGAGCGCGCGCTCTTTCGCACGCTCGAGGATCTCGCGCGCCTCGCCCCGACCTACGTCTCGGTGACCTACGGCGCCGGCGGCAGCACGCGCAGGAAGACCGTCGAATGGGTGGGACGGATCAAGCGCGAGCTCGGGATCGAGGCGATGGCGCACTTGACCTGCGTCGGCCACTCGCGCGCGGAGCTTGGCGAGGTGCTCGACCGCCTGGTCGCCGACGGCGTCGACAACGTGATCGCGCTGCGCGGCGATCCGCCGCAGGGCCAGGCGTCGTTCGTGCCGGCGTCCGACGGCCTTCGCTACGCGTCGGAGCTGGTGGCGTTCATTCGTGCCGGGGCGTGGCCGCTCTGTCTCGCCGGCGCCTGCTATCCGGAGGGCCACGTGGAATGCCCCGACCGGCGGCTCGATCTGGAGCGCCTTGTCCTCAAGGTGCGCGCCGGCGCCGAGTTTCTGATCACGCAGCTCTTCTTTGACAACGCCTTCTACTTCGACTTCGTGCAGCGCGCGCGCGCCGCCGGCATCAGCGTGCCGATCATCCCCGGCCTCATGCCCATGACCAACGTCGAGCAGATCGAGCGCTTCACGAAAATGTGCGGCGCGACCATCCCGATGCGCCTCGCGCTCGAGCTCGACCGCCGCCGCGACAACCCCGAGGCGGTGATCGATCTCGGCGTGGCGCACGCGACGGTGCAGTGCCTCGATCTGCTCGATCGCGGCGCGCCGGGCATCCACTTCTACACGCTCAACAAGTCCCCCGCGACGCGCATGATCCTCACGGCATTGCAGGCGCGCTCGCGCTAAGCTCCGGTCCCATGCCACGCAACACCAGCCTCACGCTTCGCTTCGTGTCAGGGCCGCTCCAGGGCGGCGAGTATCCGCTGCGGCCGGATCGCGAGATCACGATCGGCCGGCAGGCGAGCCTCGATATCGTGTTCGCCGAGGACATGGTGTCGCGAAAGCACACGCGCATCGCCACGACCGGCGGCGAGGTGACCATCGAGGATCTTGGTTCCACCAACGGCACGTTCGTCAACGGCCAGAAGATCAAGCGCAAGCGCCTGAAGGAGGGGGATCGCGTGCTCGTCGGCATTTCCCTGCTGCGCGTCGTCGCTGCGTCGGGCGAGCCGCCGAGCGACGAGGAGGTACGCAAGGATCTGAGCCGCCGCGAGAGTCGGGCGCAGAGCGCCGGACGCATGGCGGGGAGCCTCGCCGAGTTCCCGCTGCCGGATCTCCTGCAGCTTCTCGGAACCGGCCGGAAGACCGGCGCGCTGCGCGTCGACGGCCCCGGCGGACCCGGTGTGGGCGGCGCGATCCACGTCAAGGCAGGGGCCATCGTCGACGCGACTCTCGACGATCTCGCGGAGTGCCCGGCGCGCAAGGCGCTCTTCCGCATGCTGGTTTGGGACGGCACCTTCGAACTCGGGCCGGCCGATCCGGAGGCGCGCGAGGCGCTCGACGAGTCGACCGAGGCGCTGCTGCTCGACGGGCTGCGCGAGGTCGACGAGCTCGCGCGCATCGCGCCGCGGCTGCCGGGCGAGGACGAGCGTCTCGCGATCGCTGCTCCGCTCGAGGCGTCGTTGCGCGAGCTCGCGCCGGACGAGCTCGACGTGCTGCAGGCGGTGCACAACCTATCCGACGTGGGCGCGATCATCGATCGCATCTCGACGACCGACTACGAGGCGTGGAAGTCGCTCGTTTCGCTGGTCGAACAGGGCTACGTCGTTCGCCGCAAGTAGTCCGTGGTCGGAATTCCGCGCACGCTCGAGGGTGCCTCACCCCGTCCGCAGGGACGCGCCGAGGCTATGGATACGGCCGAGGACGCGCGCGCCTACGATGCGATGGATCACCG
>JBBTFH010000091.1:8039-10544 GCA_038041915.1 Myxococcota bacterium
CCGAGGCTATGGATACGGCCGAGGACGCGCGCGCCTACGATGCGATGGATCACCGCGCCGTCAACGAGGCCTTCGTCGACCGCGTGCTCGAGGTGTGGGGCGTGCGCCACGATCCGCGGGTCCTCGACATGGGCTGCGGCACTGCGCAGATCCCGATCGTGCTGGCGCGGCGGCGGCCCGACGCCCGCATCGTCGCGACCGACCTCGCGCGGCACATGCTCGACGTCGGCGCGGAGAACCTGCGCGTAGCGGGAGTCGCGGGGCGCGTCGAGCTACGCCTCGCCGATTGCAAGGCGCTCGATTTTCCCGACGGCGCCTTCGACCTGGCGATCTCGAACAGCCTGGTGCACCACCTGCCCGAGCCGACGCCCGCGCTGCGCGAGGCGGCGCGCGTCGTGCGTCCGGGCGGGGCGATCGTTTTTCGCGATCTGCTGCGCCCCGAGTCGCACGATGAGGTCGCGCGCATCGTCGCGACGTACGCCGCGGGCGCGGACGCGGTGCAAAGGGATCTCTTCCGCGCGAGCCTGTGCGCCGCGCTCACGCTCGACGAGCTGCGCGACGTAGCCGCCGCCGCCGGCCTTGCCGCCGCGCACGTCTACCGCTCGTCGGATCGGCACTTCACGCTCGAAGTGGCGTCGGCCTAAACGTCGATCGTCAGGCCCTCGTGCGCGGCGACGAGCTTGATGTCGCGGCCGCCGGCTTCGTCGAGGAGCCCTCGGCAGCGATCGCGCAGCGCGTCGACGTCGTCGTCGGTGTAGTCCTGATCGTAGTGGAACATCACGAGCGTGCGGACCCGCGCGGCGGCGGCGGCGCGCGCGGCGTCGGCGATCGACGAGAAGCCGCGATCGGCGCGGGCTTGGCGATCCTCGGGTGTGTAGGTGCAGTCGTGGATGAGCACGTCGGCGCCACGATAGAGCGCGAGCACGCCGGCGCTCGGACCGCCGTCACCGTATCCCGCGTCGCTGGCGTAGACGAGGGCGCGCCCGTCTTGCTCCAGGCGGTAGGCGAGCGCGGTGGTGCGGCCGTGCGGGTTGGCGCGGGCGAGCACGGTGACGTCGCCGACTTGGAAGCGCTCGCCGATCGGCGCGTCGCGGCAGTCGATCGTTGCGCCGAGGTTGCGCAGGCTGTGGATCGGCGAGTAGTGCGGGCTCATCTGGCCCTCGAGGACCGCCTCGAGCGAGTCGGCCGAGTGGCTCGGCCCGTAGATGGTGAACGCGTTGCCCGGGATGTAGATCGGCGGGAAGAACGGAAACCCCTGAATGTGATCCCAGTGCGAGTGGCTGATGAGCAGCGTGGCGCGGCCGGCGCCCTTGCCGCACGGGCCTTCGAGCAGCGCTTTGCCGAGCGCCGTGAGGCCCGTTCCCGCATCGAGGATCACGAGATCGCCGCCCGCGTCCACGGAGACGCACGAGGTGTTGCCGCCAAAGCGGATTGTCTCCGGCCCGGGCGCCGGGATCGAGCCGCGCACGCCGTAGAAAGAGGCTCTCAAAACTCAATCTCCAGCCCCTCGGCGGCGGCGATCACCTTCGCGTGGCGCGCCTGGCGGCGGCAGGCCTCGAGAATCGCGTCCTGTTGCTCGTCGAGGCGGTCGGGGGCGTGGTGGAAGAGGCAGAGCGTTTTGGCGCCGGCCTCCTCGACGATCGCGAGTCCATCTTCGGGGGCGCTGTGTCCCCAGTGCGGGCGCGCGCGGTACTCGTCGCGCGTGAACATCGTGTCGAAGACGACGAGATCGGCGCCGCGGCAGAGATCGACGACGCCACGCCGCAGGGCGGCGAGCCGCTCGGCGTGCTCCGGCGACGGCTTCCCCAGCGCGGGCGGCGTCGCGATGAACTCGCGGTCGAGCAGGATGTCGCCGAACGGCGCGGTGTCGGTGACATAGGCGACCGAGGCGCCGTCGGCTTCGACGCGGTAGGCGATCGCCGCATACGGATGATTGAGCGGCGCGCAGGTCACGCGTACGCCGCCGACCTCGAACTCCGCGCGCTCGTCGAGCTCGCGAAAGCTCATGTCGGCCTTCAGCGCCTCGAGCGGCACGGGGAAATAGGGCGCCGCAGTCTGGCGCGCGAGGATGGAGCGCAGGCGGTCGTCTCGGCGCAATCCGTAGATGTGGAAGCGGTTGCCGGGCGTGTATAGCGGCGCGAAGAAGGGGAGGCCCTGGATGTGGTCCCAGTGGGTGTGCGTGATCAGCAGGTGGCCGCGTGCGCCGCCGGTCGGATGTGCATGCGCGATGATCTTGCCGAGACGGCGCAGGCCCGTGCCGGCGTCGAGGATGAACGGCGGGCCTTCGCGAGGCTGAATCTCGACGCAGGAAGTGTTGCCGCCGTAGCGGGTCGTCTGGGGACCCGGCGCGGCATAACTCCCGCGAACCCCCCAGAAGCGCACGCGCATGAGCGAAACCTCTTAGCAGATAGGGGCGGGGTGCGTCGAGGGTGGTGGTCTCTCAGGCAAGGAGGCGCTCGATGTCGCCCGCCGTCGCACCTTCGATGCGCAGCGTCTTTCGGCGCG
>JBBTFH010000092.1:0-19536 GCA_038041915.1 Myxococcota bacterium
CCCGGAAAGCGCGCGCGAAAGCGTGCGCGGGGCCGAGGAAGTGCCGAAGCGTAGCGAGGCCGACACACCGGGAGCCGCGACTGTGGCGGTAACCATCGACGGCGTCGCGCTGGCGCCGCTCGTCCTTACCATCCCCGGCTGGCAGCCGATCCGCGTCGAGACTCCGCGCCTGGCAGGCCAGCGCCGCCGCGTCGAGGTCCGAGTCGAAGCCGACGCCCGCGCGCGCGTCGCGTTCCGCCTCTGGACGCTGAAGGAGCGCTGAGCGGCTACGGCGGCCCGCCGAGCGTGCGACGCCCCGTCGGACCGGCTGAAGCAGCCTCGAGCGTCTCGTAGGCGCGGGTGAGGCGCGCGGTCAGCTCGCTCGCGCGGCGCTGCCGGTCGGGATCGCTCGACTGCACGTCAGGGTGCACGCGGCGCACCAGGCGGTGATACGCGCGACCTCGGGGTGCGCCCGGATCACGATCGTGTCGCCGGAGGCGGTCTACGAGGCGGTGCACGAGGGCCGCGTCCCGATCGAGCCGGTGCGCGAGCTGGCCCGCGCCCTCGGCCTGGCGCCGATCGCGGTCGAGCCGGCGGCGGGCGCCGCGGTGCCCGGGCCCGCCGGCACCCCCGGTTGACCGGCCTCAACCCGCCCAAATACGGTATGCCAGGACGCCTCGCAAGCGCGAAGGGCGCCGCCGGCCCGACCGCCCTACCGGTCGCGCAACCGCCGCGCGAGCGCGTCGAGCAGGTCGTAGGTGGTCACGATCCCGACCAGGCGCACGTCCTCGAGCACCGGCAGGCAGCTCACCTTGTGCAACGCCATGGCGGCGGCGGCCACCTCCACCCGATCCTCGGTCCGCACGGTCATCGGGTTGGCGGTCATGGCCTCGCCGACGGTCGCTCCGCCGCGCGCGAGATCCTTGTTCGACACCACGCCGATGAGCGCGCCGTCGAGCACGACCGGCAGGTGGCGGATGCCGCGCTCGCGCATCTGCGCCGCCGCGACCCCGAGCGGGAGGCTGGGCGGCACGGCCATCGGATCGGGCGTCATCACGTCGCGGACGAGGATCGGGATCGGCATGGCTCACGTTTCGCACGGCCTCGCCCGACGGACAAGCCCGGCGGTGGCCACCCACTTCCGCCGGGGCAGCACCGCCCCGCAGCACCTTGCGCCGCGACGCGCTCCGCGCTCTGATCCCCCCGGGTGCGGGTGCCGTCGGCCCCGTCGCTGTACACGCCGTCCAGCCGAGCGCGTGGTAGTGAACGACCTCTGCGCGGTGGTGGCGCAGTACCTGATCGAGCCGCGCGTGCGCGTGCCCGGCGCGCTTCCCGCGTTCCCCGGATGGGTGGTCCTCGACGGCGAGCCGGATCTGGACGGCCCGTGGATCGCCGCCACCGACGAGCCTCGCCGAAGACTTGTCAGATGAGCTTTCTGGCAGCGGCGGCGCCCGGTGACCGGCGCTCCCAGAAGTTCTCGAAGCGGACCCTGAGAGCGCCCTACGACGGCCCGCCGAGCGCGCGTCCGAGCGTCTCGTAGGCGCGGGTGAGGCGCGCGGTCAGCTCGCTCGCGCGGCGCTGCCGGTCGGGATCGCTCGACTGCACGTCAGGGTGCACGCGGCGCACCAGGCGGTGATACGCGCGCCGCACGGTCGCGAGATCGGCGCCTATCGGGCACTCGAGCACGACGTAGCAGCGGGTCCGCTCGATCTCTTCGCGCCCAAGGCGTCGCCCAAAGAGCAGCGCGCGTAGCAGCCGAAGCGTGCCCATGGATGCCCTCCCGGCTGCTACTCGCCCCGGACCTCGTACTGCTCGAGGTGGAACTTCTCCATCGCGCGCACGACGATCTTCTTGCCCATCCGCTTTTCGATCTCCTCGACGAACGGCCGCTGCTCCTCCTCGACGATGCGCGCGACCTCGGGGTGCGCCAGGATCACGATCGTGTCGCCGGTCAGCGTGTCGGCGCGGCGGCGGATGTCGCGCAGCGCGTCGTTGCACACGGTCAGCTTCGATCGCACCGTGCCGCGCCCCTCGCAGTACGGGCACGCCTCGGTGAGCGAGCGACCGAGGCTCTCGCGCACGCGCTTGCGCGTCATCTCGACCAGGCCGAACTCGCTGATCTTGAGGACGTTGACCTTCGCGCGATCGGCGCGCAGCGCCTCGTCGAGCGCGCGCGAGACCTTCGCCCGGTTCTCGCGCCGGTCCATGTCGATGAAGTCGATGACCACGATGCCGCCGAGGTTGCGCAGGCGGATCTGGTCGACGACCTCCTTGACCGCCTCGAGGTTGGTCTTGGTAATCGTGTCCTCGAGGTTGCGCTTGCCGACGAATTTCCCGGTGTTGACGTCGATCGCCGTGAAGGCCTCGAGCTGATCGATCAGCAGGTAGCCGCCGGACTTGAGCCACACCTTGCGCTGGAGCGCGCGCCCGATCTCGTCCTCGATGCCGTAGGCGTCGAAGATCGGCTCGCTGCCGTCGTAGTGGTCAATGCGCCAGTTCTGGTGCGGCATGAACGTCGCCGCGAACTTGAGCATGCGCTCGTGCTCGACGCGCGAGTCGACGATGATCTTCTCGACGTCGGTCGTCACCAGGTCGCGCAGCGCGCGCAGCGCGAGGTCGAGATCCCAGTACACGCACGCCGGCGCCTTCATCGTCTCGGCCTTCGCGACTTTCTGGTTCCACAGGCGCACGAGGTAGTCGATGTCGTCGTGCAACACCTCGGCGGGCACGCCCTCGGCGACGGTGCGCACGACGAAGCCGGTCCCCGGCGGGCGCTTGCTCTCGAGGATGTCGCGCAGGCGCCGCCGCTCCTTGTCCGACGCGATTCGCCGAGAGATCCCGGTGTGCTCGACCGTCGGCATGAACACGAGGTGCCGGCCCGGGAGCGTGATGTAGGTCGTGAGGCGCGATCCCTTGGTGCCCAGCGGCTCCTTCGTGACCTGGACGAGCACCTCCTGGCCTTCGCGCACGAGCTCCTGGATCGGCGCTCGCGCGGGGCGCTCGTCTTCCTCTTCGCGGCCCTCCTCTTCGTCGACCAGCAGCTTGCTCATGTCGTCGGCGCCACCGCGCACGTCGCTGGCGTGGAGGTAGCCGTCCTTGTCGGCGCCGATGTCGACGAACGCCGCTTGCAGGCCCGGCAGAACGCGCCGCACTCGGCCCTTGTAGACGTTGCCGACGATGCCGCGACCGCTGTGGCGCTCCACGTAGAGCTCGGCCAGGATGCCGCCTTCGACCAGCGCGACGCGCGTTTCGGGTCCGTCCGCGTTGATGACCAGCAGTCTGGATGGCACGCTTTGGAGTCCTCTGGCGAGACACGAGCCTGACAGAAATGTCAGGGATTGCCCGGTCGCGTGGGGCCGACGTAGCACTCACCCGCATTCATTTCAAGAACATACACGTCCGCGTCAGAATGGCATCGAGGTTGCTTAGATCTCCAATCCGCGACTCTTGGCCTATAGCCCCGGGGAATACGGTCCTTCCCCGGGGCCCCATTTTTTCCCTCCCACAAGTTCTTGTTCTTCGGCTTTACCCGGCGACGGCCGGGTCTATTCTCGGGCAGGACTATCCGGTCAGCAGGCCGTCCGCGACCTGGAGCAGGACCTCGTCGCCGAGCAGGTTGCCGGTCTTGCGCAGCCGATCGCCGGCGAGGCCTTCGAAGTAGGCGCGCAGATCGGGGACGCTTTCGACGAGCTTGCGGAAATGGCCGCCGTCCAGCACGAGCAGCGTCGCGGGGCCAGCCGCCGTAACCGTGGCGGTCGCCGGCACGTCGTGGATCAGCGCGATCTCGCCGAAGAGGTCGCCCGTGTGAAGCGTCGCGACCGTCACGTCGATGTCGCCGTCGGCGCGCGTCACCTCGCACTCGCCGTCGAGGATGATGAAGAGCCCCCTGCCCTCCTCGCCCTGGCGGATCAGCACGTCGCCATCGAGCGCCTCGAGGCCCTCGAAGCGGTGCAGCAACTGCACGCGCTGGTCGGGCGAGAACGGGCGAAAGAGCGGGGAGAGCGCGAGCACGTTCTGCAGCAGCCGCTCGCGGCGGTAGCGATCGAGCGCCTCGCCGACCGTGGGGAGCGCGGCGGCGATCTCGGAAAGCGGATCGCGCCCGAGCTCGAGCAGATCGGCGTCGCCGTCGGTGCGGATGGATGCCGTGCGCGCGCCGCCGGAAAGGACCGCCATCTCGCCGAAGAGCGCGCCTTCGCCCAGCCGACCGAGCTCCTTCGCGTCCTCGCCCTTGAACACGACGAGTTTGCCGCCCGCGCACAGGAAGAGCGACGTGCCGGGCTCGCCTTCGCGGATGACGGACGCGCGATCCGGCAGGCGGTGCACGCGCATGGCGCTCAGCGCGCGAGCGAGACCCTCGCGGGGCAGCGACGAGAGCAGTGGGATCGCGTGCAAGCGATCGGGGAACGCGACGCCGGCTTCGGCGCCGGCCAGCCACGCGGCGCGGGACAGAAGCTCGAGCGTGGCCGGCACGGCGGCCAGAAGCCTCTGATCGACGCGCACGCCCATCGGGATGGAAACGCGCGCGCCGCGTTGCGCGACCGTCGGCGAGTCGGCCGAGTACAGCGTCGCGACGGCGTCGAGCACCTCGTCGGCGGCGCCGCCAAGCGCGCCCAGCACGCGCCCGGCGACGATGGCGGGTAACGGACGGCCGGCGCGCGCGCAGAACAGCGCCACGCCGCGGTAGGCGTGGCGCGCAGCGTCGGTGGCGCCGATGCGCGCCAGCACGTCGGCGATGCGCAGGCGGGCCTCGTAATCGTGGGGCGCCGACTCGACGATGCAGCACTGAAGATGCAGCGCGCGCGTGGCATCGCCGGCCGCGAGAGCGCGCAACGACTCGGCCTTGACCTCGTCGACGGGAATCGCCGCCACGCTTTCGACAATGACGCGGACCGGCCGACAAATCAACGCATTGACCGGCGGCGGCGCGATCTGTTACTTATTGGCACATTATTGTGCCTGTCTGACACATGCCCGACGCGCTGAACTGGGACGATGTCGGCGAGCTGCACGTCATCCGGCGCGTGCGTCAGATGGTGGCGCGGCGCTTCGGGCTCGACCTCGCGTTCGCGACGTCCGACGGGCGCGCGGTCGCCGGATCGCCGGCCGGCGGCCGCGTGGTCGCGCTGGAAATCGCGATCGGCGAGAGCGCGAAGCGCGTCGGAGCCGTCCGCGCCGTCGGCGATGCCGAGCGCGTCGCGCGGGCGGGCGCCTCGACGCACGCCGACTACCTCGCCGAGCTCTTGCAGGTCGCCGCCGACGAGATCCTGACGTATCTCGAGGGAGCGGCGCGCCCCACGCCGGCCGCCAAGGCGCACAGCGCCGCCAAGCCGTTCGCGCCGCGCTACTCG
Organism: Myxococcota bacterium; assembly: GCA_038041915.1. GTDB lineage: Bacteria > Myxococcota_A > Polyangia > JBBTFH01 > JBBTFH01 > JBBTFH01. The sequence continues at coordinate 5,328 of JBBTFH010000092.1, forward strand.
TACGACGCGATCGTCGGCAAGGGCCGCGCGATGCAGGATCTCTACCGCGTGCTCGACAAGGTGATCGGGTCGGACGCGACGGTGTTGGTGCAGGGCGAGAACGGCACCGGCAAGGAGCTGATCGCCAAGGCGATCCACTTCTACTCGCGGCGCGCGCGCGAACCCTTCGTCGTGCAGAACTGCAGCGCGTTCAACGACAACCTGCTCGACTCGGAGCTCTTCGGCCACAAGAAGGGCTCGTTCACCGGCGCGATCGCGGAGAAGCAGGGCCTCTTCGAAGTCGCCGACGGCGGCACCTTCTTCCTCGACGAGATCGGCGACATGTCGCCGGCATTGCAGGTCAAGCTGCTGCGCGTGCTGCAGGAGGGGACCTTCATCCCCGTCGGCGACACCCAGCCGCGCCACGTCGACGTCCGCATCATCGCGGCGACCAACCGCGATCTGCGCCGCATGGTCGACGAAGGCGAGTTCCGCGAGGACCTCTACTACCGCATCAACGTCATCAGCCTGACCGTGCCGCCGCTGCGCGATCGCCGCGACGACCTCCCCGCGCTCGTCGATCACTTCCTCAAGGCGCAGGCGCAGGGACGGCGGCTGCGGATGAAACGCCTCACCCGCGGCTGCTTCGAGCGGCTGCAGGGCTACGGCTGGCCGGGCAACGTGCGCGAGCTCGAGAACGAGATCGAGCGGCTGGTCGTGCTCGCCGGGGACGAGAAGGTCATAGGCGAGGAAATGCTCTCGCCGCGCATCCGGCAGGCGCTAGCGGCCGAGGGGCGCAGCCCGGCGGCGGCGGGCGCCCTGCCCGAGGCCGTGCGCGCGCTCGAGCGGACGATGATCCTCGACGCGATGCGCCGCACCGACTGGAACAAGACGCGCGCGGCGCGCGAGCTGCGCATTTCGCGCCGCAACCTGATCCGCAAGGTGCAGAAGTACCGCCTCGTGCCGGAGAAGCGCGGGGTGCGTCAAGCGTAGCGTAGCGGCCCTGTGCCCAGCGGCGCCGCGGCGGCGATGCGCACCGCGACGTACTCCTTCGCGAGTCGCACGGCTTCGGGCAGCGGCGTCTGCCGCGCGAGGAGCGTGGCGATCGCGCTCGCGAGCATGCAGCCGGTGCCGTGGACCGGTCCGTCCGTCGCGACCGGCGCCGCGGCGATACGCTCGACGCGGCCGGAGTCGCGATCGCAGAGCACGTCGACGGCCGTCTCGCCGCCCTTCACGAGCGCGGCGCGCGCGCCCATCGCGACCAGCGCACGGGCGGCGGCCTCGGCGTCGCGCGTGCCGGCGAGCGCCTCGGCCTCGTCGAGGTTGGGAGTCACGAGCCGCACGCGCGGCAGCCACGCGCGCAGCGCCGCGGCCACGTCGCCACCGGCGAGCGGGCCGCCGACGCTGGCCACGAGCACGGGATCGAGCACGACGTCGCGCCCGACGCAAAGATCGGCGAGCGCGCCCGCGACCTCGGCCGAGCCGACCATGCCGACCTTGACGATCGCGACCGGGAAGTCGTGGAGCAGCGCCGCGACCTGCGCGCGCACCGCGTCGGCGGGCAGCGCGCCCCACGCGGCCACGCCGCGGCTCGACTGCGCGGTCCACGCCGTGGCGACGGCCATTGGGCGCCCGCCCAGGTCGGCGACGGCACGCGCGTCGGCGAGGATGCCGGCGCCGCCCGACGGATCGAGCCCACCGGCGCAAAGGACGATCACGGCGGCGAGTATGCCACGCTCGACGGCGCGTGCTCTTCACCGTAGATTCACCGCCATGAGCAGAGACCGCATCCGTCTCACGACGCTGACCAAGAAGGCTGGCTGAGCCGCCAAGCTCGAGCCCGGGCGGCTCGCCGAGTTGGTCGCCGGTCTCCCCGGGACGCGCGACCGAAACCTGCTGGTCGGACCCGAAACGTCCGACGACGCGGGAGCCTATCGCCTCGAGGGCGGCCCGATCCTCCTTCAGACCGTCGACATCATCACGCCCATCGTCGACGACCCCGCGCTCTTCGGCGAGATCGCCGCCGCAAACTCGCTCTCCGACGTCTACGCGATGGGCGGATGGCCCGTCACGGCGCTGAACATCCTGGGCTACCCGATCAAGGAGCTGCCGACGGAGATCGGCCGCGAGATCCTGCGCGGCGGCGCCGCGAAGGTCGCGGAAGCGGGCGCCGTGGTCGTCGGCGGCCACACGCTCGAGGATGCGGAACTGAAGTTCGGGCTGTCGGTGACCGGCGTCGTCGAGGAGGAGCGCATGACGCCCAACAGCGGCGCGCGCTCGGGCGACCTGCTGGTCCTCACCAAGCCGCTGGGCACCGGCATCGTCTCGACGGCGTTCAAGAAGGGCAAGGTCGACGAACACGACGCGCCGTACCAGGCGATGGTGGCATCGATGCGCGAGCTCAACCGCGCGGCGTGCGAAGCGATGCGCGAGCTCGGCGCGCGCGGCGCGACCGACGTCACCGGCTTCGGCCTCGGCGGCCACGCGCTCGAGCTGGCGCTGGCGTCGAACGTGTCTCTCGAGCTCCGCCTGCGCGATCTGCCGTTGCTGCCCGACGTGGTCGCGCTCGCGCGCCGAGGCTGCCTGACCGGCGGCGGCCCGAAGAACGCGACTTGGTGGAGCGCGCGCATCGACGTCCCCGAGGCGTGGCTGCCGATCGTCTTCGATCCGCAGACCTCGGGCGGCCTGTTGATCAGCCTCGGCGAGGCCGCCGCCGCGCGCCTCTGCGAGCGCCTCCCCGGCGCGCGCGTGATCGGCCGCGTCCTGCCGCCCGCCGAGCCGCGCCTGCGCGCGATCGACTGATCACGCGATCGTCACCGTGACGCCGTCGCTCTCGACGCGGACGAAGCCGCCCACGTAGGTCCAGTCGTCGGTCGCGACGCCGTCGACGAGTACCGCCGCGGGCTCGCCGGGCCAGAGGACCTCGAGGACGATGTCGGCGAACTGCGCGCCGGGCGTGACCGCGATCGAGATCGTGTCGCCGGGCGTCACGTCGATCGCCGTCCCATCGAACGCCGTGAACGACGAATCGGCGTCGCCCGGAACGATTCGCACGCGCAGCTCGTCCATGTGGTCCATGTACGACACGACGCCGGGATCGCTTGCCTCGGCGAGCGTGTCGATCGCACCGCCATCAAAGTCGTCGCGCAGCATCGGCAGGATCGCGCCCGCCCGGTAGAAGAGCGGGATGCGCTCGAGCGGCACGTCCATGTCGAAGCGCTCGGGCCCCTCGCGCACCTCGTGCGTGAAGTAGTCGACCCACGTGCCGGCCGGCAGGTACACCTCGCGCGACGCGCCGCCCTCGAACATCGGCGCGACCAGCAGCGCGTCGCCCAGCATGTACTCGTAGTCCTCGCTCCACGCGGCCTCGTCGGCCGGGAACGCCAGGCCGAGCGGCACGGTGACGGGACGACCCGTCTCCGCAGCGCGCCGCGCGTACGTGTACAGGTACGGGAAGAGATCGGTGTGCAGCCGCGCGTAGAAGCGGTAGACGTCGGCCGTCTCGGGCTGCGGGTAGTCGTCGTCCCACGGCGCCTGGTTGTCGCCGCCACCCATCTGCATGATTGTGCCGAGCGCCGCGTACGCCGCCCAGCGCAGCAGCAGCTCCTGCGTCGGCAGGCCCTCGCGATAGCCGCCGATGTCGGAGCCGAAGAACGGATAGCCCGACGCGGAGAGCGAGAGGCCCGCCGAGATCGCCGCCGGCAGCCCGCCGTTGTTGCCCGGGCCGTGGTGCTCGAACGTCGTGTCCTGATCGCACGGCCAGATCGCCGTGTTGCCGCCCTGCTCGCCGAATCCGCCGGAGCGCGTGAGGAGGAACCCGTCGCCATCGGGGAGCGCGCCGAGATACGCCTCGTGGAAGAGGCGCACGTAGGTCTTCCAGAGCGTCGTCGGATCCTCGCCCGAAAACGTCCGCCAGTCGGGCACGCGGCCGGCGAGATCGGCCACGAACTCCTCGGCGTAGTCGAGCTTGAAGCCGCTTATGCCCATCGATACGACGCGGTCGATCATCACCTGCCAGAACGCGAAGGCGTCGGGGTTGGTGAAGTCGATCGCGTTGCCGAAGAAAAAAGGCGGCGCGAGCCCTTCGCCCAGGCGCATGAAGTAGTCGTTGTCGCGCGCCTCGTCGTAGTCGGACGTGCCCGAATCGAGGTACGGCGTCGACCACAGCATCACGCGGTAGCCGAGCCCGCGCAGCTCGTCGATCATGGCGGCCGCGTCGGGGAAGTTCTCATCGAAGACGAACGAGTTGTAGGTGGTCTGCCACGGATTATCGATCCAGATGACGCTGGTGGGAATGTCGAGCTCGCGCATCACGTACGCGTCGGCGAGCGTGACGTCACGGCCGTCCTGACCCTTCGCGGCGACTCCTCCCCACTCGTCGCGCCACTGCAGCGGGCCGAACGCCCAGTGCGGCGGGAGCGCCGGCATCGTCGTGAGCGCCGCGTAGTCTTCGATCAGCGCGAGCGGATCGGCGGCGCCCATGAGATCGACGACGAACGCTTCTCCCGGTGACGGCTGGAACGTCGCCGCCAGACGATCGTCGCGCTCCGCCGCGACGTCGAAGGCGCCCGGCCGCAACGTCTCCACGAGAACGCCCCACCCGCGCGGCGAGATCGCGAGCGGAATCGGCACGTGCAGTTCATTGAGACCCGACTCGCTGGCGCCGTCGATGCGGAACTGCAGGGCGCGCACGACGCCGCGGCTCGACACCGTGTCCCACGCTTCGCCGAAGCCGAAGAAGCGCTCGGTCGCGGTGACGCCGAGCGACACGCGCACGAGCTCGGGCGCGTCGTCGTGCGCGGCCGTCCACGCGAGACGGAATACGCCGTCGCGCGGCATCGTGACGCGCAACGTCGAGCCGTCGGCGAGTTCGAGCGTGTCGCCGGAGGCTGCCACGACCGGGCCGAGCGCGGTCCACGCGATTCCCGACGGCGGCGCCTCGGGATCGACGTAGACACCCGGGCTGACCGGGATCTGCCCGACCAGCAGCGCATCGCCGCTCGCCGAGGTGAGCACCTCGTCGCCGCGCCGAAGCGTCAGCCCGAACGGATCGGTCGCTACGTCCAGCGTGTGCCCGCCGCTCTCGAAGGTTACCGTCGCCGGCACCTCGCCTTCGCCTTCGCTTTCGCTCTCGCTGCCGCCCTCGCCGGCCCCATCGTCGTCGCCGCAGCCCGAGATCAGCACGGCCATCACGCTCGCGATTCTTTTCATGCCGGCATCCTATCGGAACCGGAAAAGGCGCGCGCACGGGTCCCCGCGGCCTTTGGCCGCGACCCGCACGCGTGACGCGCGGCGTCAGAACGCAGCCTCCACGATCTGGATCGCAGCGCCGGTTTGGGCGTAGAAGACGGCAGCATCCCCGCACCCGAGGAGGTCCCCCGTGGCCGACGAGACCGAGCGCTCCTTCTGGCAGATCCTACAGACCGAGGTGGAAAAGGCCGCGCACACCGCGCGCATCGACGGACACACCTGGACGATCCTCCGCGAGCCGAAGAACGAGATCATCATCAACTTCCCGGTCCGGATGGACGACGGCGGCATCCGGCTGTTCAAGGGCTATCGCATCCAGCACAGCAACGCGCTGGGGCCGTACAAGGGCGGCATGCGCTTTCACGAGTCGGTCACGCTCGACGACGTCAAGGCGCTCTCGGCGAGCATGACCTACAAGTGCGCGCTGCTGGATCTGCCCTTCGGCGGGGCCAAGGGCGGCGTGCAGTGCAACCCGCGGCTGCTGTCGAAGAACGAGCTCATGCGCGTAACGCGTCGCTTCACGCACGCTCTCGGCTCGAACATCGGACCCGACTGGGACATCCCGGCGCCCGACGTCGGCACGAACTCACAGGTGATGGTGTGGATGATGGACACCTACGTGAACTTCGTGCACGACCGCGCCGGCGCCAACCGCGTCGTGACCGGCAAGACGCTCGCCACCGGAGGCAGCCACGGGCGCGACAAGGCGACCGGACAGGGGCTCGTCTATTGCATCGGCGAATGGGCGCGCGAGAAACGCTTCTCGCTCGACGGCTGCTCGCTGATGGTGCAGGGCTACGGCAACGTCGGCTCGCACGCGGCTCGCCTGCTCGCCAAGCACGGCGCATCGCTCGTGGCCGTCGCGGATCACTCCGGCTGCTACGCCAACCCCGAGGGCCTCAACCCACACCGCCTCGCCGAGCACGTCGCGGGGCACGGCTCGATCGAAGGCTACAAGGGCGCGCGATCGATCCCGCGCGAGGAGTTCTTCGCGACGCAGGCGGATATCTTCATCCCCGCCGCGCTCGAGTTGCAGATCGGCGTAGAGGAAGCCCGCGCGCTCAAGGTCAAGCTCGTCGCCGAGGGCGCGAACGGCCCGACGTATCCCGAAGCCGAGGCCATCCTGCGCGAGCGCGGCATCGACGTGATTCCGGACCTGCTCGCCAACTCCGGCGGCGTGACGGTCAGCTACCACGAGTGGGTGCAGAACAAGCGCAGCGAACGCTGGGATCTCCCCGACGTCGACGCGCGCCTCGAGCGGCGCATCAAGCGCACCTACCAGCAGGTGGCCGAGACGGCGCGCGAGCGCGGCTCGACGCTGCGCCACGCCGCCTACACGATCGCCCTCGAGCGGATCGCGCGCGTGTACGACGAGCGCGGCATCTTCCCGTAGCGAGTTGGGCGTCCACGGCGTGGCGCGCGGATCGCGCATGCTCTGCGAGCCTATAGACTCGCGACAGACTGGGCGATTATCCTTGGGCTCTCCCCGATGATCGTCGGCATCGACCTCGGCACCAGCTATTCCACCGTCGCGGTCGTCGTCGGCGGCAAGCCTCTGGTCATCCTCGACGACAAGGGGCGAGGCGTGCAGCCGTCAGTCGTGTCGTTCCCCGACGGTGGCGGCGTGCTCGTCGGATATCCGGCGCGCGCGCGACTCGTCACCGACTCGCCGCACACCGTCTACTCGGTGAAGCGCTTGATCGGACGGCGCTTCACGGACCCGGAGACGCAGGCGTTCCAGCAAGGAGTCCCGTACCACCTCGTCGAAGGACCCGGCGGCGGCGCCGCGGTCGAAGCGCGCGGCAAGATCTATTCGGCACCGGAGATCTCCGCGTACGTGCTGCGCCACATGAAGCACCTCGCCGAGCGCCACTTGGGCGCGCCGGTCGAGAAGGCGGTGGTCACCGTGCCGGCGAACTTCAACGACGCGCAGCGCGAGGCGACGCGCATCGCGGGGCGCATCGCCGGGCTCGACGTCGTCCGCATCGTGAACGAGCCGACCGCCGCGGCGCTCTCCTACGGCTTCGGCAAGGACCTCGATCGAACGCTTGCCGTCTACGACTTCGGCGGCGGCACTTTCGACCTCACGCTCCTCGAGGCCAAGGGCGCGATCTTCCGCGTGGTCACGACCAACGGCGACATGCTGCTCGGCGGCGACGACTTCGACCAGGCGCTCGCCAAGCACGTGCACGATGCCTTCTGGCGGCAGTCCAAAATCGAGCTCCGCCGCGACGCCGTCGAGTGGGCGCGCCTCGTGCTGGCCGCGGAGACGTGCAAGCGCGAGCTGTCTTCGGCGAGCGAGGCCGACGTGCGGATCCCGCGCGTCGCGCACACGCCCAAGGGCGTGCTCGATCTCGACGTGCACGTGACGCGCGATCAATTCAACGCGCTCGTCCTCGACCTGGTGCAGCGCACGTTCGAGGTCTGCACGGCCGCGCTCGAGTCTGCCGGCCTCGGCGTCGCCAACATTGACGACCTCGTGCTGGTCGGCGGCACGACCCACGTGCCGCTGGTACGGGCCGCCGCCGAGCAGTACTTCCGCCGCAAGCCGCGTCCCGACGTCGATCCCGAGACGGCCGTCGCGGTCGGTGCGGCGATCCACGCCGCTGCGCTCGGCGGCGACGATCAGGCGAGCCGGCTGGGCCCGGGCGCGCCCTCGACGCTGTTGCTCGACGTGCTTCCGCGCACGATCGGCCTCGCCGCCGCCGGTGGCTTCACCGAGCGCGTCATCGAGCGCTCGACCGCGATCCCCGTCGAGCAGACGAGCGTCTTCGCCACCAGCCGCGACGGACAACAGGAGGTGCGCATCATCGTCGTGCAGGGAGAGTCGAAGCACACGCGCGAGAACACGCTGCTCGGCGAGCTGATCATCGACGGGCTTCGGCCCGCCCCGCGCGGCGAGGTCGAGATCGAGGTGACCTTCGAGGTCGACCAGAGCGGCATCTTGAACATCACGGCGCGCGACCGCGACTCGGGCCGTGAGCTGCAGAAGAAGATTCGCATCTCGGGTGAGCTGCGCGACGAGGCGATCGACGACGCCGCGCGGCGCGTCGAGCGTGACGGAAGCTGACCGCGATGGCGCTCCAGCCTGCCTCAGGCCACCCGACGGGGTGTCACGTCCTCGTCGTCGACTCGAACAACGTCCGTCGCGCGCTCTTCCTGGTGACGCTCCCGCCGGATCGCTACACGATCGCGTTGGCCGACACCGTAGAGGAGGCGCTGACCGTGCTCGAGCGCGAGCCGGTCGAACTGGCGGTCGTCGCCGCCGGCGCGCACGTACGCGAACTGCACGACGTCCGGCCCAAGCTGCCGGTGATCCTGATGGACCCGCGCTACGTCGACGAGAGCCTCGGCCGGGTGGAGGCGCCCGCCCTCGGCGCCGACGCGTTTCTCGGCATGCCGTTCGACGCGCGCGCGTTCGAAGCGAGCGCTGCCGACGCGCGCCTGGCGGCGCGCAAGGGGCGCGGCACGCCCGCGGGCGGCCGCCCGACGCTGAGTGGCACGTGGGAGACGTTCCGGAAGCGCGCCGAGGAACTGCACGCGCTCCTCGAGAAGCTCGACTACTACCAGCTCCTCGGCGCCGAGGCCGGCGCGGCGCCCGCGGTCATCAAGACCGCCTACTACGCCCGCGCGATGGAGTTCCACCCCGACCGCTTCCTGACGCTGAAGGACGCGGCGCTACGCGAGAAGATCTATCAGCTCTTCAAGCGCATCTCCGAGGCGTTCAAGGTGCTGGCCGACCCGCAGAAGCGCCAAGAGTACGATGCCGGCCTCACCGGCGCCGATCGCGACGCGCGGCTCCGCTACGTCAGCACGGCGCGGCCGCGCCAAGGCCCGCGCGACCCGACGGAGATCGCGAAGAACGCGAACGCGCGCAAGTTCTACGGCCACGCGCTCGTCGCGGAGCGCGAGGGCAACGTTACGAGCGCGCGCATGTACCTCACGCTGGCGCTCCAGCACGAGCCCGGCAACGAGACGATCGAGAAGAAGCTCGAGGAGCTGAAGGGAAAGTAGTGGAGGTCTTCCGCGACGCGGAGAGCCCGCCGCGGCGGCTACGCCGGCCAGTCGTCGCCATCGGCGCCTTCGACGGCGTGCACGTCGGCCACCGGCGGCTCTTCGAGATCGCGATGGCGCATGGGGACGGCGGCGAGGCGGCCGTGCTCACGTTCGACCCGCACCCGGCGAAGGTCCTCTCGCCCAAGCTGGCGCCGCCGCTCCTCACGTCGACCGAGCGCAAGCTCGAGCTGATCGCGGCCTGCGGCATCGACGTCGCGATCGTGCAGCGCTTCGACCCGGCGTTCGCCGCGCTCGGACCCGACGAGTTCGTCGAGCGCATCCTCGTGCGCGGCCTCGGCGTCTCACACGTCGTCGTCGGTTATGACTTCAGCTACGGGCGCATGCGCGCCGGCAGCACGGCTACCCTCGCCATGGCGGGACGGACGCGCGGCTTCGACGTCACGATCGTGCCGGCCGTCACCGTCTCGGACATCGTCTGCTCGTCGACGCGCGTGCGCCAGTTCGTGCTCGAGGGGCGTCTCGGCGGCGCCGCGCTCCTCCTCGGCCGCCCCTTCGAGATCGCCGGCCGCGTCGTGCCGGGGCGCGGCCGTGGCCGCGCTATCGGCATCCCGACGGCGAATCTGGCGCTCGAAGCGGAGCTGCTGCCGCCGGTCGGCGTCTACGCGGCCTGGGCACACCTCGTCGGGGCTGCCTCAGCCCACCCGACGGGGTGCGGGGCTGCGGCGCTCCGCGTGGCGGAGGCTCCGGTTCCAGACCGCCACCGCGCCGTCGTCAACGTGGGATACGCGCCGACCTTCGAGCCACAGGGCACGCTGACGGTCGAGGCGCACCTGCTCGACTTCGAGGGCGACCTCTACGACAGGCGCTTGATCCTCGAGATGGCGCAGCGACTTCGCGGCGAGCAGCGCTTCGCATCACCCGAGGCGCTCGCCCGGCAAATTGGCCGCGACGCAACGCGAGCGCGCGAGGTGCTGGCGTGAGCCGATCGCGCGAGCCGACGGAGGCGCCCACCCCCAAACGCCTGCGCGAGGCGAGGCGCGAGGGCCGCGTAGCGCGCAGCGAGTTGCTGACGTCGGGCGTCGTGCTCGGCGCGGCGCTCGGCGCGCTGTTCCTGGGCGGCGGCGCGCTCCTGGTTCGATCGACCGCCGCGGCGATGCGCTCCGCGCTCGACGGCTCATCGTGGGCTCGCGAAGTGGGCGGAGCCGCCGCGGCACTCCCTGCGACCGTCGCGCGCCTCGCGCTTCCGATTGCCGGCGCGGCGCTCCTCGCGGCGCTCGTCGCCGGCATCGTGCAGGTGGGCCCGCTGCTGGCCGCGCGCGCGCTACGCCCCACGCGCCGCGGGAAGGCGCCCGGCGTCCGGCTCTTCGACGCCATGCTCTGCCTGATCATTGCGACCGCGTCGCTCGCCGTGACCGTCGATCTGCTTCGCGATCACGGCCACGAGCTGCTCGCCGCCGCCGGCCGCCCGACCCGAACGGCCTGGCACATCGCGCTCGTCCTCGGCCAGAATCTCGTGCTGCGCCTCGTCGCCGTCGCGTTGGTCGCCGGTGCGATCGAGCTCGTCTATCGCCGCTGGGCGTTGCGCCGCGGCCTGCGCATGACACGCGAGGAGATCGAGCGCGAGCGACGAGAGGCGGAAGTCGCGCCACACCTGCGCGCGGAGCGAAAGCGCCGGCAGCAGCCGGACTCGTGACCAGGACGACGGCGGGCGGAAAAGAGGGCGGCTACTTCGGCGCTTCCGGCACGGGCGTCGGAGCGGGAGTGGGCGCGAGCTTCGGCGTCTGCGCGGGCGCGGGCGGCTTGACGTCGCCCGGCACGTTCGGCGCCCCGACACCCTGCTGCTCGACGATGACGAACTCGACGCGCCGGTTGGTCGCGCGCGCCTCCTTCGTCATGCCGGGCACGAGCGGCTTGGTCTCGCCGTAGCCCTCCGACTCCAGGCGGTCGATCTCGACTCCCTGCTCGACCAGGTAGAGCACCACCGAGAGCGCCCGCCGCTTCGAGAGATCGAGGTTCTTGTCGTCGGCCCCGACGTCGTCCGTGTGGCCTTCGACGCGAATCTTCTTCACGCGCGGGCTCGCCTTCAGAACCGCCGCGATCTGATCGAGGATCGGGAACGACACCGGCATGATCCGGTCGCTGTTGGTCTCGAAGAAGACCTTTTCGCGCACCTCGATCTTCTCGTCGCGCACGATGACCTTGACCTCGCCCTTGTCCGGACAACCGTCGGTGTCCTCGACGCCGTTGATGACCTCGGCTTCGTTCGGACACCTGTCGGCGGCGTCCAGGAACCCGTCATGGTCGTTGTCCGGATCCGGGCAGCCGTCAACCAACTCATTCTCGTCCTTGTCCTCGGGCTCGATCGGGCAGCGATCGATGAGATCGGGCAGCCCGTCCTTGTCGTTGTCGGTCTCGGGACAGCCGTCGGCGTCCTCGAACCCGTCCTTGTCCTCGGCATCGGCGACGCAGCGATCCGACGCGTCGACGATGCCGTCGTGGTCGTTGTCGGGATCGGGGCAGCCGTCGGCATCCTCGAACGCGTCCTTGTCTTCGGCGTCGAGCGGGCAGCTATCGGCGCCACCCAGTAATCCGTCGCGATCGGGATCCGGATCGGCGGGCGGCGGCGGCGGCGGGCCCGAAGCCTCTTTGGGCGGCTCGTAGCCGAGGCCCGCGAGAACCCGCAAGTCCGACGCGCCGTAGCCGTTGATCAGGCCACGGCCGGCCGCGACGCGGGCGGTCAGGCCCATCGGCAGGGTCGCGCGAACGCCCGCAAGCGCCTCCATCGGGCTCGCGGAGGCGTCTCCGCCGGCGGCTCCATATATCTCACCGATGAGGGCCGCGCGCGGCCCGACGTCGACGGCGAGGCCGGCGCCGTACGTGAGCTCGTTGCCGATGTCCGCGCCCTCCATCTTCGAGTCGCCGCGGAAGCGCCCGCCCAGGTTCAGCGCGAGGCCGACGCGGCCGATCTGCGCGTCGCCGATGGCCCGTGGCGCCGCGGTGACGGTACGGTCGCCCGCATACTGATCGCCAGCGGTCGGAAAGCTCACGGGCACCGCGGCGGCCAGCGTGAGCCCGCCGAGCTGCACGATCCGGTACTTGGGCACGAGGCGCAGATCGCCGAGCGACTGCGCCTCGGCGCGCTCCAACCCCGTCCCGGTCGTGCCGCTGCTGCTCTGGTTCAGCACGACCGGCACTCCCAAGCCGATCTCGAGGCGCCTCCAGGGCGTCCACGCGCCGATCAACTCGGCGACCACCTGATCGTCGACGATGTCGGCTTCGATCGTTCCACGCGCGTTGGTCTGCTTGAGCGATCCGTCGGCGAAGCTCAAGTAGAGGCCGGCGGCGTATCCACGCGCGAGGCGCGAGCGCTGGACCGAGAAGAGGTCGCCCGGCCCGGGCGCGGGCTTGAAAAGCAGCGTGTCGATGCCCTGCGCGCGGGCGGCGCCGGGCGCGATAAGAAGCGCCAGCAGGACCGCGAGAGGCCGACCAGCAACGCGAGCGAGAGCCGCGAGTCGATGCGTCAAGGGAAGTTCCTCCAGGTGAGATGAGCCGACATCCACGACTCGCCGCTAGCGCTGCCCGAGGTGGCGGCGCCGGTGCGCACCGGCCGCAAGCAGTGCCGCACCGACGGCGAGCAGTCCGAGCGCGACGGGCAGACCCCCCGGAGCACCGCCGCGGGTGCCCGCCGCCGCGCCGACGGCGCAACGGCAACCGCCGCCTTCGATACCGAAGCCGCACGCCTCTTCGTTCTCGGCGCAGTCCGGATCGTCGCAGTCGATTAGCCCGTCGCCGTCGTCGTCCACGCCGTCGTCACAGTGCTGCTCCGTCTCCTCCGCGCCTTCGCACGCGTCGCCCACGCCGTTCGCGTCCGCGTCCGCTTGATCGGGATTGGGCACAAGGGGGCAATCATCGTCGTCGTTCCACACGCCATCCTCGTCCCAGTCGTCGTCGCACAGGTCGCCCTGCCCGTCCCCGTCGCCGTCCACCTGTTTCGTGTTCTCGACGCGCAGGCAGTTGTCGACGTCGCCGCAGATCGTGTCGCGGTCCGCGTCGTTCTCGAGGTCGTCGGGGCAAACGTCGCAGCCGTCTCCCGTGACGTCGTCGTCGGCGTTCTCCTGATCGGCGTTCGTCTCCGCCGGACAGTTATCCTGGCAGTTCTCCACGCCGTCGCCATCGGCGTCCACGCCGCACTCGCACGCGTCGCCCTCGCCGTCGTCGTCGGCGTCCGCCTGATCGTCGTTCGCCGCCGCCGGACAGTTGTCGGCATCGCCGCACACGCCGTCCCGATCCGCGTCGTTCTCGACGTCGAGCGGGCACTCGTCGCACACGTCGCCGACCTCGTCGTCGTCGACGTTCGCCTGATCGGCGTTGGCATCGAGCGGACAGTTGTCGCCCACGTTGCAGACGCCGTCGTCGTCTCCGTCCGGCAGCTCGTCGAACGGACAGGCGTCGCACGCGTCACCGAAGCCATCTTCGTCCTCGTCCTCCTGCTTCGGGTTCACGTCGCGCGGACAATTGTCGCTCTCGTCGCAAATCCCATCGACGTCGATGTCGGCGCACCCGATGTCGCACGCATCGCCGGCGCCGTTGCCGTTCGCGTCCTCCTGCTCGCGGTTGAACTCGTCGACGCAGTTGTCGTCCTCGTCGCAGACCCAATCACCGTCGGTGTCGGCGAAGCCGGCCGCGTTCACGCACAGATCGCACGCGTCGCCGATGCCGTCGCCGTCCGCGTCTTCCTGGCCCGAATCCCCGACCAGACCGCACACGTCCGCGCCGCCGCACACGCCGTCCTCGTCGGCGTCGTTCTCGTCGTCTGTCGGGCACTCGTCGCACGCGTCGCCGACCACGTCGCGATCGGCGTTCGCCTGGTCCGGATTGACCGCCTCGGGGCAGTTGTCTTGGCCGTCGCAGATGCCGTCGGCGTCCGCGTCCTGGTCCTCGTCGCACTCACACGCGTCGCCGA
>JBBTFH010000093.1:0-16765 GCA_038041915.1 Myxococcota bacterium
GCGTGTGCGGCGCCGTGGACAACTGCCCGGCGGTCGCCAACCCGGCGCAGGCGGTAAAGCCGCTCGAGGCGATCCTCGACCTCGATCCCGGCGACGAGTCGACGCTCGCGCGCCTGCGCGAGATCCACGAGAAGCGGCGCAACTGGCAAGGCCTGCTCGATCTGATGAAGCGCGAGCTTCCGCTGCGGCAAGGCGCCGCGCGGCGCGCGCTGCTCGGCGAGATGGCCAAGTGCGCCGCCGAGCGCCTGAGCGATCCGAAGGAGGCGATCGAGCTGTGGAACGACGTGCTCGAGGCGAGCGAAGACGATGCCGAAGCGCTCGAGAAGCTTTCCGGGCTCTACGAGCGCGAGAAGCGCTGGCCGGAGCTGGCCGACGTGCTGCGCCGTCAGGCCGCCGCGATCGGCTCAGCGCCGGCCGCGCTGCCGCTGCTCGAGAAGCTGGGCGTGCTGTGCAGCGAGAAGCTCACCGCGCGCGAGGCGGCCGTCGAGGCGTGGCAGCGGATTCTCGAGATCAAGCCCGACCACGCGAAGGCGGTGCGCGCGTTGCGCGACCTCCACGTCGCCGGCGAGGACTGGAGCGCGCTCGAAGCGCTTTTCGCCCCGCGTGGCGCATGGGCGGAGCTTTGCGAGACGCTCTCGCAGGCGGCCGATCGCGCCGACGCTTCGCTGAAACTGCCGCTCTTGCGTCGGGTCGCGGAGATCGCCGCCGATCCGACGCGCCTCGGCCGCGCCGAGATCGCGCAGAAGGCGTGGGAACGCGTGCTCGCGGAGCAGTCCGACAGCGTCGAGGCCGCGCGCGCGCTGCTGCCGCTTTACGAGAAGGCGTCGATGTGGTCGCGCCTGCTCGCCATGCAGGAGGTCCTGCTCGAGGCGACCAGCCAGCGCGAGGAGCAACTGGCGCTGCTCGAGGACATCCGCGTGCTCTGCGAGAAACGTCTCGGCAGCAAGCCTTTGGCGTTCCAGTCGTGCAAGCGCGCTTTCGCGCTCGATCCCGACGACGCTGCGCTGCGCATGGAAACGGCTCGCCTCGGGCGGGAGGCCGGAGCGCTGGAGGATCTGGTGGCGGTCTGGCGCGAGCACGTCGACGGGCTGCGCGACGAGGACGCGCGCACCGATCTGCGTCGCGAGATCGCGGAGGTTCTGCGCGTCGATCTCGGCCGCGGCGATGAGGCGCGCGGCTTCTACCAGCAGGTGCTCGAGCGCCGCCCCGACGACCGCGAGGCGCTCGCGGCTCTCGAGGAAATCCTGCTCGGCCTCGACGACGTGGCGGCGTTGCGCACGGTCCTTCTGCGTCGCGCGGAGCTCGAAGCCGACGCCGAGCAGCAGGTCGAGATCCTCGGGCGCGTGGCCTTCATCGAGGAGGAGCGGCTGGATGATCTGGCGGCCGCCGTGAAGACCTACGCGCGCATTCGCGAGATCGATCCGTCACGCCTCGCCACGCTGCGCTCGCTGGAGCGTCTGCACCACGCCCGCGAGGACTGGCCGGCGCTGCGCGGCGCGTATGAGGACGAGCTCGACCTCGCCGCCGAGCCGGCCGCACGAGCCCAGGTGAAGTTCCAGCTCGGCCAGCTTCTAGAGAAGCGCATGGGCGAGGTCACAGGCGCCATCCGCGCGTACGAGGATGCGCTCGAGCTCGACGCATCCCACCGAGGCGCGGTCGGCGCGCTGGAAGCGCACCTCGCCGCCGACGATGCGAAGCGCGTCATGGTCGCGCGCCTGCTCGCGCCCCACTACCAGCGGGGGGAGGACTGGCTCGGCCTCGCCGTCTCGCTGGAGGCGATGGCGGCCGACGAGCAGGGTGAGGCTCGCCTGGAGTTCCTGCGCCGCCTCGTCGGCATCTACGGCGAGAAACTCGATGACGCGGCCGGCTCGTACTCGGTCTCGGCGCGACTGCTCGACGCGGCTCCCGAGGACGCAGAGAATCGCGCGGCACTGCCCGATCGCGCCGCCGCCGCCGGCACGCTCGCGGATCTCGCGGCCAGGCTGGAGACGGTCGCCAGCAAAGCCGAGCCGGAGTTGCGGCCAGAGCTGTGGATGGAGTGCGGCGAGCTCTACGACGCGCGGCTGCTCGCCCCCGAGCAGGCGGAGGCGGCCTACCGCAAGGTTCTTGCGCTCGTGCCCGATCACGCGGGCGCGTTCGACGCGCTACGCCGCATCCTTGGCGGCCTCGAGCGCTTCGACGATCTGCGCGACCTGACGCTGGCGCGGGTCGAAGCCGTCGCCGACGGCAATGACCGGCGCGATCTGCTGCTTTCCGTGTGCGAGATCGCCGAGGAGGTCCTCGACGATCGGATTGGCGCGATCGCCGCGCGCGAGCGCGTGCTCGGCATCGAGCCGACGCACGTCGAGTCCTACAAGGCGCTTGAGCGCCATTTCGAGAAGCTCGGTCGTTTCCGCGATCTCGAGGAGCTGCTCGCGCGTGAGCGCGAGATCGTCGGCGACGCGGACCGCCTGGGAATCGATCTGCGCCGCGCGCACCTTCGCGCCGAGAAGCTCGGCGACGCCGAAGGAATGGTGGACCTGTGCGAGAGCATCCTGCAGGCGATGCCCACCCAGGCGGACGCGATTCTGCTGCTCGAGCGCCACCTCCAGTCCTCGGTGCGCCTGCGCGCCGCCGAGCTCCTCGTCGCGCCGTACGAGGCGCTGGGCGAGCACGCGAAGTTGGTCACCGCGCTCTCGGTGCGGCGCGAGGAGGCTGCTTCAGCCCGTCCGACGGGACGTGCTGCTTCAGCCCGCGGGGCGGGACGTGCGCCGGCCGACGAGCGGTTCGAGCTGACAGTGCGCATCGCCGAGGTCGAGGAGGGCGCGCTCAAGGACGTCGCGCGCGCCTTCGCCTCCTGGCGCGAGGCGCTGCGCCAGAATCCTTCCGACGAGCGGCCGCGCGTGGCGATCGATCGATTGGCGCCCGTGTTCGGGCGCTGGAAGGAGGTCGCGCAGGCGTGGGAGGACGGCTTCAAGAACGCGCCCGCGGGAAACCCCTCGCTGCGCGCCGAGCTCGGCCGGCGGGTCGCCGAGGTCTACGACGAGCGCCTGCGCGACACCGCGAAGGCGACCGAGGCGTGGAAGGCGGCGCTCGAGGTCGATCCCGACGATGCGGCGCTCGCCGCACCCGCCGCCGCCGCGCTCGCGCGGCTCTACGAGCAGGCGGGCGAATGGACGGAGCTTGCCGGCATCCTGCGCCGCCAGGCGGCCTGGGCCGAGGACGCGCCCGCGCGCCGGCCGATCCTCCTGCGCGTGGCGCAGGTGCTCGAGGAGAGCCTCGGCAAGGTCGACGATGCGATCGCAACGCATCGGGAGATCCTCGCCGGCGAGCCGGACTGCCGCGATGCGCTCGACGCGCTTGAGCGCCTCTTCCTGTCGATCGAGCGCTGGCCGGATCTGGTCGAGACTCTGCGCAAGAAGCTCGACTGGTGCGCCGACGACGAGCGGCGCGACCTGCGCGCGCGCCTCGCGCTGCTCTACGACGAGATGCTCGCCGACGTGGCGCAGGCGACCTCCGTCTACGTCGACATGCTCGAGAGCGAGCCGCGCGACGCCGAGGCGCTCGAGGCCCTCACGCGCCTCTACGACCGCCAGGAGCGCTACGCCGACGAGCTCGAGATCCTCACGCGCCGCCTGGACCTTGCCGTGCGATCGACCGACCGCGTCGCGCTGCTGATGCAGATGGCAAAACTCGAGTCCGAGAAGCTGGGAAACCCCGAGGGTGCGCTCGATCGGCACCAGGCGGTGCTCGCGATCAACTCGCGCCACAGCGGAGCGCTCGACGCGGTGCGCGGCGTACTCGTAGAGGACGCGCTCGCCGGGCGCGCCGGCGCGCTGCTCGAGCCGCTCTACCGCGCCGAGGGCGACCACGGGCGCCTCGCCGAGATCCACGAGATCCAAGCACGCCTCGCGGCCGCGCCGGCCGAGAAGATTGCGCTCCTGCGCCGCGCCGCCGAAGTCCACGAGCGCGGCGTGGGCGACGCGGCGTCGGCGTTCGATCTCTACCGGCGTGCCGCCCGCGAGGCCGTGGCCGAGCCTTCGCTTGACACCGTGCTCGCCGACGTGGAGCGGCTCGCCGGACCACTCGGGCGCGACGTCGATCGCCTGGCGCTCTTGCGGGAGATTGCGCCCGACATCGCCGATCCCGAGGCGCGCGATCGCATTCACGTGCAAGCGGCCGATCTGGCGCTGCGCCTCGGCGACGCTGCGACCGCGCGCGACTACTACCGCCGCGTCCTCGACAGCCAGCCCGCGCACGAGCCGGCGCTCGACGCGCTGGAGGCGATTTACCAGGGGGAAGGCGACTTCGAGGCGCTGCTCGCGCTCTCTCAGCAGCGCGCGGACCTGTCGGCGTCGAACCGCACGCGCCGCGTCGGCTACCTGTTCAAGGTCGCGGAGATCTGCGACACGCACCTGGCGCGTCCGGGCGACGCCGTCGCCGCGTACGAGCAGGTGCTCCAGGAGGACGCGGAGCACGCCGGTGCGATCGCCGCGCTCGAGCGGCTCTACGCCGCGCCCGAGATCGACCGCTTCGCCGACCTCGCCGACCTGCTGGAAAAGCGCGTCGGCCGGGCGCGCGATGCGCGCGAGGCGGCGGCGCTGCGCTTCAAGCTCGCCGAGGTCTACGCGCGGCGCCTGCGCGAGCCGAGCCGGGCGCTCGACCTGGTGGCGCAGGTGCTCGCCGCCGATCAGGCCCACGCCGGGGCGATCGCGCTGGCCGAGGAGAGCCTCGTCGACCCCGATCTGCGCGCCGCCGCGGCGACGATCCTCGAACCGATCTACACGGTGCGCCACGACTGGGCGCAGCTTGTCCGCGCGCACGAGCTCCGCTTGGGCGCCGTGGCCGACGCCGCCCAGCGGCGCGACTTGCTCTCGCGCATCGCGCGCCTGTGCGAGGAGCAACTCGACGATTTGGAGAGGGCGTTCGACTGGTACGGGAAGGCGTGGCGGGAGGATCCGGCCGACCGACGCTCGCGCGATCAGATCCTGCGGCTGGCCGGGGTGCTCGAGCGCTGGGTCGACCTGGCGGCGCTGTTCCAGGGATGGCTCGACGACACGCTCGAGGACACTGACGTCGCGCTCGAAACCGCGCGCCTGCTCGGCTCGCTCTACGAGGAGCGCCTGGCGGAGCCGGGTCGCGCGCGCGATTGCTACCTGCGGGCGTTGCGGGCGCAGCGCGACGACCACGCGCTCTTCGAGAAGCTCGAGGCGTGCCTCGTGCGCGCCGGTCGCTGGCAGGAGCTGATCGACGTCTACCGCGAGATGGCCGACGCCGCGGCGGAGCCGCCTTTGCGCCGCGACTACCTCGTGCGCGCGGCACGCGTGTGGGAGGAGTGCCTGACGGACGTTGACCAGGCGGTCGCGACCTGGCGCGACGTGCTGGAGGTCGCTCCCAAGGACGCGATCGCCGTCGGCAGCCTCGATCGCCTCTACCAGGGCGCGTCGCGCTGGCGCGATCTGGCCGATTTGCTGGTCGGACAGCTCGAGGGCCTCGTGGGAGGGGACGCCGTACCGCTGCGCTACCGCCTCGGCACGCTCCACGAGCAGCGCTTGGGCGATCGCACCGCGGCGGCCGACGACTACGAGGAGGTGCTCAAGGCGAAGCCCGATCACCGCGAGGCACGCGCGGCGTTCGAGCGCCTGATGGCGGACGCCGATCTCCGCCTGCGCGCGGCGCGGACGCTGCAGCCGCTCTACCGCGCCGGCGGCGAGTGGCCGAAGCTCATCGACGCCGCACGCGCCGAGTTCGAGCTCACGACCGACAAGCCGCGGCGCACCGAGTTGCTGCGGGAGATCGCGCAGGTTCAGGAGACCCGCCAGCGCAGTCCCGGCGACGCGTACGACACGCTCGCGATCGCGCTGGAGGAGGAGTTCGGCGACCCCGAGATCATCGGCGAGCTCGATCGTCTCGCCGGGCCGCTCGGGCGCTGGGCCGATCTCGCGCAGCTCCTCGAGGGCGGGATCGACAACGTCTACGATACGGAGCTGCAAGGCGCGCTGCACGGCCTGCTCGCGCGCATCCACGAGGAGGAGTTGCGCGATCCCGGCCGCGCGATTCTGGCGTGGCGCAAGCGACTCTCCGCGCTCGAAGGCGACGACGTGGCGCTCGACGCGCTCGACCGTCTTCTCGAGAAGGAGGGCCGTCACGCGGAGCTGGTCGAGATCCTCGAGCGCAAGGCGGAGCTGCGCCAGGGGGACCAGGAGGCGCGCAAGGCGATCTTGCGTCGTATCGCCGACCTGCAGGAGAACGCGCTCGTGCGGCCGGAGCTGGCGATCGAGACCTGGCGCACCGTGCTCGGCCTCGACGATGCCGATCGCGCGGCGCTCGACGCGCTGGAGCGCCTGTACCTCGGCGCCGAGCGCTGGGTAGACCTCGTCGACGCGTACAAGCGCAAGCTCGAGCTCGCGAAGGAGGCGCCCGACCGGCGCAACCTACGCATCGCGATCGCCGGCATCTATGATGGGCGCCTTTCGGACGCCTTCGAAGCGATTGCGACCTGGCGTGCGCTGCTGGAACAGGCGCCCGACGACGCGACGGCGCTCGCGGCGCTCGACCGCCTCTACACCAACGAGGAGAACTGGGCGGAGCTGGTCGCCGTCCTCGACGCCGAGGCGCAGCAGGCGGGTGGCGCGGCGCGCGACAGCCTCGAGTGCCGGGCCGCCCGGGTGCTCGAGCGCGAGATCGGCGACGTCGAGGCGGCGGTTCAGGGCTACGGGGCGATCCTCGAGCGCACGCCGACGCACGCGGAGGCGCGCGAGGCGCTCGAAGGGCTCCTCGGCGAGGCGCAGTACCGCGAGGCCGCCGGCCGCGTCCTCGAGCCGATCTATCGCACGCTCGGCGACCACGGCGCGCTCGTCGCGCTGTGCGAGGTGCGCGCGGGGGACGCCGCCGAGCCGGCCGCGCGCGCCGCGCTCTACCGCGAGGCGGCGCAGATCGAGGGGGAGAAGCTGCGCGACTTCGCGGCGGCCTTTGCGCTGCTCGGCCGCGCGCTGGCCGAGGAGCCCGGCAGCGACGAGACGCTCGCCGAGCTCGAACGACTCGCCGCGACGCGCGACGCGTTCGGCGAGCTGGCGAAGCTCTACGAGGAGCGGCTCGACGGAATCTTCGATCCCGAGCTCCGGCGGCGCTACCAGACACGCCTCGCGCAGCTCTGCGAGGACGCGCTGGGCGATGACGAGCGGGCGGCGGCGTGGCACCGCAAGGCGATCGAGGGCGGCGCCGACGAGGCGCCGGCGCTCGCCGCGCTCGACCGTCTCTACGAGCGCGGAGGCAAGCTCGCGG
The DNA here is from genome assembly GCA_038041915.1 of Myxococcota bacterium. Classification (GTDB taxonomy): domain Bacteria; phylum Myxococcota_A; class Polyangia; order JBBTFH01; family JBBTFH01; genus JBBTFH01. The sequence goes on from JBBTFH010000093.1 coordinate 7,264, forward strand.
AGCTTGCGGAGGTGATCGAGCGGCAGTCGGAGCTGACAGAGGACCTGGTCGATCAGGCGGGCTTCCTGGCACGCCTCGGCCTCGTGCGCGAGCAGGCGCTCGGGGATGCCGACGGCGCGCTCGCGGCGTATCGCGACGCGATCGCGCGCGACGAGAAGAACGACTCGGCGCTGGAGGGCCTCGAGCGCTTGGCGCGTGACCAGGCCATGAGGGCCTCCGCGCTCGATCTGCTCGAGCCGCACTACGAGAAGACGGGCAACCCGCGCAAACGGATCGAGCTGGCGGCGCTGCGGCTGACGCTGCAGACGGAGCCCTCGGAACGGGTCGCGACACTGCGCAAGACGGCGTCGATCCGCGAGCGCGAGCTCGGCGATCACGTCTCGGCGCTCGACGATCTGCTCGATGCGCTCGCGGCTGACGGGGGCTCCGCATCGGACGGCCCGCTCGTCGCCGACGTGGAGCGTCTCGCCGGTGAGACGGGGCGCTTTGCGCACGTTTGTGCGCGCGTCGAGGAGATTCTCGATTCCGGCGTGGAGGGCGACGCGCCGCGCGATCTCGGCCTGCGCTGTGCGCGCTGGTGGCGCGATCGCGTGGGCGATGCCGCGCGCGCGGAGGCGCGCTTGCGCCGCGTGCTGGCGGTCGACGCCGAGTATGCGCCGGCCTTGCTCGACCTCGAGGGGCTCTTTCGCGCCGCGGGGCGTCACCGCGACGTGTGCGACGTGCTGCGGAGGCGGGCCGAGGCGACGGCCAACCCGGGCGAGCGCAGGAAGCTGCTCGCGGAGGCGGCCTCCTTGCTGGCGGCGAGCGTCGGCGATGTCGACGCCGCGGCGGCCACGTGGAAGGCAATTCTTGAGCTCGACGAGAACGATCTCGATGCGCTGCGAAACCTCGCGGACCTGTGCGAGATGCTCGGGCGCTACCAGGAGCTCGTCGGTGTGCTGGCGCAGCGCGCGCGCCTGCTCGGCTCGGCCGAGGCGGTGCCGCTGCTCTTGCGCATAGGCGAACTCTGCGAGGGAACTTTGCGCGATCTCGATCGCGCGGGCGAGGCCTACCGCGACGCGCTCGACCACGAGCCGGGCAATGAGCGCGCCCTGTCGGCGCTCGAGTCGATTTACCGCGAGCGCGGCGATCTGGCTTCGGTCTCGGAGGTGCTGACGCGGCGGCTGTCGTCGTCGCAGGGCGCGGCGCGCACCGACGTGCTGCGTCGGCTCGGCGCGGCCGCCGAGGAGGCGGGCAACCTCGATGAGGCGATCGACTACTGGCGGCAGGTGCGCGATTCGCTGCCACGTCCCGCCGGACCGGTTGAGGCGCCCGAAGACGAAGCGGCGGCCGAGCGGCTGCTCGGGCTCTACGAACGCACGGAGAAGTGGTTCGAGCTGTGCGAGGCGCTGGAGCGGCGCGCGGAGGAGCTGGGCGATGGCGGCGACGTGCGCGCCTTGGACGCCTGGGTGCGCGTGGCGGCATTGCGCCAGGAGCGGCTTGAAGACGTCGATGGCGCCGCGAAGGCGCTCGAGCGCGTGCTCGCGATGAACCCCGACCACCCCGGCGCGCTCGCCGGGCTCGGGACGATCCACGAGCGCAACGGCGACTGGGACAAGTGCATCGACGTGCTGGGGCGCGCGCTCGGGCTGGCGCGCTCGCCGGCCGAGGCCGCCGAGATCCACTTCCGCACCGGACGTGCGCTCGCCGAGGGACGCGACGATGCCGCTGGCGCCGAGGCCGAGTACGAGAAGGCCGTCGCCGCCGATCCGACGCACGCCGGCGCGCTCGACGCGATCGAGCGGCGCGCACGCGATCTCGATCAGTCCGACACGCTCGCCTCCGTGCTCGAGAAGCGCCTGCGTCACGAGCGCGATCCGCTGAAGCGCCTGCCGCTCTGCAAGGAGATCGTCGGTCTCTACACGAACGAGCTCGGACGGCCGGAGGCGGCGGAGCTCTTCCTCGAGGAGGCCGCCTCGCTCGCGCCCGATGACATCGGCGTGCAGGTCGCGCTCGGCGACATGCACTACGCGGCCGGGCGCACGCAGGAGGCCGAGGCGCGCTACAACGGCATCGTCGGCGGCCGCAAGGGCAAGCGCAGCAAGGAGCTCGCGCACGTCTTCACGCGGCTCGGCGCGATCACCGAGGAGCGCGGCGACCTGGCGACGGCCGTCGGCTACTACGACGAGGCGCTCAAGCTCGACGCGACGCACGCGCCGACGCTCGGCTCGCTCGGCCGTCTGGCGATGGCTTCGGGCGACTGGGAGAAGGCGCGCAAGGTGTACCGATCGATCATGCTCGGCAACCTGGAGGACGCCGCCGGCCTGGCAAAGGGCGAGCTGTATCTCCAGCTCGGCACCGTGCACGCCAAGCTCGGCGAGCCGGCCAAGGCGCAGAACATGCTCGAGCGCGGCCTCGAGGCCGACCCGGGCAACGCGCGCATCCAGGAGACGTTGGCGGGCTTGAAGAAGAAGAAGTAGCAGGCGGCTGAATCGTCAGCGCGCGGTACGTTGACCGAGCACCGCGGTGGCGGCCGCGCGGACTTCGGGCGGGAACGGTTCCTCGGCGGCGGCGCGCAGCGTGTCGTCGTCGGCCAGCGCGCAGAGCGCGGCGGCGACGCGTGCGTCGTCGGGATCGCCGAGCGCGCGGCCGAGCATGCGGCGCAGCGGGTCGTGGGTGGCGCTTCGCGGCGGGGTAGGGGAGAGCCGCGCGAGCAGGCGGGCGGCCTCGACGCGCAGGTCGGCGTCCTGGTCGGGCGACTCGACGAGCGCGAGGATCGCGCCGATGGCGCTACGGTCGCGGCAACGGGCGCGCGCGTCGAGCGATTGGATGCGTGTCCAGGAATCCGCGCGCGTGCCGCTCGCGCCGCGCAGCGCGGAGAGCGCTGAGGCGTCGCACACCGCGCCGAGGGCTTGCGCGGCGCGCTGGCGCACGAAGGGCCAGCGGTCGTCGCGCAGCACGCGGGCAAGGTCGCTCGCCGCTTCGGCGCCCGCGCCGCCGGCCAGCGCCTCGGCCGCGCGCGCACGCACGGCGGGATCGCGATCGCGGAGCGCGGCGCGCAGCGCCGGCATGCGCTGGTCCGACGCGGCGCGCGCGATCGCCTCGACCGCGAGGCGGCGGATCACCTCGTCGGGATCGTCGAGAAGCGTCGTCAGCGCGTCGCCGAGCGTCGCCGGCGCGCGCGCCACCGCTTGCAACGCCCGGTAGCGCACCTCGAACGGTCGGTCGGCGCCCAAGCGCGCGGCGGCGCCGGTCGCGTCGCCCATGAGCCGCAGGGCGAGCAGCAGGTCGGCCTCGCGCGCGGGCGTGGGAGGGGGCGCTCGGTCGAGCGCGGCCCGCGCCTCGGCGCGATACCGGCCCTCGCGCGCCAGCAGACCGGCGCACGCCGCGCGTCGTGCGCGCGTTCCTTCGCCGAGGCACGCGATCAAGTCCGACGCCACCGCCGCGCGCTGCTCGCCCGTGAGCCGCGCCGCGATGGCGTCCTCGATCGCCGTTCTTGGCGAAGCCGGCAGGCGGCCAAGCCGGCCGCGTAGCAGCGCAAAGCCGCGCGGCGTGGAGACGAGCAGGCGGGCCGTCTCGGCGGCCCGGGAATCGGCCAGCGCGGCGTCGATCCGCGCCTCGCCGTCGGCCTCGTCGTAGATCGTCCGAAGCGCGAGGCGTGGCCAGGCGATCGGGGCGCGGCCGTCTCGCGCGACGAGCGTGACGCAGGCCGTGCGCGCGGGCGCCGTCAGGCGAGCGGCAACGTTTTCCTCGCGGCTCGGGAAAGACACAACGATCTCAGGACTTCCGGTCATTAATAGAGAAACAGCTCGAAGTCCGTGCAAGCCGCGAAATTCGACGGCCGTGACCTCCGCGGCGGCCGGAAGGCGAAGCGTACGCGAGTCGCCGGAGCGCTCCTCCACGCTCGCCGCCAGCAGGCCGGTCTCGGCGCCGAGCGCGGTCGCGCGCATCCGCAGCGCGTCCGCCGCGATGGGGATTGGCGCGGCGGGCACGCCGACCCATCCGCCACGCGCGAGGTCGAGCGCGCGATGGTCCAGCCGATCGGCGCGGCCATCGCACCGGCTGGCGCCGACCTCCGTCCGGTAGGCGTGGATTCCGCTCGTGGAGACCTCGAGGTGAAGAGTCGACTCGAGGTCGGGCGGCTGCGGTCCGGTCCGTGCGCGGTGAAGCAACAACAGCCGGGGTCCGGGATCCACCCTGAAGATCAGCTCTTGCGCCGCACCGCCGCCGAGTGGCGCGCGGACGTGGAAGATCTCGCGGCCGTCGATCGCATGGCTCGCCGTCTCGATGCCCAGCGCCGCTGGGCGTCCCGTCGGACGGCCTGAGGCAGGCTCGATGGCCTCGCGCGCGAGCACGGCGCCGCCCGACGTGACGATCAGCGCGCCGCCTTCGACGTGCGCCGTGATGGCGGCGGCCGCTACTACGGCGGGGACGAGGAGCAAGCCACCGAGCGGGAACACCGGCAGCGGGATATACCATGCCGATTCCTTGAGCGAGCTTCGCGCGGCCGACCTCGATTACGTTCTCCCGCGCGAGCGCATCGCGCTGCGTCCGCTCGAGGCGCGCGACGCGTCACGGCTGCTCGTCGTCGCCGAGAGAGTCATGCACCACACGTTCCGCGAGCTGCCGGAGTTGCTCCCCGAGGGCTGCTTGGTGGTCGTGAACGACAGCCGCGTTGTTCCGGCGCGCATCTTCGGGACGCGCGTCCCGGGCGGCGGGCGCGTCGAGCTCGTGTGCGTGCGGCCGGTCGGCGACGTGTGGCTGTGCCTGGGCCAGGCCTCCAAGCCGCTGCGGCCCGGTTCGCTGCTCGACTTTCACGGCATGCGCGCGGCGATCGTGGCACGACGCGACGACGAGCTGCTCGAGGTTCGCTTCGACGGCGATATCACGGCGCTGCTGGCGCGCGCGGGTCGCGTGCCGCTGCCGCCCTACCTGGGCCGCGACGACAACGAGGACGATCGCGCGCGCTACCAGACGGTTTACGCGCAGGCGCCGGGCTCGGTCGCGGCGCCGACGGCGGGCCTCCACTTCACGCCGGAGTTGCTGGCTCGCCTGCGCGCGCGCACGGAGGTCGCCTCGGTCACGCTGCACGTCGGACCCGGCACGTTCCTGCCGCCGCGCGGCGACGATCCGTCCGAGTGGCGCGTGCCGCCCGAGCCGTACGCGATCCCCGACGCGACCGCCGCCGCGATCGAGAGCGCGCGCGCCCGACGCCGCACGATCGTCGCCGTCGGCACGACCGCCGTGCGCACGCTCGAGACCTTCGCGCGCACCGGACGCTCCGCGGGCGAGACCGATCTCGTCTTGCGCCCGGGCGATGCCTTTCGCCTCGTCGGCGGCTTGGTCTCGAATTTCCACCTGCCGCGCTCGACGCTGCTCGCGCTCGTCTGCGCGTTGGGTGGCCGCGCGCGGGTGCTCGGCGCATACAAAGAGGCCATCGCCGCCGGCTACCGCTTCCTCTCGTACGGCGACGCGACGCTGATCTGGCCGGCGCGATGAGCGTGAGCTTCACGATCGCCGCTCGCGCAGGCGAGGCGCGGGCGGGCCTGTGCCGCACGCCGCACGGCGACTTCGAGACGCCGGCGTTCATGCCCGTCGGCACGCTCGGGGCGGTGAAGGCGGTCACGCCCGACGACCTGCGCGGGATCGGCGCGACGATCGTGCTCGCGAACGCCTATCACCTGGTCCTGCGGCCCGGCGTCGAAGTCGTGCGCGCCGTGGGCGGCCTTCATCGCTTCATGGCGTGGGACGGGCCGATCCTCAGCGACAGCGGCGGCTACCAGGTGTTCAGCCTGGGGCCTCTGGTGAAGGTCACCGACGAGGAGGTGCGTTTCCGCTCGCACATCGACGGATCGGAGCACCACCTCTCGCCCGAGCGCGCAGTCGAGATCCAGGCGGACCTCGGCGTCGACATCTCCATGGCGCTCGATCACTGCCCCGCCGGCGACGCGCCCGACCAGGTCCACCGCGCGGCGCTCGCGCGCACCGAGCGCTGGGCGCGCCGCTGCCTGGAGGCGCGGCGGCCGGGGCAGGCGCTCTTCGGCATCGCGCAGGGCGGCACCGACGTGGCGCTGCGCCGCGCGCAGATCGACGCGCTCGCGGCGCTGCCTTTCGACGGCTACGCGCTCGGCGGCTTCGCCGTCGGCGAGCCGCGCGCGCAGACGCACGCGACGATTCAGGCGGTCGCGCCGTCGCTGCCCTCCGATCGCCCGCGCTACCTCATGGGCATGGGCACGCCCGAGGACATTGTCGCCGCCGCCGCCGCCGGCGTCGACATGTTCGACTGCGTGATGCCCACGCGCGGCGCGCGTCACGGCCTGCTCTTCACCTCGCGCGGCAAGCTGAACGTCGGCAACGCGCGCTACGCCGCCGACCCGTCGCCCGCGGACCCGGCGTGCCGCTGCGCGACCTGCGCGGCCTTCTCGCTGGCGTATCTGCGCCACCTCTACAAGTCCGGCGAGCTGCTCTGGCACCGGCTCGCCACGATCCACAACCTGGCCTTCTACCTCGCCCTCATGCGCCGACTGCGCTCGGCGATCGTCGAGGGCAGAACCCTTTACAGCCCGTGGGGCGAGTCGTAGATGATCGACCCTTCGTGACCCCCGGGCCTGGTCGCTACGTCGAGTTTCTCTGGCGACGCCGCCGGGCGGTGGTCGGGGTGTCGATCGCGCTGATCGTCGGATTCGGGCTGATCGCGCAGCGGCTGGAGCTTCGGCCGAGCTTCACCGAGCTGCTGCCCGAGAACGCGCAGTCGGTGAAGGATCTGCGCCGGATCTCCAAGCGCATGGTCTCGACCGACCTGCTGATCGTCGCAATCGAAGGGCCGGAGCGCGCGCGCAACGCGAAGGCCGCCGACGCCATAGCGGCCGAGATCGCCAAGCTGCCGCCGCGGCTGGTCGCGCGCGTCAAGCACCGCCTCGACGAGGAGCGCGCCTTCTTCGAGAAAAACAAGTGGCTCTACCCGGACCTGGCCGATCTCGCGACGCTGCGCGACGGCCTCGAGATCGAGATCGCCAAGAAGAAGAACCCGCTCTTCGTCAGCCTCGACGACGATGAGCCCTTCGACCCGAAGGCGATTGAGAAGAAGTATCAGGATCGCGTCCAGGAGATCGGCCGCTTTTCGAGCGGCTATGTCGCCAACGCCGAGGGCGACCTGTTCGTCGTGCTCACCTGGCCGCCTGACACGGCGGCGACGGAGGGATCCGGCGAAGAGCTGTCGGTGCGAGTACGCGACATCCTCTCGCGCCTCGATCCCGAGCGCACCTGGGGCGCCAAAGCCACGCTGGCAGGCAACATCGAGACCAGCCGCCAGGAACGGGGCGCGCTCGTCGACGATCTCGTGCTCGCGTCGGGCGTGTGCGCGACGCTGGTCCTCGGCGTCATCCTGCTCTACTACCGCCGCGTCCGCGCCCTCGCCTACGTGGGCTTCCCGGCACTGGTCGGCGTCGCCGCCGCCTTCGCGTTCGCCGAGGTCGCGTTCGGCGGGCTCAACATGTCGACCGCGTTCCTCGGGTCGATCATCCTCGGCAACGGCATCAACTTCCCAATCATCTTCGCGTCGCGCTACGCGGAGGAGGCGCGCCTGCACGAGGACGTGCGCGAGGCCGTCACGATCGCGCTGCGCCAGACCATGCTGCCGACACTGGTCGCGGCGTCCGCGGCGTCGGTCGCGTATGGCTCGCTCATGCTCACCGACTTTCGCGGCTTCTCGCAGTTCGGCGCGATCGGCGGCGTCGGCATGCTGCTGTGCTGGACCGCGTCGGTGACGTCGCTTCCGGCGCTGATCATGCTGTGGGAGGGGCGCCCGGGGGCCGTGCGCATGACCCCGCCCGGGCGGACCGCGTTCTCCGGGCCGGCGGCGTTTCTGATTCGCCGCGCTCCCGCGGTTGTCGTGGTCGTCGGCGCGCTGCTTACCGTCGCGGCTATCCTGCCAATCCCGGCGTACCTGCGCGATCCGCTCGAGCACGACTTCCGCAAGCTGCGCAACCGCAAGACGCTGACCTCGGGCCTGGCGCGCGTCACCAAGAGCGTGGACAAGCTCTTCGGGCGCGCGCTCACGCCCGCGGTCGTGCTCGCCGACCGCCCGGACCAGGTGCCGGAGATCAAGCGCAGGCTCTTCGAGCAGGACCTCGCGCTCAACGACAAGCAGGTGCTCGAGACCGTCGAGACCATCGACTCGTTGCTGCCGGGTACGCCCGAGGTGCAGCGCGAGAAGATCGCCGTGCTCGGGGAGATCCGCGGGCTGCTCGACGATCCCGGCTTCAAGCTGCTCGACGACGAAGACCGCGCGCGCATCATGGAGATGCGGCCGCCCGACGGGCTTCGGCCTATCGGCGTGCTGGATCTGCCGGTCGTGCTGCGCCGCCGCTTCGAGGAGAAGGACGGCACGCTCGGGCGCATTCTCTTCCTCTATCCGAAGGACTCGTACTCGGCCTGGCGCGGCCCGGACGTGATCCGTTTCGCGCGCGCGACGCGCACGATCCGGCTCGCGAGCGGCGAGGTGATCCATTCGTCGTCCAACGCCGTGATTACGGCCGACATGGTCACGAGCGTGCTGCGCGACGGCCCGCGCGCGACGCTCTTCTCGTTCCTCGCGGTCGCGCTGCTCGTGGTCGCGCTCACGCGCTCCGCGCGCGGCACGGCGATGGTCGCCGGCTCGCTCTGCGCCGGCGTGCTGTGGATGGTCGGCGGCATCGCGCTGGTGCGAGAGAAGGTGAATTTTCTGAACTTCATCGCGCTGCCGATCACGTTCGGCATCGGCGTCGACTACGCGGTGAACGTATACGCGCGCTACCGCGCGGAGGGACGCGGCAGCATGGCACACGCGGTGCAAAACGCCGGCGGTGCGGTCGTGCTCTGCTCGGCCACGACGATCACCGGCTACGCGGCGTTGCTGGTCGCCGACAACCGCGGCCTCGTGTCCTTCGGGTCGTTGGCGATCCTCGGCGAGTTCGCTTGCCTGGCCACCGGCGTGCTGCTCATGCCCGCGATCAAGGAGCTGCTCGATCGTCGTGCCTGCCGCGGATCGCCGCCGGCCATGGACAAGCCCGGCGGCGACGCGGTGGCGTAGATCGCGTCCGACGACTTGCGAGCGTGCGGGGTGCGTGTTCGAGCGGTCGGAGCGCTCCCTTCCAGGTTCGCGCATGCGCGTTCGAGCGCTCGGACGCGCCTTCGCGAGTCGCGAGGGGGTGCGTTCGAGCGGTTGAAGGGGGGTCGGCGAAGATCGTCGGGCCGCGACCGCGCGCTCGAAGGGGCTCCGGCGAGCTTCGCCGAGCGCGGTTTGGGCGCTCAAACGCGCTCAATCCAACGTCGCACACCTGGGTTTCTTCTCTCGAACGTGGGCAATCCACATGCAAGTGCCTGATCTTCCGTGCCTCCGGCGACCTGGGCGCTTGGCGACACGTGAGCCTTCCAACATCCTGGAGGGTTGGCCGCATGTTGAAGCGCGGCTCATCTGAGCAATGCCCGTCAGTCTTCGAGTACGCGGATCGGCAGGACCAGCATCGCGACGCCTTCCCACTGG
>JBBTFH010000094.1:0-12723 GCA_038041915.1 Myxococcota bacterium
CGCCGCAGACGGTCGCGCCGGCGACGGTCACGTGGGACGACGCCGCCGCGCAGGAAGTGCGCGCACAGGTGGAAAGAACGATGGGTGCCTTCGCGTCTATGGACGCGGAGGGCTTCAAGGCGGGTCTCGCCGAGGACGTCGTCTCCTTCGAAATGGACTTGGAGGGCAAGCCGGTGCGACTCGGGTCGCGCGACGATGCCGTCCGGTACGCCGAGGAGATGTTCGCGCAGGTGAAGAAGATGGGCGCGAACCTGAAGCTCGACTTCCACTCGATCGCCTGCCGCGCAAACTCCACGCTGGCCTACTGCACCGTGGAGTTCGACTTCAAGGCGACGATGGCGGACGGCGGCACGATGTCGCAGCCGTCGCGCAACTCGGTCGAACTGCGCAAGGGCGACGACGGCTGGAGGTGGACGCACTGGCACTCGTCGCTCGCCGTCCTTCCCGCACCGCCGCCGCCTCCCGCGCCGCCGCCGCCGCCGACCTTCCCGGGCGCGCGGCTCGGCGAGAAGGATCTCACCTGGGTGGAGATTCCCAACACCGGCGGCGTGAAGCTGGCCAAGGTGTGGGAGCACCCGCGGACCGGCGCGATCGCCGCGTTCGCCAAGTTCCCGAAGGGCTGGAAGATCCCGCGTCACTTCCACAGCTCCAACATCCAGGCCGCGATTCTCAAAGGCTCGCTCACCGTCACGATCGACGGCAAGCCGGAGACGACGACCAAGGCCGGCGGGTACTTCCTCGAACCCGCCAGGGAGATCCACGCGACGATGTCCAAGGACGGCGCGACCATCTTCCAGGTCACCGACGGGCCGTTCGACGCCGTCGTGGTCGACGAGCAGGGAAATCCCCTGCCACCGCCGCCGCCGCAGAAGTAGGCACGCGACCGTGAAGCGAGCCTCCGCCTTCGCATGGGCCCTCGCCGCGGCGCTCGGCTGCGGCGAGACGCAGACGCCGCCCGCCTCGTCCGCGACGCCGGAGGTGGCGCACTGGGACGACGCCGCGACGCGGGAGCTGCGGACGTTCGGCGAAGCCACGATGCGCGCCTGGCAGGCGGGCGACATCGACACCATTCGAAACGGCGTCGCCGGCGACGGGTTCCTGGCCTCGTTCGATCTCGACATGATGGGAAAGCCCATCAAGCTCTCGTCGCGCGACGAACTGGTGAACTTCGCCGAGACGATGATCGGACAGATGAAGCAGAGCAACACCACGATGAAGCTCGACACGCGCATGCTCGAGTGCCGCGCGACCGCCACGTTCGGCGGCTGTGCGGTGGAGTTCGATATGACGATGAAGCCGGCCGACGGCCAGCCCATGAGCTTCGCGCTACGCGGCACCGCGCTCGCGCGCAAGGGCGCGGACGGGTGGAAGAACACCCATTGGCACGCGTCGCTGGCCAAGCTCCCCGAGCCACCGGCGCCGCCACCACTGCCCGCGCCGCCGGTTTTTCCGGCCGCGGCGCTCAACCCGAAGGACCTGCAGTGGATGGACGTCGAGGGCTTGCCGGGCTTTCGCATCGCTCCGGTGTGGATCGACCCGGCGAGCGGCGCGAGCGCGGCGTTCTTCCAGGTCCCGAAGAAGTTCAAGATGGGCCCACACCTCCACACCGCCAACGCCTGGAGCGTCATCCTCAAAGGCTCGATCACGCACACGGGTGCCGACGGCGTGGCGCGCACGACCAAGGCCGGTGGCTACGAGTTCATGCCGCAGGGCGAGTTGCACACGACCGAGTTCAAGAACGGCGGCACGCTCTTCATGATGACCGACGGCGCGCTGGAGATGGTCCCCGTCGACGAAAGCGGAACCAAGGGCGCGCCCATGATCATCAAGCCCATCCCTCGCGCGGCCAAGAAGTAGCGGGCCGGTGCGCGCCCGGCCAGGAGCCGGCCCCCATACCCCCTCCCGTCGCCAGGCGGGCGGGGCGGGCCCGTCTGCTGCGTTGCCGCTCGTCGCCGCACCAAGAGGTACGCCTCCTCGCGGCGCCTTGCATCCGGGCCCGCCGCGCACCGCCTGGTTCGGTCCGGCGGTATGGGGGCCGGCTCTAGTCGCCGGAGTTCTATGGAGCGCAACCGGAGCGCAGCCGGCGCTCGCGAACACCGGGGAGGTCTTCGGTCTCGGGTCGCGCTCGGCGGCGCAGGCCGGCGCCGTCGCGGCGTCCGCAGCCGACTTCTCCGCCTGCTACTACAATCCGGCCGGCCTGGTCTTCGCCCACCGGCCCGAGTTGACGCTCGGCGCGAGCTGGTTTCACTCGCGGCTCGCAATCGAGGGGAGGCCGCGCGAGATCGAAAACCCGTTCGGCATCCTGATCGGCGGGGTCCAGCCGCTCCCGCTCGGCGGCGTGCTGCAGAATCGAATCTCCACCGGGATCGCGCTCTTCCTGCTGCCGGATCGGCTCGTGCGCGTGATCGCCCGGCGGCCCGAGGAGGCGTTCTTCCCACTCTACGACAACCGCACGCAGCGGCTGGTCGTGCTGCCGGCGCTCGCCCTGCGCCTCCACCCGCGCGTCGCCGTCGGCGCGGCGGCCAACGTCCTCGCGCGTCTCGACGGGCACGTCGTCGCGCGCGAAGGATCGGCGCGCGCGCTCGAACCGCGCGTCGACGAGCAGATCCGCACGACGGCGAAGCTCCACGCCGGTCTGCGCGTGCGCCCGCCGGTTCCGGGCGATCGCCTCGATGTCGGCGTCACCTACCGGCAGCGCTTCTCGGTGCCGTTCCGCACGACCACGCGCAACACGATCGCCGGCGAGCCGCTCGATCTCGACGTCGAGGCGGAGGGGCTCTTCACGCCGCACCAGATCGTCGGCGGCGCCGCCTACGACCTCGCGCCGGGACCGCGCGTCGAGGGCGATCTCGCGTGGCTCTTCTGGTCGCGCTACGGCGGCCCTTACGTCGACGTCGACGCCAGCCTGCCGCTACTCGCCCCCGTGAGCGCGAACCTGCCCAGGCTCGACTACCGCGACGTCTGGGCCGCGCGCCTCGGCGTCGAGCAGCCGCTGCGCGTGCGCGTGGGCGTGCTCGCGCTGCGCGCCGGCGGGCACTTCGAGCCGACGCCGGTGCCGGATCAGCCCGGAGCCTCGAACCAGATCGACGGCGACAAGCTGACCTTGAGCGCCGGCGTCGGGCTGGCGATCGGCGGAACGAGGTTTCGCGTCGACGCGCACGGGCTCGTACAGATCGTGCGCGAGAGGCGGCTGAAAAAGCGCCTGGCGGCCTGCTTTGAGACCGCCTGCGATCGCGAAAACCCCGCCGACGCGCTCGTCGACGAGGACCTGTCGCCGGACAACGGCTACCAGATCTCGAACGTCGGCTATCCGTCGATCTCGGGCGGCGGGCGTATCTGGGCCGGCGGGCTGACCTTGACGGTGGGGCTGTGAGACTCGCCCTCTCCATCGTGTTTCTCGCTTCGATCGCGCGCGCCGATCCGATCGATCTCCTCGGCTACGGCCCGCGCGGCGCGGCGATGGGGAGCGCCTTCACCGCGCTCTCGGACGACGCCTCGGCTGCCATGTACAACCCCGCCGGCTCGTCGCTGGCGGACCGCGCGAGCGTGCTGCTGGGCTACGGCGCCGGCCGCATGGCGCTCGATCTCGACGGAAACGACGCCGGCCTGACCGATCCGGGCGGCTTCTCCTTCGCCGTCGGCGTGCCTTTCCGCGTGCTCGGTGCCGCCATGGGCGCGGCGATCGCGCTCTACCTGCCGGATCAGTTCGTCGCGCGCCTGCGCGTGATGCCCGGCGATCAGCCGCGCTTCGTCCTGCTCGACAACGACGTCGACAGGATCGTCTTCAACCCGACGCTGTCGCTGCGGCTATGCCGCTGGCTGGCGATCGGCGGGGGCGTGACGCTGCTGGCGAACGCCGCCGGCAACGGCATCACCTTCGACCTCGAGTCCAAGGGCGGGCAAGCGCAGGGCGCCTCCGCTCTCGATGTCGAGCTTCCGACGCGCGCGGCCCCGATCGCCGGCGTCCTCGTGCTGCCGACGGAGCGGCTGCGCCTCGGCGCCTCGTGGCGCGGCGCGATCGATCTGCGGCTGCGCATCGACGTCGTGTCCGAGGCCGACTTCGGCGGCATCGTGGAGGGCGACAGCATCATCAGCGTCCGCGCGGTCAACCTCTACACGCCGCAGCGCGTGAGCGCCGGCGCGGCGTTCGCGGCGCGCGAGTCGCTCACGCTTACGGCCGACCTCACCTACCTGCGCTGGTCTGACTACGAGGGCGACGTCGTCGATCTGCAGACGCTCGTCGACCTCAGCACCGCGCCGCCGCTCGTGCTGGCCTCCGTGCCGCGCCAACGCTTCCGCGACGTGTGGGTGCCGCGCGTCGGCGCCGAGCACCTGCGGCGCCACTCCGAGCGGCTGCGCAGTGCCTGGCGCGCCGGCGCCTACTACGAGCGCTCGCCGGTGCCGGACCAGACGGGGCTGACGAGCTTCGCCGACAACGACCGCGTGGTCGCCACGCTCGGCGCCGGCGTGACCTGGGGGCCGGGCACGATTCTGCTCGCGCCGACGAGCCTGGACGCGACGCTGCAGCTGCACCAGCTCGTGCCACGCGAGACGCGCAAGGACGACGTCGCGGGGCCGACGGGCGATTTCTCGTCGGGCGGGCGCATCTACCACGGCTCGATCATGTGGACGGTGCGATTTTGAGGGTGCACCACCCCGTCCGAAGGGACGTGCGCGCCGCGCTCGCGCCCCTGCTCGCCTGCGCGTGCGGCGCGCTCGGCGAGCAGCCGTTTCCCGAGCGGCGGAATCCGACGGGCGTGGCGCCGTGGAGCGATCTCGGCCCGGTCGAGTTCTGCCTGGGCGAGGTGCGCGTGGCGCCCGCGAGCGCGAGCGAGCTCGGCGTCTGCGTCCCCGACGACGCGCCCGCGCCGCCCGCGTGCGAGACCGACGCCGACTGCGCGAGCCGCGAACGCTGCCTGTGCGGACGGTGCACGGCGACCGCCTGCGCGACCGACGGCGATTGCGGCGCCGACATGGTGTGCGACCTCGGCCAGCGCTATCCGCGCTGCGCGAGGCGCTGCACCGCCGAGGCGCAGTGCGCCGCCGGCGAGATCTGCCAGAGCGAGCGCTGCCGGCAAGGCTGTGACGTCGACGCCGAATGCCAGCACGGCGAGGTCTGCTCGTTCACGTTCCACGTCTGCATCACGGCGCACTGCCCCGAGGTCGCGTGCCTGCCGACAGAGAGCTGCCGTCCGCAGCGAACGCCGCTGGCGCTACGCGGACCGTCGGTGTTGCCGCACGACGGCGGCCTGCTGCTCTATGCCGCCGCACAAGACGGCATCCGCCGCGCCGTCGGCGCCAGCGGAACGTCGTTCCGTCTCGATCCGATCGAGCCGGTGGCCGACGGCCGCGCGCCCTCCGCGATCGCCACCGACAGCGGTGTGACGCTGCTGTTCGAGCGGGACGGCGCCCTCTGGCGCGCCGAGAGCGACGACGGAAAAACCTTCGGGCAGGCCGCGCTCGCGCTCGCCGCCGATCTGCGTTGGGAAGGTGGCGCGCTCGCCGCGCCGGCGGCCGCGCTCGACGGCGAGGAGCTGCTGCTCGCCTACGCCGCCGCGTCGGGCGCCGGCATCGGCCTGGCGCGCGGCCCAATCGGCGGCGATCTCGCGAAGCAAGACGCTCCGCTGCTCGCGCCCGCCGACGTCGAGGATCCGCTGCTCTGGCGCGGCGTCGCCACCATCGGCGATCCCGCGCTGCTCGTCGTGCCCGGCGGGCCGGCCGGACGCGGCCCGATCCTCCGTATCTACTTCTCGGCCCTGGGCACCGAGTCTTCGTCGAGCGTCGAGCTCGGCCAGCCGCGCCGCCCCTCGCCCAACGCCAGTATCGGCTATGCCGCCGCCGAGCTCGCCGCGCCGCGCCCATCCGTCTACGCGTGGAACCCGGTGTTCGATCGCACCGTCGCGTTCCTCGAACACCTGGAGGAGCGCGCCCCCGCCGTCGTCTTCCACGACGGCCGCTACCTCCTCTATTACGATGCCGGCGAAGCCAACATCGGCGTCGCCGTGAACCCCCCGATCGTCCCTGGCGAGTAGTCCCTCGTCACGTTCCGGGCTAGAGTCGCATCGTCCGATGGACGAGGCCGACACGCAGCCGATTCCGACGCTGACGGCGCCGGCGACGCCCGATCCGTTCGCCGAGTTCACACTCGCGGACGTCGAGCAGATCCGGCTGCTCCTGCGCGGCGGATCGGTCATCGACTGGCATCGCCTCGCGTTTTCCGACGCCGAGCAAGTGCGCCGCTTCCTCGCGGTGCAGGAGGTCGACCCGAGCGACCCGCGCGACTCCGCGCGCCTCGATCGGCTGCGCATCGAGGCCATCGAATACAGCGAGCGCTACCTCGACCTGACGATTCCGCCCGAGGTCCAGGCCACCCCGGTGCCCGACCTCCTACTGCTGGCGTCCGGACGCGGCAAGAAGGAGACGGCCGCGTGCACCGTGCTCAAGGCGATGCACGTCATTCATCACCTCGCGGGGCGCGAGCTTCTCGCCAAGCTGCCGGTCGCCGACGTCGAGATGTTCAGCCTCGTCGAGCAGAAGGTGCTGCGCGTGATCGAGGAGATGCGCCGCGCCGGGCTGCCGGTCGTCGAGTTCGCGTGGAGCCGCAAGCATCGCGACGCGCAGATCCTCAAGCTCCTGGCCAAGAAGGAAACGCTGGCCGCGCAGGTCTACGACAAGATCCGCTTCCGCCTGGTCGCCGCGACCGCCGACGACGTGCTGCCGCTGTTGCGCGAGCTGTGCAACCGCCTCGTGCCGTTCAACTACATCGTTCCGGGCCAGTCGGAGAACGCGCTCCTGCCCTTCCGCAAGCTGCTCGAGCAGACCAGCCTGCGTCGGCTGATCCCCGATCTACAGAGCGACATCGGCATCGAGGAGCGCGAGCCGCGCGTCTCCAACGAGTTCTCGGGGCCGTCCTACCGGGTCATCAATTTCGTCGCCGACCTGCCGGTGCGCGTCGACCAGTTCCTCTGCCGCTCCGACGATCTCTACGACCAGTTCGGGCCGATCGGTTTCGTGCTGACCGAGTTCCAGGTCGTCGACCAGCAGGCCGCCATCGACAACGAGCGCGGCGAGAACAGCCACGACCAGTACAAGGAGCGCCAGGTCGCCCGCGTCCGCGCCCGCCTCACGCGCGGAATCAAGCCGTGACGGAGGGTCCATGAAACGAATCGCCCTGGTCGCGCTCGTCTGCAATCTGGCCGCCGCCGACGACGCCGGAAAGGCCAAGGCGCTCGAGCTGCTCCGCGAGGGCCTGGACGCGTACGGAAGGAGCGACTTCGCGGGCGCGCTCGGACAATTCGAAGAGGCCTTTCGGAGCTTCCCGTCGGTCAAGTTGCTGGTCAACATCGGCGCGTGCCACCGCGAGCTCGGCCGCCCCGAGGTCGCGCTCGACTTCTACGATCGGTTCCTGCGCGAGGCGGGCCCCGACGCGGCGGAGCTGCGCGCGGTCGCCGAACGCGACGCGGAGGCGCTGCGCGATCGCGTGGGCGAGATTCTGGCCCAAGGACCGGCCGGCGCGCGCGTCGCGATCGACGGGCGGGTCGTCGGCGCGCTGCCGCTCGCGGCCGTGCGCGTGGCCGCCGGCGAGCACGACGTGGAGGTCGGCCCACATCGCGAGCGCGTGCGCGTGGCCGGCCGCGGGCGCGTGACGGTGCGGGAGCCGGAGGCGTCGTCGCCGATCGCGCCGGCGCCGGCGCTGCTCTCGGCAGAGCCGAGCGTGTCACCGGCGGCCACGCCGCCGCCGGCCGCCGAAACGCGGACGGGCGACGACCCGACCGAGCGCCGCGGCCTCTTCTACACCTGGTTCGCCGCCGGCACCGCCGCCGCGCTCGCCGCCGGCGCGCTGTTCTGGTGGGAGGCCGAGCTCGGCCGTGAGGCGAGCGTGGATGTCGGCGTCGGTCCCGGCAGCGCCAGCGTCGGCGGCCGCTTCTGATGGCCCGCTGAATCAGCCGCCGGGCTTGTCCGCGTGCTCGCCGAGGGCGCGCGCGAGGTCGGCGAGATCGTCCAGCCGTCCGAGCATCGCGTGCACCCGTCGATGATCGATGCCGAGATAGTCGTGGACCAGAATGTTGCGAAACCCGCCCAGGCCCTTCACCCGCGCATGCAGCGCCGGGGCGACGACGCCGGCGCCGGCGAGGCAGTCGAGGATGCCGTCCGCGTCGTCGGGCGAGCCCAGCCCCTCCTCCGCGACGATGTGGTTCCCGAGATCGAGCAGGCACTGCGCGGCGATCTGAAGGTGCCGCTCGGCCAGCGTGCGCGCGTCCTCGTCGGCGAGATAGGCATCGAGCGGCATGGTCGCGAGACGGCGCAAGCGCGCCAGCGCGTGCTCCGTGCGCTTGAGCCGGTTGGCCGCGACCTCACGCGAGACGACCAAAGGTTCCTTCCCGCAGGCGGCGGAAGACCGCTTCGTCCTGCACGCGGCGCAACGGCCTCGTGTCGACGTACCGCATCGTCTGGCGCGCGACGACGCGCACGCGTCGCGGCTCGTCGCGCGAGAAGAGCAGGTGGCCGCGCGCGATCACTTCGCGGGCGAGCAGCGGCGGCGCGCGCTCGAGATCGACCACGTCCGCCCGCGCGGCGCCCGCGGCCCGCGCGACGCGCTCGGATAGCGCGCAGCGCAACGCAAAGCGACGATCGTCGTCGAGTTCGGCGCGAAACACAACCGCCACGTCCACGTCCGAGTCGCGTCGCGCGCGCCCCACGACGCGCGAGCCGAACACGTAGGCGGCCACCACCTCTTCGCAGCCGCTCAGCGCATGTGCGATCCGCTCCATTGACAACAAGCGTATCACGCGGCCTGGGCCACGTGATGCGACGCTGGCGCTCGCCGGCGGAGACGCGGCCTACGGCGCGAACTTGGCGACGAAGGAACGCAGGCTCGCCTCCGCGCCCATGCGATGCGGGCCGTCGGCACACTCGCCGGCGGCGACGCCCGCCGTTCCGAGAAAGCACGCTCCCTCGTGCGCGCGCGCCTCGCGGGACGCCGTGGCGCCTAGCGGCCTGTACGGCATTGCGAAAAATGGACCTCTCGACCACCACATGCGGTGGCCGCAACCTCGACGGTGATCGACCTGTAGTGCGTCATCGTCAATGTCCTACCCGCTCCTAGCGAGACCGCAGCTCAACAAACTTCTGGCTCCGCTGGAGCGAGAGCCTGGAATGCTTATTTCTTAGTAAATACTAAATGGTATATATTCATATTTGAATATTGACTTGGCACGATAGCATCTGCTACCTTCCGGACCATGAGAAACGTCATCGGTTCCCCCGTTGAACATGACGACTTCTTTGACCGGCCCCGCGATCTCGCTCGCCTGCAGCGGGAGCTGGCCAATGGCGCGAACCTACTGCTGACGGCCCCTCGTCGGGTGGGGAAGACCTCACTCGTGCTCCGGTTGTGTGAACTGGAGCGGCAGGCCGGGCGGTGTGCGGTGTTCATGAACGTCGAGGGCTGCCACGATGAGTTGGCTTTCGCAGAAAAACTCGTCGATGGTTTGAGCGAGAGCGGCCTTCATCCGGCGGCGGCGCTCAGCCGTGTCTCGCTTGCCTTTCGCAAGGCACGCCAAGCGTTCGGCGGCATGAAAGTGGGGGCCGCGGGTTTTGACATGGAGATGGGTGCCGCGGAGGACGCTGACCACAGCACCTTGGGCCGCGCGCTTGAGAGCATCTTCCGGAAGATTGAAAGCGACGGAAAGCCCGTGCTGCTGGCCATCGATGAGATGCCCGAGATCCTCTTGGCGCTCGGCAGAGAGGAGCACGGCACCGAGCGAGTCAGCCGACTGCTCCATTGGCTGCGGGCTCTGAGGCAGACGCATCGGCAGACCGTGCGCTGGATCTTCCTCGGCTCGATCGGGCTGGATAGCTTTGTCGATGATCGAAACCTGCGGAAGGCGATCAATGACCTGAGCCCGTTGAACCTGGAAGCGCTGGATACGAACGAGGCCGACCGCTTCCTCAGCCAGTTGGGCGCGAGCAATGGCCTGCCGCTCTCAACCGAACAGCGAGCCCTCATCATCGAGCGGGTTGGCTGGCCGCTGCCACACCACCTGCAGATCGTCTTCCATGCACTCGTCGATTCCGGCGCGACCCAGGCCGATGCTGCCTCCGTCGAAGCCGCCTTCAACCATCTGCTGCTGCCCAATAACCTCAGCCAGTTCGACACCTGGCGGCAGCGATTAGAGGAGCAGTTCAGCCAGAGCGATGCCACGGCGGCCAAAGACATCCTGCGTCATCTCTGCCAGCACGCCGGTGGCCGGGAACGTGCCCAGGTCTTGAACGCGCTGATGAGCACTCGCCAGACCGCCGATCCTGCCGCCGTCGAGGACCAACTCGCTCGCCTGCTGCTCATGCTCCAGCGCGACGGCTACCTCCTGGAGAGCGTGGGCCGCTACGCCTTTCGTTCCTTCCTGCTCCGCGAATACTGGCACCGCCGTGAAATCCGATGAAACCGATCGCACCCACACCTCTGATCGCCCTCCATCAACTCTCGCTCTACAACACGGGGCGGATGTCGTCGGAGCAAATCATCGCGGCCTTCGCGGCGCGCCGGCAGCAGTTTGACCGCATCGTCGCCGACCTCGCCGCAGAGAAGCCAAGAAGCCGGGCGCAGCATCATCTCATCGTCGGCCAGCGTGGCATGGGCAAGACCATGCTCCTCGCACGCATCGCTGCCGAGCTACGCACGGATTCCGAACTCTCTGCCCGCTTCATCCCGCTCGTATTTGCTGAAGAGCAGTACGCCGTGGACCGCCTCTCCAAATTCTGGCTGAACTGCCTCGACTCGCTGGCCGATGCGCGCGAGCTCGCCAAGGACACGGAGGGCGTCGATGAGATCGATGCCACCGTCGCTCGCCTGACCGCCGCCGGAATGCGGGCCGCCAAGGACGATCAACCCTTTGCCGACGAGGTCTACGAAGCGTTTGTCCACATCACCAAGGCCTGCGGGCAACGGCCTGTGTTGCTGGTGGACAATCTCCAACTCGTCTTCGAGCGCTTGGACAACGGCCAGCAGCACAGCCTGCGCGAGCTGCTTATGCGGCCCGGCAGCCCCATCCTCGTCGGAACCAGCCCCAGCCCGCCGCCGCAGAGCCAGGACTACGGCGCGGCCTTTTACGATCAATTCAAGGTTCACTACCTCCGTCCGCTCGATGAGTCCGAGATGCGATCCCTGCTCGTGCACCTGGCCGAGGCCGCCCAGCGCGACGACGTGCGCCAGCGCGTCCTCCAGCATCCTGCCCGCCTCACCGTGCTGCGTCAGCTCACGGGTGGCAATCCGCGCACCGCCCTCACGCTGTTTTTCCTCTATGCCGAGGACTTCGCCCCCAGTGTCTTCGGCGACCTGGAGGGCCTGCTGGATCGCGTCACCCCACTCTACAAGGCCCGCTTCGAGGAACTCACGGCGCAGCAGCAGGTCGTCGCCAGCGCCATCGCCAACCACTGGGACCCCGTCACCGCCGTCAGCCTGGCCGCCGCCACCGGCCTGCCCGCCGGCACCATCAGCGCCCAGCTCGACCGACTGGAGAAAACGGGGGTCGTCGAGCGCACCGAGCTATTTGGCGAGACCCGCACCGGATACCAGCTCGCCGAGCGCTTCTTCAATATCTGGTTCCTCATGCGCAGCGCCTCGCGACGCCAGCGCCGCGAAGTGGAGTTCCTTACCCGATTCCTGGAGAGCTTCTACGAGCCGACCGATCGCAGCCGCCTCGCGCGCTACCTGATGGGCGAGGATCATTTCACCCCCGACCGCTACGTCTGGAGCCAGGCCGTCGCCGCGAGCCTCAAGGAGCCGGAGCCGGAAACTGCCGAGGAACTCACCCGCCACGCCGAGCTCACCGCCCTGCGTGAGGAAGCCCGCGAGGCCCGCGCCCGGCTGCGCGAGATGATCGACTTTGACACCCTGCAGCCGGCCACGCTGGCGTTTGATGACCTGCGGAAAAAGCTCATGTCCCTGGTGCCCGATGACGCCGACATCACGCCCGAGGACTTCGCCAAAGCCGTGCTCGGCGACCGGACGATGTTCATGAGCGGTGAGCGGGAACAATTGGCGGCTCGCTCCGGCAAGCTCAGCATCGCAGAGGCTCAGAGCGTGCTGGAGACCACCCAAAAGGCGCGGATTGCTGATGAGCAGAGCTACTCGGTGGAAGCCGTCGCCTGGTTCTCCCAGCGTCTCGCCAGTGGGCAAATCCGCGCTTTGCAGGACGCCGAGGACTGGAACCGCGCCTTCCTTCAGGCCACAGACAAGCAAGGCATCCAGTTGATGGTGGACTCATTGCCCGATGGATTCGGCGCCGCCCTCAGAGACCCCAGCCTCGCCCAGATCCGTTCGGCCATCCAGCCGATTGTCACTGCCAGGGCCTGGATATGGTTCCTTTGGGGCTACGATCTACACGTCAAACTCGCCCGCTATGTAGAAGCCGAGAGCGCCTACCGCGAGGCCATCGCCCGCGATCCGAAGTTGGCCGGGCCCTGGAACCGCCTGGGCAATCTATTCCAGGACTATCTCCAGCGCTACGCCGAAGCGGAGACCGCTTACCGCGAGGCCATCGCCCGTGATCCGAAGAATGCCTGGCCCTGGAACGGCCTGGGCAATCTCCTCCAGGACTATCTCCATCGCTACGCCGAAGCGGAGACCGCTTACCGCGAGGCCATCGCCCGTGATCCGAAGTTTGTCCGGTCCTGGAACGGCTTGGGCAATCTTTACTGCGATTACCTCGACCGCCCCTCCGA
>JBBTFH010000094.1:12823-14367 GCA_038041915.1 Myxococcota bacterium
GGTCCTGGAACGGCTTGGGCAATCTTTACTGCGATTACCTCGACCGCCCCTCCGATGCTGCCGAAGCCTATGACAACGCGCTGCGACTCGACCCCACCAACGACGTCGTCCACCAAAACCGGCTCTTCCTTCGCCGTGACTTCATGGGCGAAGGCCCTGGCGCTCGTCCACTGATGAATGAGCTGCGGGCGCTTCCCACGGACGAGTACCAGGACACCACTCACCTCCACGAAGCCCTCTTCGCCGCCTACGACTCGAACTGGGGCCTGGCCTGCGAGGCCCTCGCCAAAGCGCTGACCATCCGAGCCAATGGCTTCGGGCCGTTCAACACAGACGACTGGCTCCGCGCGAGCGCCGTACTGCTGCACCTCAACTACGGAGCCGAGCTGCTGGCCTTCCTCGATCAGCGGGGCGACACCGCGCGGCTGCGTCCTTGGGTGGAGGCGCTTCGGGCGCAGCATCTCGGTGATCGCCGTGCCCTGCAAAACATCGCGCCCGAGATCCGAACCGTCGCCGAGATCTTCTATGACGGCATTCAGAGCCGCCTGAAAAAGCTCCCAGAGAAGACGCGCCGCCGCCCACTGGCAGAGCCGAAGGTGACCCGCTCAAGGCGTCATTGAACACATTCTCGCCGGGCTCTTCCACCTCGTCGGCGACCAGCGCCGGGCAGTGGCCGCCGCGTGGAAGCTGGTGCGCTCGGGCGCGATCACGGTTTTGCCGATCGGCGATGACGATCTGCCCGCCCTGGACGCGCTCATGGCGCGCTATCACGACCGGCCGGCCCCCCACGGCGGCCAACGCCCGTGTTGACTTGCATCGCAGCGTGAATCACTCTGATGCATGGCTGATGCACGGAGCATCTTCATGAAGGCGATCACGGTTCGCGACGTTCCCAAGCAGGTGGCCCGCGAGTTGCGGCGGCGCGCGCGCGCACGCGGCGCCAGCCTGAGCCGCACCGTCGTCGGCCTTCTGGAGGAAGCGACCGGCGGGGCTCCCCGAGCCCGCGGCCCCGTCCGCCACCACGACCTCGACGCCCTCGCCGGATCGTGGTCGCGGGAGGAAGCCGCCGAGTTCGACGCCGAGCTTCGCCGGCTGCGCGCGGTCGATCCCGAGATGTGGAAGTGAGCCGCATCCTGCTGGACACCTCCGCGTACTCGGCGTTCATGCGGGGAGACGACGGTGCGAGGGTCGCGCTTCAGGAGGCCGACGAGATCGTGCTGACGCCGGTCGTCCTCGGCGAGCTTCGCGCCGGGTTCATGCGAGGCACGCGAAGGGGCAGGAACGAGGCGCTCCTCGCGCGCTTTCAATCGGCGCCGCGCGTCCGCTCGATTCCGCTGGACGACGACACCTCCGAGCGGTACGCGGCCATCCTCGACGGGCTTCGCAGGGCCGGCACGCCCGTCTCGGCGAACGGCGTCTGGATCGCCGCCAGCGCCATGCAGCACGGGCTGAGCATCGTGACGACCGACCCCGACTTCGATCGCGTCCCGCAGATTCTCGTCCAGCGACTGCCGGTCCGCTGACGTGGCGCGACGGGCGGTCAG
>JBBTFH010000095.1:0-2963 GCA_038041915.1 Myxococcota bacterium
CCGGTGCCACCCGGATGCCGACGGCGAAGGTGGCATCGCCGACGCCTCGCGCCACGTCGACGGCACGGTCGACGTGATCGACTTCGAGAAGGAGGGCTGCGCGCACTGCCACGGCGCGGACCCGGACCTGCCCGCGCCGCCGCCGTCGCTCGACGGGAGCGACGACGCGGCGGAGCGCGGCGTGGGCGCACACGCGTCGCACCTTTCCGGCGAGCTCGCGGCGGTCGTCGCGTGCGAGGACTGCCACGTCGTTCCCGAGGATGCGCTCGACGCCGGACACTTCGACACGGCGCCACCCGCGGAAGTCACGTTCGCCGACGGTGGGCTCGCGCGCGCCGGCGGCGCGGCGCCCGCGTACGACGCCGAAGCGCTGACCTGCGCCGGCGCGTACTGCCACGGCGCCACGCTCGACGGCGGCTCGCTCACGGAGCCCGTGTGGACGACCGTCGACGACACGCAGGCGGCCTGCGGGACGTGCCACGGTGTTCCGCCGCCGCCGCCGCACACGTCGGTGACCGCGTGCGGCAACTGCCACCCGACCGCGTCGGGCATCGGCGTGATCGTCGATCCGTCACGTCACGTCGACGGCGTCGTCGACGTCGAGTTCGGCCCCGACGCGACCTGCGCCTCATGCCACGGGACGGCTCCGCTCGCGCCGTCGCCGCCGCCCGCGCTCGACGGGAGCACCGACACGGCCGATCGCGGCGTCGGCGCGCACGCGACGCACCTCGGCGGCAGCGGCGAGGCCCTCGCGGTCGCCTGCGAGGAGTGCCACATCGTCCCGACCGAGCTGCTCGACGCGGGGCACTTCGACTCGTCGCTGCCGGCGGAGGTCACGTTCCCCGACGATGGCCTCGCGCGCGGCGATGGCGCGACGCCCGCCTACGACGCCGATGCGCTCTCGTGCTCCGGTGCGTACTGTCACGGCGGAACGCTCGGCGGCGGGACGCTCACCGAGCCGACGTGGACGACCGTCGACGGCACGCAGACGACCTGCGGCACGTGCCACGGGCTGCCGCCGCCGCCGCCGCATCCACCGCTGGCGACATGCGGCGATTGCCACCCGACGGACGCGCCTGACGTGCACGTCAACGGCACAGTCGACTTGGAGTTCGACGACGCGCTTGCGTGCAACGCGTGTCACGGGACCGACGCGGCCGAGCCAGCGCCGCCGCCGGCGGTCGACGGCTCGACGGCGACCAGCGTGCCCGGCGTGGGCGCGCACGCGGCACACCTCGAAGCGCCTGTCCCGATCCCGTGCGCCGACTGCCACGAGGCGCCGGCGAGCGTTTCAGCCCCTTCGCACATCGACGGCGAGATGCCGGCCGAGGTGCCGTTCCCGGCGGGCAGCCTCGCGCGTAACGACGGCGCGGTCCCCGCCTACGACGCCGCGACCGCGACCTGCTCCGGCGTCTACTGCCACGGCGCGACGTTGTCCGGTGGAACGACAACCGCGCCTGCGTGGACGACCGTCGACGGCTCGCAGGCCGCTTGTGGAACCTGCCACGGAACGCCGCCGCCGGGGCCGCATCCATTGGTGACCGAGTGCCTCATGTGCCATCCCACGGCGACCGGACCAGGCGTCATCGTCGACCCACTGCTCCACGTGAACGGCGTGATCGACTGCCAGCCTTTGATCCCGTGCGACTGAGGCGCCATCTCGCGTTGCGAACCGTGTCCCAGTCGGATCATCTTGTGGAATCGCATACGATCCTATTCCACATCACGAAGGGCGGCATGCGACGCTACGGGTCGAGGCGCGCCCAGTCTGCCGTTTCGAGGCCTACGACGCGCGACATGTGCGCCGCGTCGGCGGTCACGAGCACGGCGCCTGACGCCAGCGCATGGGCGGCCACCGCGGCATCGAAGTCTTCGATGGGTCGCCCCGTCCGCGCCAGCTTCGCCTTGATCTCGCCGAAGCGCTCGCTGACGTCATCGGTCCAGGGCGAGCGCGGAAGCTCCTCTCGAATCGAGTCGAATCGCCGGCGCAGCCAGTCCTTGCGGCGCGAACGCGGCAGCCGCTCGATGCCGTAGGCGATCTCGGCCAGCACCGGTTGCGGAACGCCCACCTCCGACTTGCCGGCGCGCTGCAAGCGGGCCAGGACGGCCGCGTTGCCCCTCATGAGCGCCGACACCGCGTTCGTGTCGAGCACGTACTTCAAAGGCGCGGCGGTCGCTTGCGGGTGCGGGCGGCCCGGATTGAGGAGATCATGTCGTCGACCGTCGCCGCTTCGTCCGGCTCGACGCGCGCGAGTCGCTCGAAGAATCCGGGCGACCATTCGGTTGCGCGCGCCAACTCCTTCTCGAGAGCGAGCACGACCAGGCGGTTGCGGCTGATCGCGAGCGACCGCGCGCGCCGATCCACGGCCTCCAGCAACGGCTTCGGAACATGAATGCTCGTCGGCATGAGTATAGTCACACTATACTCGTTCACTTCGGCGGAGCAAGAGCGTCTGGCTTGTCCGCAGGCTCTGCGGAAACGGTATCCACTTGGCGGCGGCGCGTCGAAACCGCCCGCCCCCGACTACCTCCTTAGCGTTCGGATGTACGCGACGACGTCGCGCAACGCCTGATCGTCGAGCTTGTCGGGGGCGAAGGCGGGCTGCTTCTTCTCGGCGTTGCCCTTGCGGATCGCGTTGCGCATCGCCGAGTCGGAGAGCTTGCCCTGCCACTCGCCCGTGGTGATGTCGGTGACCTTCAGCTTCTCTCCCATCTTCGTCTGGCCGCGCCCGTCGCTGCCGTGGCACTTGGTGCAGTACCGCTCGAAGTGACCGCGCCCGGCGGACGCATCGCCCGTGCCACCGGACGGCGCGCTCTCCTGGGGCTTGTCGGTCTTGGGTTTGTCCGCCTTGGGCTTGTCCGCCTTGGGCTTCTCGCTCCTGGGTTTCTCCGCGGCCGGCGGCGGGGACGGCGCGACTTCGGCGACCGGCGGCGCCGGCGTTTCGGCGACCGGCGGCGGCGCG
>JBBTFH010000096.1:0-1434 GCA_038041915.1 Myxococcota bacterium
TGGACCGTGCGGTGCGGGTGGGAGTGGTGCTACGCACGTTTGACGTGTAGCCCACCTCGGGCGCGCACCGTCGTGGCAACGGCGTGGCAAAGGATCGCGGGAGCCGCGTGGTAGACTCACGTCGCCATGAACCTGAGTGCCGACGATCTCAAGCCGCTGATCGAGAAGCTCTCGCACGACCAGCAGGTGAAACTGGCTCGCTTGGCCCTGAAGGCCGCCGCCGGTGCGGAAGGGGATGCCAAGGCGTACCGCGCGGCACCGCCCGGCAGCGACGAGTTTCACGCCGACGACGATGGCGCCGCCTGGGAGGCGGAGGGATGGGACGAGTTCCATGCTCCGAGGTGAGGTCCGCTGGTACAAGTTCCGCGAGCCCGACAAGCAGCGCCCGGTGCTGCTGCTTGCGCGGGACGACGTCCTGGACGCCCTGAACGAGATCATCGTGGTTCCGGCGACGCGTACCGTGCGCGGGCTGGCTTCCGAGGTTCTGCTGGCGACCGAGGACGGGATGCCGACCTCCTGCGCGCTGAACTTCGATCACGTCGCGTTGGCGCAGCGAGCCCGGCTTGGGGCGGTCATCGCGCGGTTGAAGCCCGAGCGATGGCCGGAGGTGCGGGCCGCGCTGCTGGTCGCATGCGGCTTCGGAGGCGAAGCCCGGTGACTGATCCTCCCCCGCCGCCGTGGACAGGTTGACCATGTCGCAAGCGCGGCGACTCGTCCTCTCAATTTGATTGAAACCAGATCCCGTCGGCGAAGAGTGCGCGCGTGGCATCTCGGGCTCCCTCGGGGGCCCGAGCGGATTGAAGCAGTCTCGCCGGGGTAGGTGGCGAAAAAAAGATTCGCGCGCGCACGCACGCTTTTTTGCGGGTGCCGACAATCGAAGTGAAAGGCGCGGGAGGTGGGTCGAGAGGGTGATGTTGTGAGGCGATCGGCGCGGTGCGGTCAACGGAGCCCGCGTGTTACGCTATCGGGGATGACCGTCGAGGATCGCGCCAAGCTGACGGCTGGCCTGCTCGTCGAGCGCGAAGCGGCGAGGCTCGCGGGAGAGGCGGAGGAGCGGGCGCGCGTGCTCGCGCTCCCGCCCGCGGCCGCGAACGCGCTCGTGCGCGAGTTCGGCGTCCGCCGGGTCGTGGCATTCGGCTCGCTCGTCTGGTCCGAGCGCTTCCACTCCCGCAGCGACGTGGATCTCGCGGTCGAGGGCATTGCCCCCGACCGCTTCTTCGAGGCGTGGTCGCGCCTCGAGCGCCTCGTCGGACGTTCGATCGACCTGATCGCGCTCGAAAGCTGCCCCGAGTTGCTGCGCGCGCGCATCCTCCGCGAAGGAAGGGCCCTTGGCGCCCTCTGAGGCCGCCGCGTCGGCGCTGCGGACATTCGTGGCCGAAGCGCACGTTCGAGGGGCAGTTGCCGAGCGGCGAACGGTGGCATGCCGAGCTGCTC
>JBBTFH010000097.1:0-13423 GCA_038041915.1 Myxococcota bacterium
GCCAGACGGTGCAGGCGATGGTCGACGATCTGCTCGCCGTCCGCCGGACCGCGCTGTTCGGGTGAGAGTCGCATCCGCGACCTGGCGCTGGTCGGATGAGAGTCGCATCCGCGACCTGGCGCTGGTCGGGTAGCGGTCCTACGGCGCGCCGACGGCGCGAAGGCGCCGAACTTCGCTGAACGTGCCGCGCGCCTGCGCCGCGGAGAGCTGCTTGAGAGCCTCGCGGTAGCCGCGTTCGACGAACTCGCGGGCGCGGAACCGGTTGAGAAATCCCAGGTGTCCGATGTTGGGCTCGATGAGCACAATCTGCACCTCGGGATAGAGCTTCTTGTAGAGGTCGAGGCCGCGCAGCGATTTCTCGTGTAGCACGAGGTTGAGCGTCTGGTTCCAGACCGAACGCATGCCCTCGAACGCGATGCTCTTGCGCCCCGGCTTGCGGATCTGCGGCGTGTAGACGTTCGAGATGACCAGGACGTCGGCGGCCTGCTCGATGGCGATGTCGGCCGAGAAGGTCTTCTTGGTCTCGCCGTCGACGTAATAGCGGCCGTTGATGGGGTAGGGCCGGAAGAGCAGCGGCACGCAGCAGGACGCGGCGACGGCCTGGCTGACCGGCACGTCCTCGACGTAGCCGCGGCCGAACACAACGCGATCCGTCGAGTCGAGATCGATGCCAACCACGTAGATCGACCGATCGATCTTGCGGAAGTCGTTCTGCGGCAGCCTCTCGCGCAGGTAGCGCTCGAGCGGATCGATCGAGAAGAGGCCTGACGCGAGGTACCCCGGGTTGGCGAAATCCGCGAGCCTTGGCGCTCCCGCGAAGGTTCGCCCGACCAGGTGTGGCCCGGCGAAGCGGCGCTTCCAGGGGGAGCGGAAGGAGTCTACGAGCCGGTCGAGCGCGACGCCCTGGCCGTAGAACGCCGACACCAGCGCGCCCGAGCTCGAACCGACGAACATGTCGAACCTGAGGCCGAGCTCTTCGGCGGCGCGCAGCACGCCGAGATGCGCCAGCCCCTTCGCGGCGCCACCCGTAGCGACAAACGCGACCTTCGGCCGCTTTCCGGGGTGCCTCACCCCGTCCGACGGGACGTGCATGATTCCGATCAAATATGATTTCCGCGGTGGGGCTGTCAACAAATCCGGCGGTCGGCGAGCGAGACGAGCGGATTCAGCGCACGGACAGCTCGGCGATGCGCCGGCGTGCCGCGGGGCCGAGGCGGTGCTCGGGGAAGCGCGTGGCGAAGCGGCGATACTCCGCGATGGCGTGGGCGCGCTGGCGCAGCTCGTCGTAGGCGGTGGCCAGGAAGAACGCGGCATCCGGGCCGACCTCGTCGCCGCCGAGTTGAAGCGCCTGCTCGAGCTCGACCGCCGCCTCCTTGTTCTGCCCGAGGCGCAGAAGCGCCAGCCCGAGGTGGTAGCGCAGGCTCGCGGCCCACGGCATCTCGGAGGCTATTTGCAGCGACTTGCGCAGATCCTGCACGGTGCGGCGCCACTGGCCGGCTTCGAACGACGCGACGCCCTGCTCGTAGGCGGCGTGCGCCGCCTGCCCGCGAACGCGGCCGATTCCCTCGCGCAGCACCTCGGCCTCGAGCTTCGCGAGCGGCAGCTTGGCGACGTTCGGGTAGCGATCGAGCGCCTCCTTGTCGCGGCCGCTGCGCAGAAGCTCGTAGAGCTCCATGGCCTTGCCGTCGGCTTCGACCCGCAGGCGCGCCTCGCCTTGCGCCTGCGCGAGGGCGCGTTCGGCGTCCTTTTGCACGCGCTCGAGGCTCGCCCGGTCGGCCTCGAGGCGCGCGGTGCGCGTGCGGTATGCGACCCAGAAGGCGGTGCCGAGCAGCGCGACGAACAGCAGGTATGCCGCGGTCGAGTTACGGCCCAGGCGTCGCTCGTGGCGATCCGCGAGGCGCCGAAGCTCCTTGGTCTCGACGACCAGCAGGCCGACTTGATTGGTCGCCTTGATTAGCTGGTTGCGCGTCTCGGCAATCTCGCGTCGGACGGGATCTTCGGCTTCGGACACGGGGCGGACAGTATGCGGCCGCGAAGCGGTGATTCAAGCAATTCCCGGACGGGAGCGCGTTTGAATCGACGCGCGGCGTGGGATAGAGTTTCGCCTCGCTCGCATGCTCCTCCACCGATGGCTTCAGGCGGCCAACAAGAAGGCCGGTAGCGACAAGGCGGTCGTTTATCGCGACACGTACCTGTCGTGGCGCGGCTTGGCGCACCGCGTCGACCGACGCGCGGCGGAGTTGCACGGCATGGGCATCGGCGCCGGCGATTGGGTCGGCCTCATGCTCGGCAACGTGCCCGAGTTCGTAATTCTCACGCTCGCCATCTCGAAGGTGAAAGGCGTGGTCGTGCCGCTGGATCCGACCACGGGCTCGCGCGAGCTCGAGTCGCTGCTGGCCGTGGCGCCGTTGCGCGGCCTGATCACGCGCCCGCGCGGCGGCGAGAGCGCGGCCGCCGGCGCGCCGCCGACCGCCAGCGAGCGCAAGGGGCGCGCCGAGCCGCACGTGCAGGCTCGGCGGCGGCTGCAAGGAACGTTGCTCACGTGCAGCATCCACGCGCCTTCGAGCGTTCCCGATGTCGAGGACGCGCAAGCGGTGCTGGTGACCGCCGACAGTTGCGGCGATGCGAAGGGCGTCGTGCGAAGCGGCGCGGGGTTGCTCGCCGCGACGGATCAGATCGCCGAGACGCTGGACGTGACGGCCAAGGACCGCATCCTCGCCGCCGTGCCGCTCTACCACGCCTACGGCTTCGACTTTGGGCTGGCGCTGGCGCTGCGGACGGGCGCGACGCTCTACCTCGAGGACGAGCTGTCCGAGAAGCGCATCACCAAGGCGTTGCGCGAGGACGAGGTGAACTTTTTGCCCGGCACCTCCGCGGTCTACGAGGCGCTCTGCCGTATCTCGACCGCACGGCCGATCAAGACGAAGAAAGCGCGCTTTCTGTCGGCCGAGAGCCGGCTCGAGCGCGCGACTTACGAGCAGTTCCAGCGGCGCTACGGCGTGCGGCTGATGAGCTGCTACCACACGACCGAGGCCGGTCCGGTGGCGGTCGATCTACGCGGTCAGGAGCCCGGCACCGTCGGCAAGCCCTTCGAGGGCGTGAAGGTGCGGGTTGGCGACGGTGACGGTGACCGTGACGGTGGCGGTGGCGAAGGCGGCTCGATCTGGGTGAAGAGCGGGGCGATCTCGCGTCGCTCCGTCGGTTCGCAGCGCGCGGCGGACGGCCGGCGCGTGCCGGTGGGCGGCTTCGACGCCGGCGGCTGGCTGCGGACGGGCGATCTGGGAAAACTCGACAGGGCGGGGCGCCTATCGCTGACCGGACGGGAAGACGACGTCGTCAAGGTCGAGGGCAAGCGCATCGCGCTGGGCGAGGTCGAGGCCTGCATCGAGTCCTTCCCGCGCGTCGCCGCGGTTCGGGCGGCGATCGGGCGCGATCCGCTCGGCGGTTCGATCGTGGTCGCGCGCGTCGTTCCGCGCGGCGTGCTTGTCGCGCAGGACATCATCGATCACTGCGCGAAGAACCTCGCGCCGTACAAGGTCCCGCGCAGGGTCGAGTTTTTCGCGCAGCTGCCTTAGCTGCTGGCGCTCACTCCCCGCGGAACTTTGGCTCGCGCTTCTGCATGAAGGCGACGATGCCCTCGCCGAAGTCCTGCGAGGCCAGACAGCGCATCTGCGCGCCCACTTCGGCTTCGAGCGCGGCGGCGAGACCGGCCGTGACGTTGCGGCGGCAAAGCTCCTTGACCTGGCGCTGGACGAGCGGCGGCCCGGCCGCGAGGCGGGCGGCGAGCGCGGCGACCTGCTCGCGCGCCGTCGCCGCGGGCACGAGACGCTCGACCAGGCCGATGCGGTGCGCCTCGGCGGCGTCGATACGCTCGGCCAGCAGGATGAGCTCAAGCGCCTTGCCCAGGCCCAC
Source organism: Myxococcota bacterium (assembly GCA_038041915.1). Classification (GTDB taxonomy): domain Bacteria; phylum Myxococcota_A; class Polyangia; order JBBTFH01; family JBBTFH01; genus JBBTFH01. The sequence continues at coordinate 3,913 of JBBTFH010000097.1, forward strand.
CGCGCGTGGCAGCGCGTAGGTGGCGCCGCCGTCGGGACACAGGCCGATGCGCGCGAACGAGACGGCGAAGCTCGCGCGCTCGGTGGCGACGCGCAGGTCGCAGGCGAGCGCGAGGCTGATGCCGAAGCCGGCGGCCGGCCCTTCGATCAGCGCGACCGTGGGCTTGGGGCACGCGTCGACCGCGGCGATGAGGCCGTGGAAGAGGTCGCGCAACGCGCCTTCGATCTCGGCGGGGCCGCCGGCGGGCGGACCTTGGCGGAGATCGAGGCCCGAGCAGAACGCGCCGCCCTCGCCGCCGAAGACGAGCGCGCGCACGCCCGCGTCGGATGAGGCGCTCTCGGTGGCCGTCTTGAGGCGCCCGACGACGTCGAGCGTCAAGCCGTTGCGCGTCTCGGGGCGATTGAGCATCAGGTAGCGAACCGGACCGTCGTCGCGGATCAGCACTTCGTCAGTCATCGGCTCGGACCTCCATGGATAGGTGGACGCTCATGCCTCCGGTGACTCGCGCAGGTCGATGCGTAGCTCGGCGGCGCTCGCTCGGTTGGCCGCGACGTCGATTTCGACGTAGCGCGTGAAGAAGCCCGGCCTGCGGATCTCGACGCGGCGGACGCCGGCGGGAACCGGCATCGCGCGATCGCGGACGTGCGCGCAGCTTCCGGCGAGCGAATCGTCGACGTAGACATCGGCGTCGTCGGGCGTGCAGGCGATCCGCAGCGCGCCAAGGGGCGCGCGTACCGGCGCGGGCGCCGATGCGCAGGCCGCCTGGGCCAGCGCGAGCGCGGCGCCCAGGCTCAGGCGCATCATGGCCTCAACTCTCAAGGGCTCACGACTTCCATCCGCACTGCGCCGTCGACACGTCGGAGCTCGAGGTGGAATCCGTCGAGCTCGAGAGCCGCGAGCGCCGCGGCGATCTCCGCCGGGGCGCGGGTGGCTTCGATTCGCAGGTCGAAGCGTCCCTGGCCGGCGCGGCGCAGCGACGCCGACGTCACGCCCGGAACGCGGTCGGCGAGCGCGTCGCGCAGGTGCGCGAGCACGGCGGGCCCGTCGACGCCGGTCACGACGAGGTCGAACCCCGCCGGAGATGTCGGCCCTCGCGCCCGCGCCTCGGCGTCCCCGCGCGCGCTCGCGGCGTCGGGGCCGAAGCCCCAGACGTCGACGTCGTCCACGTACCCGTGGCGTCCGCGCGCCCGTGCGGCGACCAGCCCCGTTCCGCGCACGGCGCCCTCGTCGCGGACGTCGTACGCGGGCGCCTCCGGCTGGGTGCTTGCGGCGTCACCTCCGGTCGCGCCGGCGCCCAGCGCACGCGCGAGCCGCCCTTCGGCGACGTCGGCCTCGATCGTGATCTCGACGTGATCGCCTACGACCACCTCGGCGACGATGCGATGGCTCTCGATGTAGCTCCGCGCCTTCGCCAGCAGCTCCGCGGACGGCGGAGTAGCCCCCGGCCGCACACCGGCGGCCGCGGCCACCACGCACCGGCGCAGCGCCTCGTCGAGCGCGGCCGCGCGCGCCACGGCGAAGTCGTCGGCGAGCGGCGATTGCGCGGTGGCCTGGACGAGGACGGCGAGAAACGATGCCGTGATCATTCCCACTCGATCGTCGATGGCGGCTTCTGCGAGATGTCGTAGACGACGCGGTTGATGCCGCGCACCTCGCTGACGATGCGGGACGAGATCGTCGCGAGGAGATCGTAGGGCAGCCGCGCCCAGTCGGCGGTCATGCCGTCCTTCGAGTGCACGGCGCGCAGCGCGAGCACGCTCTCGTAGGTGCGGTCGTCGCCCATCACGCCGACGGTGCGCACCGGCAAGAGCACGCCGAAGGACTGCCACAGCGTCTCGTAGAGGCCCGCCGCGCGCACCTCCTCCTCGATGATGAGGTCCGCCGCGCGCAGCACGGCGAGGCGCTCGCGCGTGACCTCGCCCAGGATGCGCACCGCGAGGCCCGGTCCCGGGAAGGGCTGGCGCCAGAGCACATGGTGCGCGAGCCCAAGCTCCTCGCCGAGCTGCCGGACTTCGTCCTTGAACAGCTCGCGCAGCGGCTCGACCAGCTCGAGCTTCATGATCTCGGGCAGCCCACCGACGTTGTGGTGGCTCTTGATGGTGGCGGACGGGCCCTTGAAGGAGGTCGACTCGATGACGTCGGGATAGAGCGTGCCCTGCGCGAGCAAGTCCGCGCCGCCGAGCGCCTTGGCCTCCTCCTCGAAGACGGCGATGAACTCGCGGCCGATGATCTTGCGCTTGTGCTCGGGGTCGGTGACGCCGTGCAGCGCCGCGAGGAAGCGCTCCGCGGCGTCGACGACGCGCAGCCGCAGCCCGAGCGTCTCGCCGAAGATCCGCCGGACGTCGGCGGTCTCGCCGGAGCGCGCCAGGCCGTTGTCGACGAAGATGCAGGTCAGCGCGTCGCCGACCGCGCGATGGATCAGCACGGCCGCCACCGACGAGTCCACGCCGCCCGACAGCCCGCACACGATGCGCCGGCCGCGCACCTGCGCGCGGATCTTCGCGATCGCCTCGTCGGCGAAGCTCGCCATTGTCCAGGTCGGCGCGCAGCCGGCGATGCGGTAGACGAAGTTTCCCAGGAGCTCGCTGCCGCGCGGCGTGTGCGCGACCTCGGGGTGGAACTGAACGCCGAAGAAGCGACGCCGGGGATCCTCGATGGCGGCGAAGGGCGAGGCGGGGCTGGTCGCGATCTCGCGAAATCCCTCGGGCAGGGCCACGATGCGGTCGCCGTGGCTCATCCAGACGGGCGCCTCCTCGCCGGCGGCGAAGCCTTCGAAGAGCGCGCCGCCTTCGGCGCCGACGCGCAACGTCGCGCGGCCGTACTCGCGGCGCTCCGACGGCTCGACGCGCCCGCCCAGCAGGAGCGCCGCGAGCTGCACGCCGTAGCAGATGCCGAGGATCGGCACGCCGAGGCCAAACAGCTCCGGCGTCACCGTCGGCGCGTCAGGCGCGTAGCAGCTCGACGGCCCGCCCGAGAGCACGAGGGCCTTGGGCGCCATCGCGCGGATGCGCTCGAGCGGCAGCGAATACGGATGGATCTCGCAGTAGACGTTGAGCTCGCGGATCCGCCGCGCGATCAGCTGCGTGTACTGCGAGCCGAAATCGAGGATGAGGACGGTCTCGCGCATGGGGCGCTACTCGACGCGGTAGTTGGGCGCTTCCTTGGTGATCGCGACGTCGTGCACGTGGCCCTCGCGCATGCCGGCGGCGGTGACGCGCATCATGCGCGCGCGCTTGTGCAGGTCGTCGAGCGTCTTGCAGCCGGTGTAGCCCATCGCCGAGCGCAATCCGCCGACGAGCTGGTAGACCGACGCCGCGAGGCCGCCGCGGTACGGCACGCGCCCCTCGACGCCTTCGGGCACGAGCTTGGCGTCCTCGCGCACGCCGCCCTGAAAGTAGCGGTCGCGGCTGCCGTCCCGCATGGCGCCGAGCGAGCCCATGCCGCGGTAGAGCTTGTAGCTGCGGCCCTGGTAGAGGATGAGCTCGCCGGGCGCCTCGTCGGTGCCGGCGAAGAGGCTGCCGACCATCACGGTGTCGGCGCCGGCGGCGATCGCTTTGGCGATGTCGCCCGAGGTGCGCACGCCACCGTCGGCGCAGAGGGGCTTGCCGGCGCGGCGCGCCGCGCGCGCGCAGTCGACGATCGCGGAAAGCTGCGGCACGCCGACGCCGGTGACGACGCGGGTCGTGCAAATCGACCCCGGCCCCACGCCGACCTTCACGCCGTCGGCGCCGGCGCGCGCGAGCGCCTCGAAGGCTTCGCCCGTCGCGACGTTGCCGGCGAGGATCTGCACCTTGGGGAAGTTGCGCCGCGTGTCGGCGACGGCGTCGAGCACGCGCCGCGAGTGGCCGTGCGCGGTGTCGAAGACCAGCAGGTCGCAGCCCTGCGCGAGCAGCGCGTCGATGCGTTCTTCGCGATCGACGCCGACGCCGACGGCCGCGCCGACCCGCAGCCGCCCGAACTCGTCCTTGGCCGCGTAGGGATGCTGTTGCGCCTTCTCGATGTCCTTGATCGTGACCAGGCCCTTCATCGTTCCCGTCGAGTCGATGATGATCAGCTTCTCGATGCGGTTCTTGTGCAGAAGCTCCTTGGACTGTTCCAGCGTGGTCGTCTCCGAAGCCGTCACCAGGCGGGTCGTCATCATCGCGGCGACGCGCTGCTCGAGGTTGCGCTCGAAGCGCACGTCGCGGTTGGTGAGGATGCCGACGGGCTTGCCGTCATGCACGACCGGCAGCCCCGAGATGTCGTGCTCGCGCATCAGCTCGAACGCGCGCGAGAGCTTCTCCTCGGGGCCGATCGTGACCGGGTCGACGACCATGCCGCTCTCGGCCTTCTTGACCTTCAGGACCTCGAGCGCCTGCTGCTTGGGCGGCAGGTTGCGGTGGACGACGCCCAGGCCGCCCTCGCGCGCCATGCAGATCGCGGTCGCGGATTCCGTCACCGTGTCCATCGCCGCCGACACGAGGGGGATGGCGAGCGCGATCGATTCGGTGAGCCGCGTGCGTACGTCGGCGTCCTGCGGCAGCACTTCGCTGTCGGCGGGAATCAGCACGACGTCGTCGAAAGTGAGCGCTTCGCGGAGAGGCTCGTCGACCATGGGGATGCCTAGCAAGGCGACCCCAGGTTGTCAAAAGACCGCGCCGTCGGTCAGAGCGACGGGCAGCCGGTGCGAAGCGGCTCGATGTCGACGATGAACACGGCGTCGCTATCGGCGGTGACGCGAATGCGCCCGAGCGTGGTCAGGACGCCGCCGAGGCGCCCGTAGGTGCGCAGGTCGACGACTCCGAGCGGAATGTTGACGACCATGAAGAGGCCGTCGGGGCTCGTGGCGGTCTGCAGCGAGCGCCGCTCCGGGAATGCCTGCTCGAAGTAGTAGATCTCGACGGGAAGCTCGTCGCCGGCGTCGTCGAAGGCGCGCGCGCCCGCGTTCGCGACCAACCGGCCACCGCAGTCGACGATGTGGCCGATGACGGCCGCGGTGTCCGAAGGAAAGGAAGTGCCGAGGATCGCGGCCAGGGTTGCCATGGTCACCTCGGAGACCGAGACGCGATCTTCGGCGTACGTGGCAGCGGCGATTCGTCGGCTCTGGATCGTCGTGGTCTGAGCGTCGGCGCTCGTGCGCCACCAGACCAGGCTGTCTCCCAGCGTGCCCTTCGGGATCGTCACCGCGTAGTTTCCGTCGCCGTCGCTCTCGACCGACGCGAGCGGCGTGCCGGCGGCGAGCGCGGCTGAATTGTCGAAGACCTCGACGAGAGCGCCCTCGATCGGGTTGTCGCTTTGGAAGTCTACGACGGCGCCTGTCACGGTGACCGCGCCGGCGGGGACCGCGTCGACGAGGTCCGCGCCGAGGCAGGCGTAGTCGGCCGGCTCGGTCGGCGGATCGGACTCATCGTCCGCGCCGAAGTTCGCGACGACGTCATCGCTCGAAAACGCGCACTGGCAGGTCGGCTCGCTCGAGGAGCACGACACACAGTCCGCGACCTCCGGACAGTCGTCGACGCCTTCGCCTTCAGCCTCTCCTTCGCCTTCACTTTCGCCCTCGCCCTCGCCTTCACTTTCGCCCTCGCCCTCGCCTTCGCCTTCACTTTCGCCCTCGCCCTCACCTTCGCCCTCGCCCACGCCTTCACCTTCGCCTTCGTCGTCGCGGTCGTCACCGTCGGGGTGCCGGTCGATGCCGCAGCCGACCAGCACGAAAGCGGCAAGCCAAGCGGTTTTCATGGCGAGACGCAGCTTCCGTCGATCGGCTGGAGCTCGACGAAGTAAGCGGTGTCGGCCGTGACCTCGAAGGTCGCGCGGCCGACGACGTTCTCGACGCCGCCGAGGAGCGCGTACGCGCGCGTTTCGACCAGGCCGGGCGGCACGCCGAGCGCGACGAAGAAGCCGTCGCCGGTGGTGGCGGTGCGCGATGAGCGTTGCACCGGGAAGCCACCCTCCGAGTAGTACACGCCGACGCCCGGCAAGGGCTCGCCGTCGCTGCCGTAGACGCGACCGTTGGCGTTGGCGACGGCGCGCCCCTGGCAGTCGCGGATGCGCCCGGCGACGGCGGTGGTGCCGTCGGGCCAGGTCGTGCCGAGGATCGCCGGTAGCGTCGTGTACGCGGAGGTCGAGACGATGCGGCGATCCTCGACCAGCGTGTTGTCGTCAATCGTCGCGATCTCGATCGTCGGGATGAAGTCGACGTGCGTGGCCCGCCAGAGCACTCGGCGGCTCCCCGCGAACATCAGCTCGATCGCGTAGTCGCCGTTCTCGCCGGCCACCACGGCCACCAGCGGCGTCCCCGCGGCGAGCGAGGCCTCGGAGTCGAACAGCTCGAGGAGCGCGCCGCCGACGCCGAAACGGTTCATCGTGTTGCGCACGGCGCCGGTGACGGTGATCGGCCCCTTGACGCCGAACGACGTGCCCAGGCACGCGTAGTCGGCCGGCCCGAGCGCGGCCTTGGGGTCCTTCTTCTCGCCGAGGTTGGCTTGCGCGTCGGCGGAGAGCGAGCACATGCACGCCTCATCGCTTGGGTCGCACCCGTCGCACGCGGCGACCGGCGGGCAGTCGACTCTAGGCTCGCCCTCGCTCTCGGCTTCCGCCTCGGCCTCGGCTTCGGCTTCCGCCTCCGCCTCTGCCTCCGACTCCGACTCCGACTCCGACTCCGCGCCCTCCGCGCCCGCGTCGGGTGGCGCCGCGCGCGGGATGTCGCGGCTGCCGCAGCCGGTCGCGGCGAGCAGCGCGCCGATGAGCGCACAGGCCGCGCGCATCACGCCGGGTTCGTCGGATACGTCGCCCGCCCGTCGCGCGCCAGCACGAAGTACGACACGAAGCGGCGCCGCTTTCCGAGCGCGACGTACGCCTTGCCGAGCAGCAGCTCGGGATCGTCGGCGTACGGCTGCACCAGGAAGTCGCGCAGCACGCGGCTCGGATCGAGCGCGGGATTCTTGCCGAGCCCGTAGTCGATCAGCCACGCGTTCGCGTACAGGTCGTCGGGCTCGCCGGGCTTGGCCATGCGCACGCGGTAGAAGCCATGGTGAATGATCGCGCCCTTGCGCGTTCGCGGCGTCCACGGCGCGTCGAGCTTGCCCGACCCGCCGATGGCCACGTTGTAGCCGGCGAGGCCGTCGGCGTCGCGAAAAAAGCCCTTCTTGAACTTACGGAAGCCCAGCGGCGCGGTCAGCGGCAGCGTGTTGTAGCCGCGGAACTCCCAGCCGGCGAGCGCTTCCTCGGCGGGGCGGGTGCCGCCGCGGAAGACGCGCTCGAGCTCGTCGTTGGAGGCGCGCGCGAGCGTCCCGTAGCGGTGGCGCGACGCGCCGCGCGGCGCCTGATCGAGCACGCCCTGCTGGGCGAACCACGCGAGCGTCTCGCGGATGCCCTCGCACGGATCGGGATACTGGAAGCGAAACCCGGTCGCGAGCAGCTTGTCGACCGAGTAGACGAACGAGTGGCCGACGTACGCGACGCTGTCGGCCTCGAGCAGCGGCTTGCGCCCGAAGCGCTTCGTGACCTTGGTCGACGCGCGCGCGAAGGCTTGCAGCCCCGTGCGCAACTGCGCGAGCGGTACGGGCGGCAGCGCGACGAAGGGCTTGCCCATGACGTCGGCGATGAACTTGAACGCCTCGACGGGCGAGATCACGACGCCGTCGCTGAGATTGTAGGCCTCGCCGTCGGCGTCGGGGCGGTCGGCGAGGTGGAGCGCGGCGCGGCAGACGTCGCGCGCGTGCACCCACGGCGCGGCCTGCGTGAAGTTTCGCGGCACCGCCACGACCTTCATGCGTGCTGGGCCGAGGATGAGGTCGGAGCTGCCGTAGACCTGGCGCTGGCCGTAGACGCCGGTCGGCCGGAGGATCGTGAAGGGCAGGCCGCTGTCGCGCCCCGCGCGCATCACCGCCTGCTCGGCGAGGTGCTTGGAGCGCAGGTAGTCGTTGGGCGGGTTCGGCGGATCGCTCTCGCGGATGGGCTTGCCGTTCTTCGGGATGCCGTAGATGCCGCCCGCGCCCCAGAAGACGAGGCGGCGGATGCGGCGGCGCTCGAGCGCGCGCAGGAGCTTCTCGGTCGCGAGCACGTTGACCGCGTGCAGCGCGTCCCACGGCGCGCTGTAGCTGAAGATGCCGGCGATGTGGAACACGTAATCAACGCTGTCGACCAGCGCGGTGATATCGGCGTCGGTCGCCTTCACCAGATCGAGCGGGACGAGCTCGGCGCCGGCGTCGTGGACGACGGACGGCCAGCGGCCGCGCTTCGGGTCGTCGTAGCGGCAGGCGTCGGCGATGTCGCTCGCGCGGATGCGGTGGCCTGCCTCGTGCAGGACCTGCACCATGTGCGTGCCCATGAAGCCGCACGCGCCGGTTACGAGGCTAAGGGGTGCGTTCGTTTCGGCCATGACGCAGCGCACCATACCGCAAACCAGCCGCCTGGATCACGGCACGATGCTCGCTCTCACCACGCCCGCGTCCGAGCCGCGCAAGGCGTCGCCGGCGCGGAAGGCGTGGTCGATCTCGGCCAGCGGATAGGTCTGGGACGCGATGCGGTCGAGCGGGTAGCGCGCGCGGGCGCGGTCGAGGAATTCGAGCGCCGCGCGCAGCGCCCACGGCGGGTAGAGCACGCACGCGACGATCGTGATCGAGCGCATGACCAGCCACGCCGGGTCGCACTCGAACTTCTGCTTGGGGCTGATGTTGCCGATCTCGAGGTAGCGCCCCTCGGGCGCGAGCATGCGCAGTCCTTCGGGGATGGCGGCGGGCGTGCCGACGAGCTCGCACACGACGTCGGCGCCCCAGCCGTCGGTGAGCGCCTGCACGCGCGCGGAGCGGGCGCGCGGATCGGCGTACTCGCGAATGTCGACGACCTCGTCGGCGCCGCACGCGCGCGCGAGATCGAGCCGCGCCGGCACGCCGTCGAGCACGATGATCTTGCCGGCGCCCATTTCGCGCGCGACGCAGGTCGCATAGATACCCAGGCCGCCCGCGCCCTGGATCGCGACGGTCTCGCCCATGCGCAGGTTCGCGCGGTGCAGGCCGAAGAGCACCTGCGCGAGCGCGCAGTTGGCGCCGGCGGCGAGCGCGGCGTCGACGCCGTCGGGAACGCGGAAGAGCGGCTGCCGGTCGGCGACGAGGTAGCGGTCGGCGAAGCCGCCGACGAAGTGCGGCGCGAACTCGCACGGGCGGAGCATGTGCGCGAGCGCCATCGGGCAGGCGTTGGGCGCGCCGCGCCCGCACGCGCGGCAGCGGCCACAGCCGAGGAAGTAGGGGAAGGCGACGCGATCGCCCTCGGCGAGCGCTGCGCCGGCCGAGTCGGCCGTGCGGCCCGTCCCGAGCTTCTCGACGCGCCCGACGAACTCGTGCCCCATCACGACCGGCCAGACGACGCCGATCGACGCGAGGTCGAGATCGCCGCGCCACATGTGCAGATCCGAGCCGCACACGTTGGCGCGCTCGACCCGCAGCAGCGCCTCGCCCGGCGCGGGATCCGGCACGTCGTACTCGCGCAGGTCGAAAGGCTTGCCGACGCCGAGGAACGCGGCGACGCGGGCCTT
>JBBTFH010000098.1:0-14795 GCA_038041915.1 Myxococcota bacterium
TGCCGGCCTCCGTGATCTCCGCGCTCCTCGGAGCGCGGCCCCATTGAAGCCATGGCTCACGCCGCGCATCGGCTCGCGGCTGGCGGAATCTCCGCGCTCTTCGGAGCGCGGCCCCATTGAAGCGAAGCTCTCCGCGAAGGTGAAGGTCTTGCTACGCGGGCGGGTCGTTGCGCCGCTCGCGCGGGAGGCGCAACTCGAAGGTGGTGCCGCTGCCGGGCGACGATCGGCAGGCCACGCGGCCGCCGTGGTCCTCGACGATCTTCTTGACTATGGCCAGGCCCAGGCCCGTGCCGCCCTGCTTGCCGCTCGTGACGAACGGATCGAACAGGCGCCCCTCGATCTCGGGCGGAATTCCCGGCCCGCTGTCGGCGAAGGTGAACACCAGGTCCGCGCCATCGACCGCGAGGCCGACGGCGAACCGCCCGCCGCCTTCCATCGCCTCGCGGGCATTGCGCGCGATGTTGTGCACGGCGCGCAGGAGCTTGAGCTCGTCGAACCACGCCACGCCGCGGTAGCCGATTTCGACGGCGACCTCGATCGCCGAGCCGGAGAACTCCGCGCGCATCTGCGCCTCGACCTCTTCCATGAACTTGTGGAGGTACACCTTGCGCGCCAGCAGCTGCGTCTCGCCGCGCGCGAACGCGAGGACCTCGCGCATCATCGCGCCGACGAGCTCGAACTGCCGGTCGATCTGCCGCGCGTGCTCGGCGCGCAGGGTCGCGTCGCCGCTCGCCGCCATGAGCTGCGCGTAGCCCGAGATGACCGTCATCGGCGTCCGGAGGTCGTGCAGGACGCTCGCGAGGAGCTGGCCTATGGCGGCGAGCCGGCTCTCGTTGATCCGCTCTTCGCGTGCGCGCGCGAGCTGCAGAGCCTTGGAGATCTGCCCCGCGATCAGCGTGAGAAGTTTGACGTCGGCGGCGGTGAAGGCCTGCCCAGCGGGCGTCTTGTCGAGCAGCTCGACGGCGCCGACCGGGCCGTCCTCGCCGAACAGCGGGACGCAGACGATGTTGCGCGGAGGATGGCCGATGCGCTGCGCGAAATCGGTCGAGTGGCGCGGATCGCCCGCGGGATCGTCGACGAGGGCGCTCTCTCCCCGCGTCGCGACGAACCCCACGATGCCCTCGCCGTCGGCGAGCCGCAGCCGGCGCACCGCTTCGCCTGCTCGCCCGCGCGCGCTGCGGAACAGCAGGGTGGCGGACGCACGATCGCGCAGCGCGATCGATCCGGCCTCGGCGCCGACCAGATCCATCGCGCGCTGGAGCATGCGGTCGAGCATGTCGTCCAGGCCCTGCGCAGCGCCCGCATCGCGCTCGGTCTCGACCAGCACGTCGAGCTCGTGTACGCGCTCCTCCAACTCGCGCTTCTGCGCCAACACCGACTCGTAGAGTCGCGCGTTCTCGAGAGCGACCGCCGCCTGCCCGGCGAGCGATTGCAAGAGCTCGACATCGTCCGCGGTGAACGGGCCCGAGCGCTTGTTCAGCGCCTGGATGACGCCGATCGTCCGGCCGCGCTTGTCGGCGAGCGGCACGCACAGGATCGAACGCGTGCGATAGCCCGATTGGCGATCGAACTCCGGGTTGAAGCGCTCGTCCTGGTAGGCGTCGTCGAGGGTGAGCGTCTTGCCGCTGCGCGCGACCCAACCGGCGACGCCCTCGCCCAACCGCACGCGGATCTCGGGTGCCACACCCAGGTCGCCCTGCGCGATCTTCGACCAGAGCTCGCCGCGCTCCTCGTCGAGGAGGAAGAGCGTCGAGCGATCCGCGTCCACCAGCTCCGTGACCGTGTCGAGGATGAGATGGAGCAGCGGGTCGAGATCCAGCGTCGAAGCGAGCGCGCGGCCGATCTCGACGACCGACTCGATCCGCCGCTCCAGGCTCTGGACACGGTAATCTCGCCCGTCGGCGGTGTTCATCCGCTGTCGCTCGTGATCGCGCGGCTCCAGTGTGCGAGCGTCCGCCGCAGCGCGTCGGTCACGGGGAGCAGCGCGTCCGCGCCGGTCAGCGCGTGCAGCGCCGCGCGGCCGTGTTCGCTCGCGCCGAGTGAGACCAGCGCGTCGCGCAGCCGGTCGCGCTCGGCGCTCTCGACCGACGCGGCCACCACCATGCCGTCCGGCGGCACGGCGTCGGTGACGTGGATGACGCGCAGGCGGTCGGCGTCGGCGCCCAGCAGCCGCCGCACGTCGGCGACCGCCGCGCCGTCGCTCCACGCCGCGTCCTCGCCCACGTAGCAGGCGCACACGTCCGCGTCGCCCTCGATCACGGCTCTGGCCGCCAGCGCCGACGACGCGTAGAAGTGCTCGCTCGCGAAGTCGCGTTTCGGATCGAGGCCGGCGCCGATCAGCTCGATCCGCGGGAACACGTAGCCGGACGCGGACTTCGGATCGACCCACGCGATGCGCTTTCCACGCACGTCCGCGAGACCGGCTATAGCGCTGTCGTCACGCGCGAGCAGCGCGCTGCGGTAGGTGAGTGCGTCGCCACGCTTGCACACGGCCACGAGCGTCGCGCCCAGCGCCTCGGCGCGCGCGTGCAGCAGCGGCGACATCCACGCGACCTGTACCCGGCCGGCGTGAACGCCCTCGAGCAGCTCGGTGTATTCGCCGCACACCTGGATGCGCACCGAGTGGCCGACGGCATGCTCGAGTACCGCGACCAAGCGTATCGCGGCGCCGATCAGCTCCGGCCCGCCGCGCCCGTAGCTCTCGGAGATGCCGAAGACGATCTGATACGGGAGCGCCATCAGCGTGCCTCACCCTCCGCCGCCGGCATCGCCGCGCGTCCACGCAGCACGGCGCCGAGCGACTCGGCCGCGAGCAGCGCCGCCAGCGCGAGCAGCGCGATGGCGGTGCCGCGGATGAGCGCGTCGGTCGATAGCGCGATCTGCCGCAGCAGCGACCAGACGGTCATCGACAGCACGAAGATCATCGGCGCCACCACGAACCACGTGCGCCGTCCCTCGCGCCGCAGCCACACCGCGACCCCCATCAGCGTCAGCGCGGCGAGGAGCTGGTTCGCGGTCCCGAAGAGCGCCCAGAAGCGCATGTACGACGGCGGCTGGCCCGGGACCGCCTGGGTGGTGCCGAGGACGATCGCCGGCGGCAGCACCGTCAGCGCGGTCGCGAGCACCATGGCCGCGCGGCCCTTCCATGCCAGCAGCTCCTGCACGATGTAGCGGCCGAGGCGCGTGCCGACGTCGATCGTGTCGAAGACGAAGGTCGAGAAGGCCATCGCCCCGAAAGTCGAGGCGAAGAGCAGGTGCTCCTCGCCGACGATGGCCGCGACGAAGCGGCCGATGCCGTCGCCGTAGATGCGGCCCGGCCCGCGCCCCGCGACGTCGGAGTCGGCGACGAACATGATCGTCGCGAGCGCGATGAGCGCGACGAAGCCTTCGAGCAGCATGCCGCCGTAGCCGACCGGGCGGCAGTCGCTCTCACGGCGGATCTGCTTGGACGTGGTGCCCGAACAGACGAGCCCGTGGAAGCCCGAGCACGCGCCGCAGGCGATGGTCACGAAGAGGAACGGAAAGAGTGTGCCCATGCCCATCGCCGACGGCGCCTCCCAGGTCTTGAAGGCGGGCTGCTGGATCTCGAGCCCCGAGAAGAAGATGCCGCCCACGCCCACTGCCAGCGCGAGGTAGAGCACGAAGCCGCCGAGGTAGCCGCGCGGCTGCAGGAGCAGCCACATCGGCAGCATCGCGGCCACGAAGCAGTACGCGAGGATCACCAGGCCCCACGTGCGGGCGCCCCACACCAGCCAGGTCGAGAGATGCGTGCCGGCCCACACCGCGCCGAGCGTCGCCGGCACGAAGATCAGCGTGAGGAGCCAGAGCGGCGGAGCGAAGCGCTTCTGCACCAGGCCCATGGTCAGCGCGAGCAGCAGGTAGAGCGCGCTCGCGGCGGCGACAGCGCCGCCCTTGTTGAAGCGACCGCCGAGACCCGCCAGTTCCTCGGTCTTGCCGACGAAGGTCGTCGCCGTAATGTCGGCGAACGCGACCAGCACGTAGACGAGCGCGAGCCAGATGAAGAGCATCATCGCGAGCCAGGCCCGCCGGCCGACGTGCTCGCGCACGACCTCGGCTACAGAAGACGCGCCATGGCGCACGCTCGCGATCAGCGCCGAGAAGTCGTGGACGGCGCCGATAAAAACGACGCCGACGACGATCCACAGCACGCACGGCAGCCAGCCGAAGAGCTGGCAGGCGAGGATCGGCCCGGCGATAGGACCGGCCGCGGCGATGGCGGAGAAGTGCTGCCCGAGGAGGTAGAAGCGCGGCGTCGGCACGAAGTCGACGCCGTCGTCGAGTCGGACGGCGGGCGTGACGCGCGCGTCGTCGAGCGCGTAGGTGCGGGCGATGAAGCGGCCGTAGACGACGTAGCCGACGATGAGCAGCGCGACGACAGCAATCGCGAGGAGCGCCACGACAGAATCCTACTCCGCGCAGCCCGGCGCGCCGGTGGGATCGCCGGTGAGCGGGTCGTTGCACGGCACGCAGGTCCACTCGGCGGGGCAGTCCGCCTGGCCGAGCAGCAAGCCACCGATGCCGAACTCCAGACACGAAGGCAGGCACACGCCCATGTACGCGCCGAATCCGAAAATCCCTGGCTCGGTGCACGGCTCGCCCGCGAAGTCCGGCTCCTGCAGCACGTCGGGGACGCACAGCGTCGCCTCGGGGCACGCCCACGTGTCGCCGGAACTTCGCAGCCCTTCCTCGCCGTCATCGGGGATCAGCTCCGTCGGGATGCAGTGGCCCGACGAGTCATCGCAGCAGAGGTCGAAGGCCTTCTCCGCGCACGACGCCTCTGGCCCCACGTCGCAGGCGAGCGAGCAGAGCCCCGTCTCATCACCGCTCAGCGGATCGCAGCAAGGCGCGCAGCGCTCCGTGGCGGCGCAGGTCGCCTGCGGCAGCGTTTCGGACTGCGCTCCGACGTCGGGGAGGCACATCGAGATGCAGCGCCCTTCGAGGCCGCCTATCGACACGCAGGTGGGCAGCGTGAAGATGCCGCCGGTTTCGATGAACAGGTCGGGGATGCACCAGCCGCTCTCCTCGCCGGCGTCGCACTCGGAGAGCGCGGCCGATTCCTCGGGCGGCACGAGCGACCCGGGCACGCAGCTCGCGCCCTCGCAGCACGGCTCGAAGGCAGACGGGTCGGCCACGGCGCCTGGCGGCGGGTTCTCGCAGGTGTACTCCTCGGCCTCCGACTCCGACTCGCCCTCGGAGCCCTCCTCGCAGGAGAGCGGATCGCACACGCCGGTCGACGCTCCGGTCGTCGGGTCCACGCACGGGATGCAGCGCTGATCGTCCCGGCAGGTGTCCTGCGGGATGAGATCGCCGTACTCGGCGGCCGCCGCCGCGACTTCGGGGAGGCACAGCGACAGGCACGCGCCGGGCGAGTCGAGCACCGAGGTGCAAGACTTTGCCAAGTAGCCCTCGCCTCCCTGCAAGATCTCGTCAGGCACGCACACGCCGTCGTCGCCGCAAGACGCGAATGAATCGGTCGAGCCCTTCGGGTACGCGCCGATCGGCGCGCAGTGCGCGGACGCGCCCTCGACCGCGCAGCAGGCTTCGATTTGCGTGGGATCGAGGATCGGGCAGCCGGCCTTGGCCTCCCCCTCCCCCTCGGACTCCGCCTCCGCCTCCGCCTCCGATTCGGCGGGAACGCCGCCAGAATCGACCTTGCAGCCCGTGAGTGCGAACGACGCGAACGAGGCGAACGATGCGGCGACCGCCAGTCGAAGTGTCATGGCCCGCGAATCTACCACGGCGTCATTCGTCTCCGGTCAGGGCCCGTAGACAAGGAGCGAAAGCAATTCGACGGGGTGCGCGAGCGGCGAGGGAACACGAACGTCCTGGTGACCGGGATGCAGGTGGCAGCGCGGCTCTTTGAGAACGTCGAGCCTCGGGGCTGCGCCGGGCGGGTTCAAGTCGTAGCGCAGGAACGGCACGGAAACACCGGCGGGGTAGCGGATCTCAAAGCCGTATGCCATCAGCGTAGGCGGCGCCGAATCGCAATCGACCGTCAAGGTGAAACCGAAGCGGGCTCCGTCGGATCGGACGAACGGCCCACCTCCGAGGGATATCCGGCCGCTTTGGGGTAGGTCTCGCGCCCGTGGAAACAGCAGCTTCTGAACGTCCCAGGGGCCCATCGCGAGGGCACGGTCGTCCGAAGCGCTCGCGAGGAACTTCCGAATCTCGTCGTACAAACGCCCGGGTTGCGGCGCGATGCCCGGCGGCGGGGCGAGGGCCCGTGCCTGAAGAGCCTCGCCGCGCGCAAGCGCCTCAACGGGAGCCAAGGAGATCCCCTCGACCCAGGAGCACGAGCCACTCCGCGTACTCTGGCTCGCCCGGGATCCGGCCCTGCTCCGCCAGACGAACGACGTCGTCGTCGGTCATGCTTGGCGCCCACGCACGCAGGTCGGCGAGGCGTTCAGCCTTGCGTCGCTCGTGCTCCGCGCGCAACGCCTCGGCGTTCGACGTCCAAGCGAAGCTGCTCACCCAGCTCGCGAGGTGAGGCGCGCGCCGGAGCAGCTCTGCCGCTGCGTCCGGGCCCAGAACCACGACGACCTCGCCCTCGCGAAGGAGCCGGCTCCGCGCGAGGTCAAGCTCCTCCCAGTCGTCGCGCGTGAACCCATCAACGCCCGCGGCCACGATCGTCTCGCTTGCGTACCTCTCGACCTCGGCCACGAACCTGGCGCCGCCGCCGCGCGGGCTGACGAGGACCGGGGCGTGACCTTCCAGCGTCTCGATCTCGCGCACGAGATCGATGGCGGTCGGGGCGACCTCGTCGATCGGAACGACCAGTAGCGACCAGGCTCCGGGATCAGGTCGCGCCGCGACGCGCAGCGCGAACTCGGCCGGGTCGACGGGGGGCAGCGCCGGCAGCTCCATCACGCCGCCTTCGCCAGCG
The DNA here is from genome assembly GCA_038041915.1 of Myxococcota bacterium. Lineage (GTDB taxonomy): Bacteria > Myxococcota_A > Polyangia > JBBTFH01 > JBBTFH01 > JBBTFH01. The sequence goes on from JBBTFH010000098.1 coordinate 6,905, forward strand.
CCGCGAGCAGCGCCTCGATGCAGGGGTGCACGGCGAACCGGCTCGGGGGGCCCACGTACTCGAGTACGCGCCTCGTCTCCACCAGCGCAATGTCATCGTCCGTGGTGGGAACGAACTGACCACGCGTGCGCAGCTGCTGGAGCTTGTCGATCTCGGGCTTGCGCAATCCGAAGAACATCGTGCGACCGAAAGCGTCGACGGCCGCCTCGACGTGCTTCGGTTTGATCACGTCCGAACCTTCCACGTACGCCTCCTCGCCCGCACGTCGCGCGAGACTCATCAGATCCCGCATCACGCCGCCGGATGCGCGGGCCAGCCGTTCGCACGATGGGTCGGGGAGCATGTCCGCGCTGGCGCGCTTGCGCAGCACCCGCAGCAAGAAGCCGTGACCTTCGCTCGCGGGCGTCACGTCCACCGCCGACTGCTGGGTGAAATGATCGAAGACGTCCGCAATGGCTCGATCGGGACCGTAGAGGACGCGTGCCGGGCCGACGAGCACCAGACCCACACGGGCGGCCTTCAAGGCCCGGACGTCCTGGTGGACGACACGGCGAAATCGATCCACGTCGGTCATGCGGTCGAGCGAGTCCAGAATGAGGACCACGTGCGGCGTGATCGCGGCTCGCAGCGTCCGGAGGAATATCAGCTTCTCTTGCGTCCCGGGAGCGAACGCCGGCAGCGGCGGTTCCAGCACTGGCGGATGGTGGACGTAGTGGTAATTTCGCGGCTCGCCGTCGTCATCCTCCGGATAGTCGTCTTCAATCGGAACGGATACGACGTAGCCTCGCTCCCATTTCCGGAACTGCTCCTTCGCCTCGTGAACTTCCTTCGGCTGGTCGGGCGCCAGCTTCGCCAGCTCCACGCCGGCGATAACGAGCAGCACCCCGTCGTCCATCTTGCGCAGGTCGTGGCGCTGGCTCACGTCGACGTAGCGAGCATACATGTCGGGAACGGCCTCGATCTCCGGCTCGGCCACGAGCAGCTCGGTGGTCTTACCCGCACCGACACCGCCCACGATCATCTGGGTTGACGAAGGCTCGATCTCGGCGCGCAGGGCGATGGCCGATTTCTTGCCGCGGGCCGGCGGCGCCACGTAGAAGCCCCGATTCACCGCCTTTCGCGGGTTCGCGGCGGCGTCGAACGTGTTCATGTACTGGCGGAATCGCTGTAGCCGGTCTTCCACGTACCGGATGGTAGCACTCGCGAGCAGCGATGTGCGCCGCCCTGCCCGCGCGGGTATAGTCGCGCGCCGTGGACGTTTCGATCGTCGTGCCGTGCTTCAACGAGGTCGACTTGGTCGACGCGCTGGTCGGCGCCCTCGACGCGGCCTGCGTTGCACTCGAGGCCGGCGGGCGGCACGCCGAGGCCATCGTCGTCGACGACGGGTCGACCGACGGCTCCTTCGATCGCCTCGCGCAGGCCGCGGCCGGCCGGCCCCACCTGCGTCTCGTGCGGCTGCGGCGCAACTTCGGCCAAACCGCCGCCCTCAAAGCCGGCTTCGATCACGCGCGCGGCGACGTGCTGGTGCCGATGGACGCCGACGGCCAGAACGACGCCGCCGACATCCCCAAGCTGCTCGCCAAGCTCGACGAGGGCTACGATGTCGTGTCGGGCTGGCGGCGCCGTCGGCAGGACACGTGGCTGACGCGCGTGCTGCCGTCAAAAATCGCCAATCGTCTGATAGGCGCGATCTCCGGCGTGCGCTTGCGCGACTACGGCTGCACGCTCAAGGCCTACCGCCGCGCCGTGATCGCGCCAGTGCGCCTCTACGGCGAAATGCACCGCTTCATCCCGATCTTCGCGTCGTGGAACGGCGCGCGCATCACGGAGATGGAGGTGCTGCACCATCCGCGCCGCGCGGGGCGCTCGAAGTACGGCGTGGGCCGCACGTTCAAGGTTCTGCTCGATCTGGCGACGGTGAAGTTTCTCGCCGACTACTCGACCAAGCCTATTTACCTGTTCGGCGGCGCAGGGCTCGTATCCTTCGCCGTCTCCATGGGCGCGGCCGCGACGGCGCTCTGGCAAAAACTCGCGCTCGGAGTGAAGGTGCACCGCAACCCGCTCGCGCTGCTCGCCGCCGTGCTCGCCGTGGTCGGCGTGCAGTTCGTCCTGATGGGACTGCTCGCCGAGCTGCTGGTGCGCACCTGGCACGAGTCGCAGGACAAACCCGTCTACCTCGTGCGCGAGACGCGCAACGTCGACGCGGAAGCGAACCCGTGAACGAGAAAGACACGCAGGATGCGAACGCGATCCATTACGAAGAACGGCGCTACGCCGTGCCGGCGACCGCCGAGTACCACCGCGCTCTGACGCGCAGGCTCATCGAGCTCATCTCGCCCGCGCGCCGCGCCGGGCGCGTCCTCGACTGCGGCTGCGGCACCGGCTTTTTCGGTCTCGCGTGGGACGACGCGCGCGCCCGCGGCTTCGGCGTCGACCTCTCGCGCAACATGCTGCGCTACGCGCGCGGCCGCATCGCGCGGCTCGCGCAGGCCGACGCGCGCGCCCTGCCCTTCCGCGACGACGCGTTCGATGCCGTGCTCGCGCGCGACTTCCTGCACCACCTGCCGAATCCCGCGCCCGTCGTCGCCGAGCTTTGGCGCGTCCTGCGGGCGGGCGGCGAGCTCGTCGCGATCGATCCGCACGCGACGCCCCCGTCGCAGTTCGCGCGCAGAATCGTACAGCGCGAGGATCGCTTCTCCCCGGATCACCGCGCCTTCACGCGACGCGAGTACGTCGCGGCGCTCAGCGACGGCTTCTCGATCCGCGAGCTGATCCCGTTCGGCTACCTCGCCTTCCCGGCGGTCGGCCTGCCCGACATCGTCGACTTCGCCCGCTTCTTGCCGTCACCTGAGCGCACCGGCCGTGCGCTCGCCGCGATCGACGAGGCGCTCGAGCGCGTGCCGCTGGTCAACCGCTTCTCTTGGAAGCTCATCGTCAAAGCGGTTAAATCGGACGCATGATCGCCGCGTCCAAGACCGCGATGCGTATCCTTCCCGCCCTCCTGCTCGCCACCGCCGCCCAGGCGCAGCAGGCCGTCGACGTCGTCATGCGCACCGTCGTCGCCGAAGGCGCGCAGCCGTCGCTGCAGATCCAGGTCTTGTCCGATCTGCGCTCGCTCGATCTCGACCTGCGCGGCTCGCGCGGCACGCGGCTTCACCGCAAGCTCGGCGCAAAGCGTGCCGGCGCCGTGGAGAACCTGTCGTGGCGCCACCCGGCCGGCGACGCTGAACGATTCGAAGGCGCCCTGAAGTTTCGCCCCGCGGACGGCGACACGCGTGACGCGATCGAGGAGCTGCCGATCGACTTCGAGGCGATGGTGCTGACGGGTCTCGAGCTTCGCCTCAGCCGCGACGACGTCGACCTCGCGAAGGGCGAGTTGCGGTTCTCGATCTCGCGCGAAGCGGTCAAGGCCGAGATCACGATCATGGGCGAGAAGGGCCAGCTCCTGCACCAGGAGGAGGTGGCCTTCAACCAGGAGCGCGCAGGCACGCCCCTGGTCGTTCGTTGGAAGCCGCCGCGAGAGCCGGTCGCGCGCATCGATCTGCGCGCCTACGACAAGTGGGACACGTTCGCCGGCGTCGCGCTCGTCCCGTGGAAGCTAGAGATCCCGCACGAGGACGTGAACTTCCGCACCGACTCGTCGCAGATCGACGCGCCCGAGCGGCCGAAGCTCGACACCAGCTACATGAAGATCCTCGACGCGATCACCGAGCACAGCGACATCGGAGCCATCAAACTCTACGTGGCCGGCCACACCGACACGCAGGCGTCGCGCGACTACAACCGCAAGCTGTCGGGCGCGCGCGCTCAGGCGATCGCCCGGTACTTCAAGGGCGCGGGCCTGAAGATTGCCATCTTCGCCTACGGCTTCGGCGAGGACTTGCCCGTCATTGCCACGCCCGACGACACCGACGAGCCACGCAACCGCCGCGTCGACTACGTCATCGCCGTCGAGCCGCCGCGCGGCGTGCCCTGGCAGCGCGTGCAGTAGACACGCGCCTCACTCCATCTCGCCGAGCGCCGCGAGCATCCGCTCGCGCACGCGCGTGGAGAGCGCGGCCGTGTCCCCCGCCCCAAGCCCCGCGGTCGGCTCCGGATCGAGCACGCGCAGGCGTACGCGCCGCCCCGGCGAGCCCGCGGGCGCCGCCAGCGCGGAGGGCAGCGACGACGAGACAATCGGCACCACCGGCACCTGCGCCGAAATCGCCATGACGAACGGGCCCTTCTTGAACGGCAGCAGCCCTTTTCCCGACTTGTTGCGCGTCCCCTCCGGGAAGGTCCAGATCGACCAGCCGTGCTCGCGCAGGGCGGCAACCGCCTTGCGCAGACCGCCCACCGCCTGGGTGCGGTCCTTACGGTCGATCAGGATGTTGCGCGCAAACCAGAAAAACGCGCCGAACAAGGGGAACCACAAGAGCTGCTTCTTGCCGATCACCACGGTGCGCGGCGGATAGAGAATTCCCATCGTCGCCATGTCGAGGTTGCTCTGGTGGTTGATGACGTAGATGCACGGCTGGAGCGCGGCCAGCCGCTCGGCGCCTTCGGTGTCGACGCGCAGACCGAGCAGCCGGCGTGCGCCCCACGCGTACATCCGGCCGAAGACGTAACCGAGGCTCGGGTCGCGGCCGCGCGCGAGGCCCAACGCGAAGCAGACCGCGACCGACATGAGCAGCCAGAGGCCGGTCGCGCAGAGGCGCAGTGCGCGCACGCTTACAAGCCTCTCATGACTCGCTCGGCGACGCGCGCCGCGTCGCGCACGCAGTCGGGCAGCGACACACCGCGGTAGGCGTTGCCGGCGAAGAAGAGGCCGGGATGGCGCGCCTCGGCGGCCGCGACCGCCGCGACGCGCGCGAGGTGGCCGAGCGTGTACTGGGGGATCGCGCGCTCGTGGCGAATCACGCGCGCGAAGCTCGGCTCAGCCGTCACGCCGAGCAGCACGCCGAGATCCGTGCGCACGAGCTCGACGAGCGCGTCGTCGGGCAGCGCGGCCCAATCCGGGTGGCGCGTGCCTCCGACCATCGCGCTGAAGAGCGCGGCGCCGTCGGGCGCGCGGCCCGGAAAGACGTTCGACGCAAAGATCGCGCCGAGCACCCTGGTCGGCTCCGACGGCGGAACGAGGAAGCCGAAGCCCTCCGCCGGACGCGGCAGCGCGCCTAGCGGCCACCCGACGTGCACGACCGCGACCGGCGCGTAGAGGATCGCGTCGAGCACGTCGGCCAGCGGCGCGTCGAGCGCCGCGACCGCGCGCGCGGCGTCATGCGCGGGCAGCGCGAGAATCACCGCGTCGGCGTCGATCTCGCCGTCGCTGAGCCGCACGCGCCAACCGCCGTGCGGACCCGGCTCGAGCGCGCGCAGCACGGCGCCATAGCGCAGCGCGCCGCCGAGGTGGCGCGACAGCGCGTCGGTGATCGTCTGCATGCCGTCGCCAAAGGAGCGCACGGGGCGCGCGCGCAGCCCCGCGGCCCGCGCGCCGAGCAGCAGGCTGCGATGCTCGCGCTCGATCGCGGCGGCGCGCGGGAACGCCGCCGGCAGGCTCAGCGCCTCGGCGTCGCCGGCGTAGATGCCAGCCACCATCGCGCCGACGAAGCGATCGGCAACGGCGCGCCCGACGCGCCGGCGTGCGAACGCCGCGACGCTCTCCTCGGCGCCGTTGCCGCGCGCGACGAAGACTTCACCGAGCGCGCGAAGCTTCGCCCGAAGCGGCAGGAGCCGCGTTCGGAGCAGCGCCGGCGGCGACGAAGGCACCTCGTGAAGCGCCCCGCTGACCGCCAGGAAGCGGCGCCTCGCGCTCGGCGACGCGTCGATGATCCCGCCCTCCACGCCGAGAGCGCGCGCCAGCGCGACCACCGCGCCGTCGTCGAGGAAGCTCGTCGGCCCCGACTCGCACAGGAAGCCTTGCACGCGCTCGCTGCGGACTTTTCCGCCGGCGCGCGGCCCGGCCTCGAGCACCAGAGGATCGACGCCGCCTAGCCGCAGCTCGCGCGCGAGCGCAAGTCCCGAAATGCCACCGCCGACGACGACGGCTTTCACGTCTCCGCCACCTTCCGCTTCACGAGGTCCGCGAGCGCCGCGATGAACGCCGGGTCGTCGTTGAGCGCCGGCACCCGGCGAAAGTCGGAAACGCCCGCCGTCTCCGCCATGCCGCGCAGGCGGATGTCCATCTCGTCGAGCGTCTCGACGTGGTCCGACACGAAGGTCAGAGGCACCATCAGCATCGCGCGCACGCCCTCGGCGGCGAGGCGCGGCAGCAGCACGTCCGTGTACGGCTCGACCCATTTCACCGGGCCCACGCGGCTCTGATACGCGAGGTGCCAGGGCGTCTCCGGTGGCAGCCGCGCGACCACCGCGCGTGCGGTCGCCTCGACCTCCGCGACGTACGGATCGCCGCCGCGCGGCAGGCTCTCGGGCACGCCGTGCGCCGAGAAGATCACGTGCGGCCGCGCGCCCGGGGGAAACTCCGACAGCATGCGCACGACCGGCGCGGTCAGCGCCGTGAGGTAGCCCGCGTCGTCCGAGAAGCGATCGATCTCGACGAGCTCGACGCCGCCCGCCGCGTCCGCCGCCACGCGTAGATCGACCAGCGACGACAGCGTCGAGGCCTTGCAAAACTGTGGATACATCGGCAGCGCGATGACCCGGCGGGCGCCGGCGGCCTTCGCGTCGGCGACGGCGCGACCCGCGCCTTGGCCCCAGTAGCGGAAGGCCGCGAAGCAGCGAAAGCGCTCGCCGAGCGCCGCCTCGAGCGCACGCGCCTGCGCGCGCGTCGTCGCGTTGAGCGGCGAGCCGCCGCCGATGCGCTCATAGTAGAGTCGCACCTTGGGCGCGCGACGCCACGCGATGAGCCGCGCCAGCAGCCACTGCACCGGCGCCGGCCCGAGCGGAAAGATCAGCCGGTCGGAGAACAGGTTTCGCAAGAACGGCCGGATCGCGTCGAGCGTGTCGGCTCCGCCCATCGTCAGCAGCACGACGGCCGTCGGTGGGCCTCCCATCGCGCGCGTACATAGCAGGCGCGCCCCGGCGGCGCGAGAGAAGCTTGACAGGCGACCGAGCGGCGACGACTGTCTACCGGTGCGCATCCGCAGCGTCGCGTGGTTGCTCGTCGCCGTTCCCGCCGGCGCGTTCGCGCAGGTTGACGATCGCGAGCTGGCCAAGCGCAACTACCAGACCGGCGAGGCCTACTACCAGCGGGGCGAGTTCGAAAAAGCGCTCGAGTCCTTCCGCGAGGCCTACCGGCTGGTGCCCACGGCCGACCTCCAGTTCAACATCGCCAAGACCTGCGAGGGCCTGGGGCGCTGGATGGAAGCGCTGGAGGCGTACCGGACCTACCTCGAGGGAGTTCCCGACGCGCCGGACCGCAAGTTCGTCGAGTCGCGCATCGCGTTCCTCGAAAAGCAGGTCGCGGCAAGCACGCCAGCGGTCGCGCCCGTGTCTCCTCCGCCATCGCCCGAGCCGGCGCCCGCGCCCGCGCCTGTGGTCGCGCCCGCTCCCGAGACTGAGCCAGAGCCAGCTCCGTCGGTGCAGACCGATACGGCGCCCGCGCCAGAATCCTCGGGCGGAGGATGGAAGCGCCCCGTCGGCTGGACGGCCGTGGTCGTCGGCGCGCTGGCGGCGGGCGCTGGCGCCTACTACGGCATCCTCGCGGCTCAGAAGGCCGCCGATCTCGAAGACGCCGAAGCCGAGGGCGGCGAGTTTTCCGAGACCGGTCAGGCGATCCAGGACGACGGGGAGCTGGCGCAGAAGCTACAAGTGCTGGGCTTGGCGACCGGCGGCGTGCTGCTCGTGACCGGAATCATCCTCATTGCCATCGCCGACGACGGCGGGGACTCGGCGGCCACGTCGCTCGGGAACAGCCGCTTCGTGGTGCGCTTCTGATGCGCCTCCTGTTCGTCGC
>JBBTFH010000098.1:14895-18542 GCA_038041915.1 Myxococcota bacterium
GAAGCCGAAGCCGAGTCCGAAGACGAGTGTCCGGCCTCCGACGTGTGCGAAGCGGCGGTCGCGATGATCGGTGAATGCTGCGGCTTCGACTGGACCGGCGAGCAACTCTGCGAGGCAACCCAGAACTGCGAATCCATGCCCGACCAGTGCACCGAGGAGAACTGCGCGAGCATCGTCGATTTGAGCTGCGACCAGATCACCGCGTTGGGCATCTGCTCGGGCGGAGGCGAGAGCGAGGCCGAAGCGGAGTCCGAGAGTGAGGGCGTCTGAGCGCTCTTCACTCGGCCATTCGTGGGCGCACCATCGCATTGGTCGCCGCCGTGCGCCCTGCCCCGTCGACGACGACGACCTCCAGCGCCACGTCGCGCCCTTCCATCGTGTACGGCTGCACGTCGGGGTCGTAGACGAGCGCGAAGCCGGCGGCGGCGAGCACACCGTCGCCCAGGGCGAAGTCCTTGCGCTGGCGCAGGATCGCCACCGGCTCGACGCCCATCTCGGCGCGGATCTCGACGGTGGGTCCCGCCGGGTCGAAGCCGGCGCCTCGCAGCGCGAAGAACGACATCCACAACGCCTGCGGGCCGAGCAGCAGCTCGACGACGCCGTCCGCCGGCAGCGGCGCGAATGTCTCTTCGCCGATCCCGACCTCGAGCCAGGCGGCGCCGAGGCCGTCGAGCACAGGAGCGTGCGCGTCCTCGCCCGCGTCCGGGGCGACCATGCCCCCGTCGGCCGCCACCGGCGCGCCGGTGCGATCCTCGCCGCACGCCGACGCGAGTGCGCTCGCAACCGCGAGCAGGATCAGTGAACGATGAGCTCGACCCATGCCATGTACTCGGACGGCGGATTGAAGATGACCACGGCATACCACGCGTCGGTGAGCGTCGTCGCGCGGAAGATCAGCAGGTCTCCCTCCCGCGCCGCCGGATCGACGCCGTCGATCTCCGCCTCGAACGGGACGTAGCCCATCTGCCCGTACTGCGTGTCGGTCGCCTCGGCGATAGGCGTCTCGACGCCGCCGCGCAGCAGCACGAGCTCGAGCCGCGCGGCCGCGATCTTCCTCGCATCCTCGTTGTTGGGCACGTAGAAGTGGACCTGCCCGCCAATGTCGGCGCAGAGCGGCGCCGCCCACTCGACGAACGCGCCCTTGCTGAGCATGAAGTGCTCGCCATGCACGATGCTGTCGCGATCTTCGAGCAGCGCGTAGCGGCCGATCGCGTCGGGATCGCCGCCGCGCCCCTGAAGATAGACGCGGTGCGTGCCGGCGCCGCGGAGGCACGGCACCTGCGGAAGGGCGTCGACATAGCGCGCGTCGGGCGGCGCGATCGCGTCGCCAAGCGTCGCGGCGCCGTCGGACGGCGTCGCCGGCGGCCCCGCGTCGAGCGCGCGTCCGGCGCCGTCTTCGCACGCGAGCACGAGCATCGTCGCCAGCAACGCGCGCACCATCGTGCGAGCATATCGCAACTTGAAAAACTCCCTGCCGTCTGGTACGCGCACGGCGGTTTTCGCAACCCAACGGGCAAAACGAGAGGAAGAGAGGAAACGACGATGATCAAACTATTCAAGAGCGCAGTTCTCGGCGGCGCGCTGGTGTGCACGAGAGCGGTACTCGGTGTAGCGCTGGTGTGCGCCGCGTGCGGCAAGCAGGAAGAGGCTCCGGCGCCGGCGCCGGAGCCGCAGGCCGCGCCCGTCGCGACGCCGACCCCGGCGCCCGCCGCCGAGCCGGTCGGCAAGGGCACGGTCGCGGGCACGGTCGCGTTCACCGGCAAGGCGCCGGTCATGCCGCCGCTCAAGCGGGATACCGATCCGTATTGCGGCAAGGTGAAGATGACCGACGAGGAAGTGCTCGTGAAGGACGGCAAGCTGCAGAACGTGATCGTCCGCGTGAAGGGCCTCGCGAAGGAATTCCCGGCGCCGGCCGAGCCGGCCGTGATCAACCAGGATCAGTGCATGTACCGCCCACGCGTCTCGGGCGTCGTCGCCGGCCAGACCGTGCTCGTGAAGAACGGCGACCAGACTATGCACAACGTGCATACCTACCGCGGCCAGACGACGCTCTTCAATGAGGCGATGCCGCCGATCGCCGGCATGACCGAGAAGAAGCACGACTTCAAGGCCGGCGAGCCCGACATCATCAAGTGGAAGTGCGACGTGCACCCGTGGATGACCGGCTATCTGCTCGTGAGCGCGCATCCCTTCTTCGCCGTCACCGGCGAGGACGGCGCCTTCACGCTGAAGGACGTGCCGGCGGGCAAGTACACGGTCGAGGCGTGGCACGAGAAGTACGGCGCCAAAACCGTCGAAGTCACCGTCGAGGCCGACAAGTCGGCCGACGCCAAGTTCGAGTACACCGGCTCCTAGACCACCATCGGTGAAAGCCCTCGTCGCCGCGCACAAGATCCTCATCTCGGCGGCGATCCTCCTCTCCGTCATCCTCGTCGTCTTCGGCCTCGCGCGTGGCCGTTCTGCGCTCGCCGCCGTCTCCGCGATCGTCGGCATCTCGGCGTGCGTCTATCTCCGGCACGTCTACCGGCGCTACGGCAAGTACGGCTCGTAATCGGCAGCCTCGACGCGAGATGCCCCCTGGTGATAAACGCCCGGGCATGATCGTTCGCAACGAGTTTCGCGGGACCGAAAGCTACATCGCTTCGCAGGAATTGCAGGGCGCCGTCAACGTCGCGATGGCGCTCGCCCGCCCGCTGCTCGTGCGCGGCGAGCCGGGCACCGGCAAGACGCTGCTCGCGCGCGCCATCGCCGAGGGCCTCGGCCTCGACCTCATCACGTGGCACGTCAAGTCGACCTCCAAGGCTCACGACGGCCTCTACGTCTACGACACGGTGCAGCGCCTGAACGACAGCCGCTTCGGAGACGGCCAGGTCTCCGACATCCGCAAGTACATCAAGCTCGGCCCGCTCGGCCGCGCCTTCGCGAGCGAGGAGCTGCTCGTGCTGCTGATCGACGAAGTAGACAAGGCCGACATGGAGTTCCCGAACGATCTTCTCCACGAGCTCGACGCGATGAGCTTCGACATCGTCGAGACCGGCGACACGGTCAAGGCCAAGAAGCGCCCGATCGTCATCATCACGTCCAACGCCGAGAAGGAGCTGCCCGACGCGTTCCTGCGGCGCTGCATCTTCCACTACATCGCGTTCCCCGAGACGGAGCTGATGCGCGAAATCGTGCGCGTGCACCATCCCAAGCTCGACGACGAGCTGCTGGCGCAATGCCTCGTGCGCTTCTACTGGGTTCGCGACCAAGCGGAAATCCGCAAGCGCCCGTCGACGAGCGAGCTCATCGACTGGATCGGCGCGTTGCTGCACGGCGGCATCGATCGCGAAAAACTCGAGCGCGAGCTGCCGTTCGTCGGCGTGCTGCTCAAGAAGGAGGGCGACGTCGAGGCGATCCGCAAGGTCGCCGCCGGCCGGCGTCGCTAGCCGCGGTGTTCCTCGACTTCTTCTTCCTCCTGCGCCGCCGCGGCATCGCCGTCGGCGTCACCGAGTGGATGACGCTCATGGAGGCGCTCGGCGCCGGGCTCGCCAGCGAGTCGCTCCTCGACTTCTACGCCGTCTGCCGCGCCGTCTGCGTCAAGAACGAGGGCCAGTTCGATCTCTACGACCAGTGCTTCGCCGAGCACTTCCGGGGCGCGCCCGCGC
>JBBTFH010000099.1:0-7487 GCA_038041915.1 Myxococcota bacterium
GCGGAGGCGGAGACCAGAACGCGGTCGCCCTGCACCACCAGCGCCTGCGCGAGCGGAGCGAAGCGCGGGGCGACGCGCCCGCGCGGCCCTTCCTCGACGATGATCACGCCGCGGCGTGCGCGCGGCGGATGCGGCGCATAGAGCCATGCGGGCAGCGGCGCGCCGCCCTCGCGCGGGACCCAAACGGGGAGCGCGGCGGCGAGTCGCTCGGGCGCCAGGCGCGCGGCCCCGTACACGATCACGCGCGCCTCGGCCGGCGCCTCTGCCGACGAGACGTGGGCCGGCGCCGCGAGCAGGCTGCGCGGCATGCGCGACGACTCCCGATCGAAGACGATTTCCCTGGTGTCGGGCAGCCATGCCACGTTGCGGGTCGTCCCCTCGGCGGTCGCGACCGCGCGATCGCCTCGCGACGAGAGCGAGGCGACCCGCACCTCGACGGCGCCGTCGCCGTAGCGAAGCCGCGCGTAAGAATCGCCGAGCGGCGAGGCGACGGGAGCCCCTTCCTCGGGCGAGAAGCCCGCTTGCCAGTCGATCGCGCGATTGCCTGCACGCTTGCCGGGCGCCCAGAGGCCGATGCGGCCGGGACCGGTGTCGAAGGCGGCGAGGAGTATGCGACCGTCGGCGAACCACGACGGCGCGCCGCGCGGCGAGAGCACGTTGGGCCCGCGGGCCGGACGCGCGCGCCGGCGCGAGTGCGAGCGCGAGAGTGAGGGCGAGAGTGAGAGATCGATCGTCTGCAGGCGCCCGCGATCGCCTCGCTCCTCGGTGACGAACGCGACGCGCATCCGGTCGCCGGCGAGCGCGGCCTCGCGCACCCGGCCGCCTCGCGTGAGGGCATCGCCCTCGCCCGTGACGGCGTCGACGGCGTAGAGATCGAAGCCCTTGCCGCCACGGTCGGCCCTCACGAGAAGCCGCTCCCCGCCGGCGAGCCAGCCGATCAGGTGATCGCTCCCGGCCGCGCGCGTCAGGTTGCGAGCCTCGCCCCCGCTCGCGGCAACCACGAACACGTCCGCGGCGCCGCCCTCCCCCGCGCCCTCGTAGGCGACACGCGCGCCGTCGGGCGAATGGCGCGGCGCGCGATCGTCGCCGCGCTCGCCGACCAGGAGGTGCGGCTCGCCGCCGGCGATCGGGACCGTGAAGAGATCCCAGTCGCCGAGGCGATCCCACGCGAAAATCACGCGCGCGCCATCGGGCGAGACGTCGAAGTCGCCGACCTGCGCGGCCGACACCAGCTCGTCGATCATGGGCGGCGAGGCGAGCAGCGCCGCAAGCGCGATCACGGCCGGAATGTATCAGGTTGGCGGCGCAAGGACCCTGCGGTAAGAACGCGCGTCGTGCGAAGCCGCATCGCGCTCATCACCATCGCCGCGTCGGCCGCCGCGTCGCTGCTCGCCGCCTGCGAGAAGCCCGGCGGATACTTCGGCACGACCGAGCCCAAACACGGCACAGGCGAGCTTTGGGTCAACAACGGCGGCGAGCCCGATTTTCTCGATCCGGGGCGCGCGGCCACATCCAACGCCAGCACCATCCTGCAAAACATCTTCGAGGGCCTGACGCGCTTCGATCCGCGCACGCTCGAAACCGAGCCCGGCATGGCCGAGCGATGGGAGATCTCCGACGACAAGAAGGTCTACACGTTCCACCTGCGCAATGGCGCGCGCTGGAGCGACGGCAGGCCGCTCACGGCGCACGACTTCGTCTACTCGTGGCGGCGCGTACTCGATCCCAGGACCGGCTCGAAGTACGCGTCGCAGTTGTTCGTGCTCGCCAATGGTGAAGCGTTCCACAAGGGCCGCGCGCCGGCCGAAGCCGTCGGCGTCCGCGCCATGGACGACCACACGCTGCGCGTCGACTTGCAGGATCCGATCCCGTTCTTCATCCCACTCATCACGCACCTCTACACGATGTGGCCGGTGCCGCGCTGGGTGGTCGAGCGCTTCGACGGTACGAGCCGCCCGGAGCGATGGACGCTGCCCGAGAACATCGTCACCAACGGGCCGTACCGCTTCGTCGAGTGGCAGTTCCGCCACCGCATGATCTTCGAGAAGAGCCCGCACTATTGGGACGCCGCGAACGTGCGCATGAAGCGCGTCGTCTCCTACGAGGTCGAGAGCTATGCCACGACGCTCAACCTCTACAAGGCGGGCGAAATAGACTACATCGGCGAGAACACGTCGCTCCCGTCGGAGTTGATGTCGCTGCTCCGCACCAAGCGCGACTACGTCCACGCGCCGTACCTGTCGGTCTACTTCTACTGGATCAACACCAAGCAGAAGCCGCTCGACGACCCGCGCGTGCGCCGCGCGCTCAACATGGCCATCGACAAGCAGGCGCTCTGCGATTACGTGAAGCGCGGCGGCGAGATCCCGGCGACGACGATCACGCCGCCGGGGCTGGCCGGCTACGAGCCGCCCGACGGCGATCCGTACGACCCGAAACGCGCGCGCGCGCTGCTGGGCGAGGCGGGCTTCCCCGACGGCCGCGGCTTTCCCGGCTTCACGCTCGTGTACAACACGTCCGAAGGGCACAAGCTGATCGCCGAGACCATCCAGCAAATGTGGAAGCGCGAGCTCGGCATCGACGTCGCCATAGAAAACCAAGAATGGCAGGTGTACGTGAAGCGCCTCGAGACGATGGAGTTCCAAATGGCGCGCATGGGCTGGGTCGGCGACTACGCCGATCCCTACACGTTCCTCGAAATCTTCAGCCCGGATTCCGGCAACAACCACTCCAACTGGAAGGACCCCGCCTTCAAGTCGCTGCTCGACGCCGGCAACGCGCAGCTCGATCCGCGGGCCCGCTACGCCCGTTTCCGCGACGCCGAGCGCGCGATGCTCGACGTGCTCCCGATCATCCCGCTCTACGTCTACACGCGGAGCTACCTGGTGAAGCCGTACGTGAAGGGCATCTGGCCCAACCTCATGGACAAGCATCCGTGGCGCGCGATGTGGATCGAGTGATGGCGCGTTTCGTCGCCAGGCGACTGCTCGGCCTCGTGCCGGTCCTGTTCGTCATCCTCACCTTGTCGTTCTACGTCGTGCGGCTCGCACCGGGGAATCCCTTCGCGTCGGAGAAGGCGGTGTCGGCCGAAGTGCGCGCGCAGCTCGACAAGCGCTATCACCTCGATCAGCCGATCTGGCGGCAGTACACCCACTACCTGCGGGGCCTGGCGCTCCACTTCGATCTCGGGCCCACCATCAAGTACCCGCAGTACTCGGTGAACGAGATCGTCGCGATGGGCTTTCCGGTGACGTTGGTGCTCGGTCTGGTCGCGCTGCTGTGGTCGATGCTCGTGGGCATCTCCGCCGGCGTCATCGGCGCGCTCAAGCAGAACACGCCGCTTGACTACACCGCCATGTCGCTCGCGATCATCGGCATCTCGCTGCCGAGCTTCGTGCTCGGCCCCCTGCTCATCCTGGTCTTCGCGCTGACCTTCTACTGGCTGCCGCCGGGCGGCTGGGGAGCGGTGCGCCACGTCATCCTACCGGGCATCACGCTCGGCACCGTGTACGCCGCCTACCTGGCGCGGCTCACGCGCGGCGGCATGCTCGAGGTCATCCGGCAGGACTTCGTCCGCACGGCGCGCGCCAAGGGGTTGCCGGGGCGGGTCGTGCTGGTGCGCCACATGCTGCGCGGCGGGCTGATGCCGGTCGTGACGTTCCTCGGGCCGATGCTCGCGCACCTGCTCACCGGCTCGGTCGTCGTCGAGATGATCTTCGCGACGCCGGGGATGGGACCCTACTTCGTCACCGCGGCTATTAACCGCGACTACTTCCTCGTCATGGGGATCGTGCTCGTGTACTCGACGTTCCTCCTGCTGTGTAACCTCGTCGTCGACATCGTGTACGGGCTGCTCGATCCGAGGATTCGCTACACATGAGCGAAGTCGAAAGAACCGAAGACGATCTCGTCGAGGGCGTCTCGCTCTGGCAGGACGCTTGGCGGCGGCTGCGCAAGAATCGGCTCGCGTCGGTGTCGGCGTGGGTGATCGTGAGCTTCGTCGCGCTGTGCTTCGTCGGGCCGCTGCTGTCGCCGTACGGGTTCGAGCAGCAGGACCTCGCGTACGGCGCGCGCGGCCCGAGCGGGGCGCACTGGCTCGGCACGGATCACCAGGGGCGCGATCTGCTGACGCGCATCCTTTTCGGCGGCCAGATCTCGCTTCTGGTCGGGTTGCTCGCCGCGGGCGTGAGCCTCGCCATCGGCACGCTCTACGGCGCGGTCAGCGCGTACGCCGGCGGCCGCGTCGACAACTTCATGATGCGCGTCGTCGACATCATCTACAGCCTCCCCTACATGTTCCTGGTCATCCTGCTGGTCGCGATCGTCGGGCGCAGCCTCGTGCTGCTGTTCGTCGCGCTCGGCGCGGTGCAGTGGCTGACGGCGGCGCGGATCGTGCGCGGGCAGGTGCTGTCGCTCAAGGAGAAGGAGTTCGTCGAAGCGGCGCGCGCGACCGGCGTTCGGCCGTTCACGATCGTGCTCCGGCACCTGATCCCGAACACGCTCGGGACCATGATCGTCTACTTCACGCTCACCGTCCCGTCGGTGATCCTGCAGGAGGCGTTCCTCTCCTTCCTCGGACTCGGCGTGCAGGCGCCGCGCCCTTCGCTCGGCGGCCTCATCAACGACGGCGCCAACGCGATGGTCGTCTACCCGTGGACGCTGCTCTTCCCGGCCATCGCGATGGCCGCGCTGCTCTTCTGCCTGAACTTCGTCGGCGACGGCCTGCGCGACGCGCTCGACCCCAAGATGCGGAACGTATAGAGATGAGGGGCCGGTGCAGTCGGGCGCGACAAGCGACGCACCGTGGCGCGGCGGCGCGTGTCGACGTATGATTTCTTCGCCATGACGCACAGCCTCAAGGCCCGCTACGAGAACGGCGTGTTTCGACCGCTCGAGCAGGTCGACCTTCCCGAGGGTGGGACGTTCACGGTGACCGTCGTTCCGGCGGATTGGGACGAGCGCTGGCGGACGCTCCTTCACGAGTTGCGTCGAGGAGCGCGGACTCTTCCGCTTGACGAGATCGAGGGCGAGATCGGCCGCGCCGCGGAGGAAGTCCGGGCGGAGCGTCTCGGGCGCGGTTGATCCGCGCCGTCGTCGACACGAATGTCTGGGTCTCCGCGGCGCTCACGAACGACGGAGCGCCAGCCGCGGTCGCCGATGCGTTCGCACGCGGTGACTTCCTCGTTGTGCTGCCCGAGGCTGTTCTCCGCGAGATCCGTGACGTCCTTGCGCGTGACCGACTGCGGCGCCGCACCGGCCACACCGACGCGCAGATCGAGGCGTTCGTCTCCTTGATCGCTACGCGGGCGCAGGTGCTCCCCACCACAGGCGAGAGGTTTGGCTGCCGCGACCCGAAGGACGACGCAATCCTCGAGGCCGCCGTGCGAGGCGGCGCCGAGGTCGTCGTCACGCGCGACGACGATCTTAAACGCGACGTTGTGCTCGTCGAGAAGATGCGGCTGGCCGGCGTGCGCATCCTGTCCGTCGCCGAGTTCCTGCGCCTCCTGCCATGAAAGAGCCGCTGCTCGCCATCCGTGACCTCGCGGTGCACTTCACCACCGAGGACGGACTGGTCAAGGCCGTCGACGGCGTGTCGCTCGACGTGGAAAAGGGCGAGACGCTCGGTGTCGTCGGCGAGTCGGGCAGCGGCAAGTCCGTCACCTTCATGTCGATCCTGGGCCTCGTGCCCTGCCCTCCCGGCCGGATCGCCGGCGGCTCGGCCGTGCTCGGCGGCGCCGACCTCCTGCGCGCCGACGCCGAAGCGCTCCGCCGCGTGCGGGGGCGCAAGATCGCGATGATCTTCCAGGACCCGATGACCTCGCTCAACCCGTACATGCGCATCGGCCGGCAAATCGCCGAGGTGCTCGAGACGCATCTCGCGACGCCGCGGCGCGAGGCCGAAGCGCGCGCGATCGAGCTGCTGCGCCTGGTCAAGGTGCCCGATCCCGAGCGTCGCGCGCGCGAGTACCCGCACCAGTTCTCGGGCGGCATGCGGCAGCGCGCGATGATCGCGATGGCGCTCGCGTGCGCTCCGGAGGTGCTGATAGCCGACGAGCCGACGACCGCGCTCGACGTGACCATCCAGGCGCAAGTGCTGGCGCTGCTGCGCGAGCTGCAGCAAAGGCTCGGCATGGCCATCGTGCTGATCACGCACGACCTCGGCGTCGTCGCCGGCATGGCCGACCGCGTCGCCGTCATGTACGCCGGCCGTGTCATCGAGAGCGGCCCCGCCGAGGACGTGTTCGTGCGGCCGCGCCACCCCTACACGCTCGGCTTGCTGCGTTCGCGCCCGCGCATTGACGCGACGCGTGGCGAGCCGCTCTGGTCGATCCCCGGCGCACCGCCGGCGCCCGGCCGCGTCCCGGCCGGCTGTCCCTTCCAGCCGCGCTGCTCCTTCGCCGTCGACGCCTGCCGCGCCCTGTACCCGCCGGCGCGCACCGTCGGCGAAGGACACACCGTCTCGTGCCACGTCGAGGCGGTCGCGTGAGCGAGCTCGGCAAGTCGGCCGCGCCGCTGCTCGAAGTCACCGATCTGAAGGTCCACTTCCCTTTCGGCGGCGGCTTCCTGGGCGGGGCGCGCGGGCTCGTGCGCGCGGTCGACGGCGTGTCCTTCACGCTGAACCGCGGCGAGACGCTCGGGCTGGTCGGCGAGTCGGGCTGCGGCAAGACGACCACCGGCCGGGCCGTCCTGCGCCTCGCCCCGCCGACCGCCGGCGCCGTCCGCTTCGACGGCGTCGACCTCGCGACGCTCGGTCGCGAGAAGCTGCGCGCGTTGCGGCGACGTATGCAAATCGTCTTTCAGGATCCGTACGCCTCGCTCGATCCACGCATGACCATCGGAGACATCATCGCCGAGCCGATCCGCACGCACGCGCTCGCCCTCGGCCGCGACGCGACTACGCTCCGCGTCCAGGAGCTGATGGATCGGGTGGGCCTCTCGCGCCGGATGATCCGCCGCTACCCGCACGAGTTCTCGGGCGGCCAGCGCCAGCGCATCGGCATCGCGCGCGCGCTCGCCTCGTCGCCCGACTTCATCGTCTGCGACGAGCCGGTCAGCGCGCTCGACGTGAGCGTGCAGGCGCAGATCTTGAACCTGCTCGCCCAACTCCAGCGCGAGCTCGGCGTGGCGTACCTGTTCATCGCGCACGACCTCGCGGTCGTGCGCCACCTCTCGCATCGCGTCGCCGTGATGTACCTCGGCAAGATCGTCGAGAGCGGCGAGAGCCAAGCGCTCTACCGCGAGCCGCGCCACCCCTACACCAAGGCGCTGCTCGCGTCGGCGCCGGCGCCGGATCCGATCGCCGAACGCGCGCGCCCGCACGTGCCGCTCGGCGGCGACGTGCCCAGTCCCGCGCGGCCGCCGCCGGGCTGCGCCTTCCACCCGCGCTGCGCGCACGCCGAGCCGCGCTGCCGCGAGGAGCCGCCGGCGCTGCGCCCCACGCGCGGCGAGCAGTTCGCCGCCTGCCACCTGGTCGCCGAAGGGAGGCT
>JBBTFH010000100.1:0-6082 GCA_038041915.1 Myxococcota bacterium
TCGAGCCGCGCGGGCGCCACCGCGCCCACGACGGCCGGTCGGAAGCCCTCGACGCCCACGGCGCCGGCTACGGACAGCCCGGCGTAGAGCCGCTCGCGACGGACGGTGTAGAGCGCGCCGAGGCCCCACGCGATCTCGTCGCCGAGGTAAAGGTTCTCCGCGGTCACGGGCTTGGCGCGCCAGCGGTAGCCCAGGTTGGCGGCGTAGAAGAACGGCCCGGCGCGAACGTCGGCAAGCACGCGCGGTTCGACACTCGCGCCGTTGTCCCCGACGAAATTCCCACCGCCGCCGCTGGGGATCGACGCCACGGCGCCGGCCGCGACCGCCAGCGTCCGCTCGAGCCCGAAGAGACCGACGCGACCGCCGAGGCGCGGGTCGCCCAGGCCCGCGGCGGCGATGGTGTCGCTCTCCTCGGGCGCCGGCACGTCGCTGCCCTGATCGAACGTCAGCGGCACGACCAGGCTCACGTCGCCGCGCCCGAAGCCCAGCGCCAGGGCGAGATCGCCGGCCGTCCGGTGCGTGACGGTCGATGCGAACTCCGCCGTGCAGCCGCCGCCCGCCGCGGGGCGTGCGCACAGCGCGAGCGGCGCCCGAGCGTGGTGCAGGAACAAGCCGAGCGAATAGTTCCATCGCTGGAGCGGCCGCGCGCCGTCGATGTTCAGCACGCCCCTGGGATCGACCGTCGGCCAGAAGTGCTCGAAGTCGAACCGCGACTCGATCACGATGGCATCGGCGGGCGCCTGCGCGGCGGCAGAAGCCGCCACGACCATCCCCAGCCACCCCCTCACGGCTCGTCGTTCCGTTCCACGATCAGGAACTCCACGCGCCAGCCCTCCGCGCGCGCCTCGAGCGGGCCGGCGTGGCGCCGCTTCGGCTCCGGCCGCCCGTAGCCGTCCCATTCCAGCCGCTCCGGCTCGATGCCGTCGGACTTGGTCAGGTGCAGCCAGACCGTGTGGGCGCGCAAGCGGCTCAGCTCGAGGTTTTTCTGATCGTCGTCGAAATCGTCGGCGTAGCCGTCGATGCGAATTTTCCGAATCTCCGGATGACGCTTCAGGATCGCCGCCACGCGCGCCAGCGGCGGACCGCTGCCGGGCCGCACGATCGCCGTGCCGTAGTCGAAGTACACCAGCTCGGCGATGTCGACGACGATCTCCGGCAGCGCCACCGGCGGGCCCGCGTCGGGGCAGCCGTCCTCGTCCTCATAGCCGTTGACGACCTCGACCTCGGCGCGGCATTGGTCGTCCTCGTCGAGCACGCCATCGCCGTCGTCGTCCGGATCGGGACAGCCGTCGTCGTCCTCGAACCCGTCGCGGTCTTCGGCCACGCCGCGGCAAGCGTCCTTCGCGTCGGCGATCCTGTCACGATCGTCGTCGTCCTCGGGACAGCCGTCGCCATCCTCGAAGCCGTCGCGGTCTTCGGCCACGCCACGGCAGGCGTCCTCGGCGTCGTCGATCCCGTCGGTATCGTTGTCGTCCTCCGGGCAGCCGTCGTGATCCGCGAACTCGTCGCGGTCCTCGGCCAGGCCGCGGCACGCGTCGCGTGAATCGGGCACGCCGTCGCGGTCGAAGTCCCCTGTGAGACCGCTCATGCGCACGCCGGCGAACACGCGCCACGCGGGCGTGCCGTAGCCTCCCGTCAGGCCGGGGCCGCCGCCCGCCTCGGCCACGAGCCCGTGCGGCAGCGCCACGCGCGCGCCGCCGAGCGCCTCGACCGGGCGCTCTTCCTCGCCCGGCTCGTCGCCGGGGATCGACGGGTCGCCCTTCAGCCCCATCACGCCGAAAATCGAAAACGCCACGGACGCGCGCTCGCGCACCACGGCGTAGCTCGCGCCGGCGCGCCAGACGAACTCGTCGCTGATGTAGAGGTTACGCATCCCGACGCTCTCGTCACGCCACCGGTAGCCGGTGTTGACGGCGTAGGAGAAGGGCCCGGCGCGCAGGTCGGCGAGGAGGCGCGACTCGATCGTGCCGCTGGCGTCGCCGAGGAAGTCTTCCTTCCGACCCGTCGGCAGTGAGGCGATGCCGCCCAGCGCCACGGCCCAAGGCCCGTCGAAGCCGACGAAGCCGATACGCCAGCCGATGCGCGCGTCGCCGAAGCCGACGCCGCCGAGCCGCTGGTCATCGCTCGGCTCGCCGATGTCGCTCTCCTGATCGATCGCGACGGGAAGCGTGAGGCTGACGTCCGCGCGCTCGAGCCCAAACATCGCCACGAAGTCGGCGGTGGTGCGATGGGAGATCGTGGCGACGTCCGTCGGCACGCAGGCGCCCGTGCCCGGATCCGCGCAGAAGCCGAGTGGCGCGCGCGCGTACTGCAGGAACAAGCCGGCCGAGACGTCGAGGAGCTGGAGCGGCCGCGCGCCGTCGACGTTGATGATCCCGTGCGGATCGGCGGTGGGCCAGAAGGTCTCGAAGTCGAAGCTCGGGTGAATCGTCAGGTCGGGCGTCTGCGCTGCGGCCGTCGGCGCGAGCAGCACCGTCAGCACGGCGACGCGCACGTCAGGCCTCGCGCATGGTCGAAGTCGACCTCGAGCAGCATGTACGAGCAGCGGCGACAAACCAGCCACGACGGCATCGGAAAGCCGCGCCGCGTCCGCTCCTCCGCAAGCGCGGCTTCGAGGCGGAGGTAGGCGCCGAGCGGCGGGCCGTCGTCCGGCCGGTAGGCCGTGCCGTCGACGGGCCAGAGCGGCGAGAAGAGCGTCGCGACGCCGCGGTCCATGAGCGCGCGCGCGCCCTCGAGCGCGCTGGCGAGCGCCTGGTCGACCGTGCGCGGCGGCGCCGGCGGCCGAAGCTCGAGCCCGAACACGAAGGCCGAGGCCACGCGCCCGCGGCCGAAGACATCGACGGCCGCGTGCAGCCAATCGATCCACTTTTCGCGTCCCACATAGGTCGCTTTGCCCGGGCAGCAGGCGGCGAAAACCTCCGCATCCCACACCTCGAGGTTGAAGCAGACCGAGTCGGCGCCGGCCTCGCGGTAGCGCCGCGCGGCCGCGGGCGAGACGGCGCCCGAGCCGCAGGTGACCTGCACGCCTTCGCCCACGGCGGCGCGCACGGTGCGCAAGATCGACACGTAGCGTCGCGCCTCCTCCGCGGGATCGAGCAGCGAGCCGCCCGTGACGTAGACGTGCGAGGCCTCTGGCGCGGCGAGCGCAAGCACCTGGGCGAGGCGATCGAGCGTGCGTGGCTCGACGGCGGTGCGCCCCGGGACCTGCCCGAGGTCGACCGCACGCCGGTCGAAGCGGCCGTACGCGCAGA
The DNA here is from genome assembly GCA_038041915.1 of Myxococcota bacterium. Taxonomy (GTDB): domain Bacteria; phylum Myxococcota_A; class Polyangia; order JBBTFH01; family JBBTFH01; genus JBBTFH01. The sequence continues at coordinate 3,252 of JBBTFH010000100.1, forward strand.
ACGTGCAGCGCGCTGCAGCGCCGCCGGGCGACTCGGCGCGGAAGTACTCGCATCCGGGCGCGACGTTGACGACGATCATGTCGCCAAGCTGCTCGACGCTGGCCGCCGCGCCGAGCGCCCAGTCCGACTGAGCGCGCGCTTGCCACGCGTGTCGCGGCACGAAGCCGATCGGCAGGACCGGGCGCTCGCCCTCCATCACGGCGAAGCCATCGCCCTGGCGAAGAACGGAAAGCGGGCTGTCCTCGCGCAGGCGCACACGCGCGACGCCGCCGTCGGGAAGCGCGAAGAGGTACGGCACGGCAATGCGCGTGGCGCCGCCCTCGCCACGCCGCTTGTAGGGCCAGAAGTTGTGCGCGGCGCCGCCGGCCGCGGCCTCGGCCAGCGCGTCGGTGTAGCGGACGCCGGAAAATAGCAGCGCGGCCTTGCGCAGGACGGCATCGGGGATTTCGGGATGTTCGCGCCTCAGCGCCGCGATCATGGAGCGCGCCGGCGGGAGGCGAGCAGCATCAGAGCGAGGAGTCCGAAAGCGAGCGGCGACGCGCCGCCGACCGCGCCGCGCGCCCCGCGGCCCACGCCGCAGTCGCAGCCGCCCGAGCCCGCCAGGCCCACGCCCTCCAGCCCCGACGGCACGTTCACCTTGAACGCGTTGGGCTCCGACCACGCCGATGCCGCGCCCCGGTCGTCCACCGCCCGCGCGTGCCAGCGATACGTCGTCCCGTCCGTGAGGTCCGCCCCCACGACCGTGGTCGTCCCCTCCACCCCGTTCGCCGTCCCCACCACCGCACCGCTCGCGTCCGTCACCTCCACGTCGTAGCTCACCACGTCAGCCTCCGGGTCCACCGACGCCACCCACGACAGTGTCGGGTGCAACTCCGTCGCCTCTCCCGCGTCCGACGGGTTCTGCAAGACCGGCACTGTCGGCGGGTTGTTCTCCGTCGACACCACGAACCGCGCGGTCACCCAGTCGCTCGTCGCCATCCCGTCGTTCGCACGCACACGCCACGCGTACGCCGTGTCCTCCTCCAGCCCCGCGGGCACTCTCCACGCGCGCGTCTCTCCCCCCACCGTCGCCGCCACCAGTCCGGTCTGCAGCGCCGCCCCGTCGAACGTCTCCGCCGTGTCCACCTCGAACTCGTAGCCCAGCGGATCCAGATCCGGGTCCTGTGCCACCACGATCGTGAACACCACCTCCAGCGTCTCCACCACCGCCCCGTTCTGCGGATACACCATCGTCGGCGTCCCCGGCAGGCTGTTGACGCTCGAAACGAAGAACAGCCCCGTCGAGCTCCACGGCCCACTGCGCTCCTGCGGATCCTTCGCCCGCACGCGCCACCAATAGAACACGTCTTCCACCAGCGCCACGCCCACCGTCCATGCCGTCGTCCCTTCTCCCTGCTCCACCTCCGTCGCCATCGTCACCACATCCGTCAGCTCGACGTCTCCGTACACCTCGAACGTGTACGTGAGCGTCTCGTCGTCCGGGTCCATCGCGTTGGTCACCGAAAGCGCCGGCATCAGCGACATCGCCTGCCCGCCCACCGCCGGCGACGAGATCCCGGGCGCCGACGGCGCGTTGTTCAGCGTGTTGAGCAGGAAGCACCGCACCACGCTCCACGGTCCCGACACGTGCGCGTCCGCCGCCCGCACGCGCCAGCAGTACCTCACGTCCTCCGACAGAACCACGCTCGGCGTCCACGTCGTCGTCCCGCCCCCTCCCTCCGGCCACTCCGTCACCGTCGCCACCAGCGCCAGCAGCGCCTCGTCCCCGTACAGCTCGAACGCGTAACTCAGCGCGTCTTCCTGCGGGTCCGTCGCGTTGACCACCACCAGCGTCGCCACCGCCACCTCCGCCCCGTCCGCCGGCGCAAGCAGGATCGGCGCGCTCGGCCCGTCGTAGCCGACCGGGTTGGTGTTGCCGAGAAACTCTTCCAGGTTCGCCACCCCGTCCGCGTCCGGGTCGTCGTCCGCGTCATTGGACGTCGTGTTCCCGAAGTTGGCCACCTCCCACTCGTCCGCCAGCCCATCGTTGTCCTCGTCCACGAACGCGATCGTAATCGTCCAGCTCTGCGAAACCTCGCCGCCGTCGTCGTCGGTCACCACCACCGTCACCTCCGTCGTCGCTCCCAGCGCCTCCGTGTACGACGGCGTCCACGACACGAAGCAGTCCTCCGTGATCGTCATCCCCGACGGCGCCTCCGCCAAGACGCAGGTGTGCGTGTCTTCCCAGCCCGCGTCGTAGAACGCCACCTCGTAGCCGTAGCCCTCTCCCTCCACCGCATCCGTCGGCGGCTCCGACTCCACCACCGGCGGCACGTTCTCCACCATCACCTCCAACTCGCCCGCGTCGCTCCCGCCGTCGTCGTCCGCCACGTATACCGACACCAGGTACACCCCGTCGTCTCCGTACGCGTGCGCCGGCGTCTCTCCCACGCCCACCGCTCCGTCGCCGAACTCCCAGTCGTAGACGTGCGTGTCCGCCGTCCCCGGGTCCACCACCGACGCCATGAACGGCGGTTCCTCGCCCTCCGCCACCGTCAGGTCCGGCCCCACCGAAAGCTCCGGCGCCACGTTCTCCACCGCCACCGACATCGTGTCCGTCGACACCCCGCCCTCGCTCGAGAGCGTCAGCGTCACCACGTACGCTCCGTTGTCCGCGTACACGTGCGAAGCGTCCAGAGCGCTCGAAGTCGCGCCGTCCCCGAAGTCCCACGCGTAGGTCGGAAGCCCGGTCCCCGGATCGCTCGCCACTCCGATGAACACGACCTCCTCCCCCTCGCTCGTCGCCGTCGGCACCGCGTCCCCGATCGCCAAAGGCGGAATCGCGTCCGGCG
>JBBTFH010000101.1:0-4029 GCA_038041915.1 Myxococcota bacterium
AGCGCTCGACCACGGGCATCGCCTCGCGGTCGAGCGCGAGCCCGAGCAGGAGGCCGCGACCTCGCACCTCGCGGCAAATCGCGCGGCGGCGGGCGATGCGATCGAGACCGTCGCGTAGATGGGCGCCCGTCTCGGCGGCCCGCGCGACCAGGCCTTCGGCGTCGATCGTCTCGAGCACGGCGAGCGCGGCGGCGCAGGCGAACGGGTTGCCGCCGAACGTCGAGGCGTGGACGCCCGGCGAAAACGCCTCCGCGACCTCCTCGCTCGCGATCATCGCGCCGATCGGAACGCCGCCGGCGAGGCCCTTGGCGATGGTGACGACGTCGGGCCGCGCGCCCTCGAAGGCGTGCGCCCAGAAGCGGCCGGTGCGCCCCATGCCGGTCTGCACCTCGTCGACGATCAAGAGCGCGCCCACCTGGGTGGCGGCGTCGCGCAGGCCGGCGAGAAAGCCCTCGGGCGCCGCGTGGATGCCGCCCTCCGCCTGGATGACCTCGAGGATTACCGCGCAGGTGCGCGGGCCGATCGCGGCGCGCGCGGCGGCCAGGTCGCCGAAGGGCAGGAAGCGCACCGGCCCCCACAGCGGGCCGAAGCCCTCGCGGTACTTCGCCTGTCCGGTGACCGAGAGGGCGCCGACGGTGCGGCCGTGGAACGAGCGCTCGAATGCGACGATCTCGAGGCGCTCGGGCTCGCCGCGAATCACCTGCGCGTGGCGGCGCGCGAGCTTGAGCGCCGCCTCGTTGGCCTCGGCGCCCGAGTTGCAGAAGAAGACGCGGCCGGGAAAGCCGCGCGCGACCAGCGCCTCGGCGAGGCGGATCTGCGCCTCGATGTAGTAGAGGTTCGATGTGTGCAGCAGGCGCCCGGCTTGCGCGGCGATCGCGGCGGCGAGCGCCGGGTGCGCGTGGCCGAGGACGCACACGGCGAGGCCGGCGGTCATGTCGAGAAATTCCCGATCGTCGACGTCGTAGAGGCGGCAGCCGACGCCTCGCGACATGACGACCGGCTGCTGGCGGTAGTTCTGCGTGAGGACGCGGCGCGCGGTCGCGATGAGTGGGTCCGACCGCGACACGACGCTACCGCCCGCCGGGCGCGCCGCGCACGATCTCGGTGCCGACGCCGCGATCGGTGAAGATCTCGAGCAGGATGGCGTGCTCGAGCCGCCCGTCGAGGATGTGCACCTTGCGCACACCCTCCGCGAGCGCGTCGATGCCGCAGCGGACCTTCGGCACCATGCCGCCGTTGATGACGCCGCGCTCGATCAGCCTCTCGGCGCTGGTCGCGTCGAGCGTCGAGAGGAACTCACCCTCGGGACCCTTCACGCCCTGCACGTCGGTCATCAGCACGAGCTTCTCGGCGTGCAGCGCGGAGGCGAGCTTGCCGGCCATCGTGTCGCCGTTGAGGTTGAGCGTCATTCCCTCTCCGTCGACGCCGACCGGCGCGATCACGGGGATGAAGTTGGCTTCGAGCAGGCGCAGCACCACCTCGGGGTTGATGTCGACGGCGTCGCCGACGCGGCCGAGGTCGACGAGCTCCTCGTGTCCGTCGGCGCCGCGCACGCGCTGCGGCGGGAGGCGGCGCGCCAACACGAGCTGGCCGTCCTTGCCGGAGAGCCCGACCGCGCGGCCGCCCGCCTGATGGATGAGACGAACGATCTCCTTGTTGATGAGGCCGCCGAGCACCATCTCGACGACGTCCATCGTGCGGTCGTCGGTGACGCGCAGTCCGGCGACGAAGCGCGACTCCATGCCCATCTGCGCCAGCACCTCGCCGATCTGCGGGCCGCCGCCATGCACGATCACCGGTTTGATGCCGACGAGCCGGAGCACGAGCACGTCGCGCGCGAAGCTCGCGCGGAAGGTCGCGTCGTCGAAGGCGTGGCCGCCGTACTTGATGACGAACACGCGCCCCTGGAACGCCTGGATGTAGGGGAGCGACTCGAGGAGGACCTTGGCCTTGTCGATGAGATCGCGCACGAGTCACGCAGTCTCGCAAAGCTTGGCCGCAATCGTCAACGACGACGGCGGTGCGGCAGCGTGGACGTGACGGCCGCGGATCGGCGGAGCCGAGCGTCGCGGCGGCTCCGCTCCCTATGCGGTCGCAGTCACCTCGTCGGCCGGAAGCTCGAACTCCTGCTGCTCTTCGCCAATCTCGACGCGCACGCGGACCAGATGCCGGCCTCCGACGCCGATAGCGCCACGATCCTCGACCACGGTGGCCTTGACGTCACCGGTGCCCATGCGAATTCGTACCTCCTTGCCGACCGGGAGGCTTGGCTTCTTCGTCGCTGCGCGAGCGTGCGGCATCAAGGTAATCCTATCACCAAGGCGGCGCGCCGACCATCGCGGCGATGCACCGACGCAGCACTCGGTCGAACGTCCGTGCGAGGCCGGTGCATGCCGAGCGGAACCCCCTCACCCGTGAGAGATGTAGGACTGCCAGCTTCGCGGGGAAATCCTGATGTGCGATTGCGTTGCGCCACTCGTTCAACTCCTCAAGGAGATCCTGTCGTCGGACGCTTCGTCGGTCCGCCGCGCGGACTTTGTCCCAGAAGGCAAGCCCAAGCCGCCCGAAGTCGGACCCGAGATTGCCCGGGTTGGGGTTGCCCTTGTCGAGCTTCCGGTCGGCGGTGAGGCGCGCGCGGAGGACGTTCTTCACGGCAGGCGGCATGGCCGCGTTCACCAGGCAGTCCACGGCCTCCGAATGCAGATCCCGGCAGAAGCCCTGGAAGTGTGAGGAGACCAGCATGGCGTAGGCTTGGTTGATCTGCTGCGTCGCGTGGCGCCGGCCGCGGGCTGAACCACCGACCGCGACGTGGGCGGACTCGATCTCATCGAGGGCTCCAGCCCGAGTCGTTTCCCAGAGCCGCAACGAATGGGAGGGCACTGCGCGGCGCAAGGTATCACAGGCAACGTGGCCGCCGACGACTCCCGCTGGCGAGGTGCGCGCGCTACAGGATGTAGCGCGAGAGATCCTGGTCCTTGATGATCTCGGCCAGCCGCTCGCGCACGTATTCGCGCGTGATGACGATCTCGCGCGGGCCGATTTCGGACGCCTCGAAGGAGAGCTCCTCGAGCAGGCGCTCGAGAATCGTGTGCAGGCGGCGCGCGCCGATGTTCTCGGTGCGGCTGTTGACCTCGGTGGCGAGCGTGGCGAGCTCGTCGAGCGCCTCGTCGGCGAAGCGCAGCTCCACGCCCTCGGTGGCGAGCAGCGCGGCGTACTGGCGCGGCAGCGCGTTCTCGGGCTCGCGCAAGATGCGCAGGAGGTCGTCGCGCCCGAGTGGATCGAGCTCGACGCGGATGGGGAAGCGCCCCTGCAATTCGGGGATCAGGTCCGAGGGCTTCGCGACGTGGAAGGCGCCGGCGGCGACGAACAGGACGTGGTCGGTCTTCACCGGCCCGTACTTGGTGTTGACGGTCGTCCCTTCGATGACCGGCAGCAGATCGCGCTGCACGCCCTCGCGCGAGACGTCGGGACCGCCGCCACGCTCGCGCCCGGCGATCTTGTCGATCTCGTCGATGAAGATGATGCCGTTCTGCTCGGCGCGCAGAATCGCCTCCTTCGTGACGTTTTCGCTGTCGACCAGCTTGGCGAGCTCCTCGGCCGTGAAGATCTCGATCGCCTCGGGCACGCGCACCCGGCGCTTGCGCGTGCGCTTCGGGAAGGCGCCTCCGAACATGTCGCCGATGTTGACGACCACCTCCTCCATGCCCTGCGGGCTGAAGTTTTCGAACACCGGCATGACGCGGTCGGCCGCGTCGACCTCGATCGTGCGGTCGTCGTAGCCGCCGGCGCGGATCTGCGCGACGATCTTCTGTCGCTGCGCGGTCTTGGCCTCGGCCGCGCCCTCCGGCGGGCCGCCGCCGAGCAGCAGCTCGGCGACGCGCTCCTCGGCGTACGCGCGCGCCCGCTCGCGCACGCGCGCGGACTCCTCCTCCTGCACCAGCGCGACGGAGACGCGCACGAGGTCGCGCACCATCGACTCGACGTCGCGGCCGACGTAGCCGACCTCGGTGAACTTCGACGCCTCGACCT
>JBBTFH010000102.1:0-7774 GCA_038041915.1 Myxococcota bacterium
GGGTCGAGCGTGAAGTCATCCTTCAGCGGGATCTCGAGCGGCACCGCGCCGCCCGCGATCACGCCCACGCGGAACATTGAGAAGCTCGGTGTCGGGTAGGCCACGCGCGCGCGCGACTCGCCGCGGCGCGGCTTGCCCAGCGCACAGACGATCATCGTGATGAACTCGTCCGAGCCGTTGCCCAGCGTGAGCTGCTCGACCGCGACGCCGAGCTCCCGCGCGAAGAGTGCGCGCAGCGCAGGCGCGCCGGCGTCGGGGTAGCGGTGGATCGGCACGCCGGCGAGCAACCGTCCCATCTCGGCGGCGACCTCGTCCGGCAGCGCAAATGGGCTCTCGTTGGCGTCGAGCTTGACCGCGACGTCGGGCCGCGGCGCTCCGTACGCGGACAGCTCGCGCAGCTCGTCGCGGATCAGGTTTTTCCACGTCATGGGTTTGCTTCCCCTCTCTTTTCGCTCTCAGGTCATTCGCGCGGCGACCGCGCGCGCGTGCGCGGAAAGGCCCTCGACTTCGGCAAGGCGCCCGATGTCGGCCGCCTGCGCGGCCAGCGCTTCGCGCGTGTACTCGATCGTCGACGTGCGCTTGAGGAAATTCGAAACGCCGAGCGGCGACGCGTAGCGCGCCGCGCCTCCCGTCGGCAGCACGTGGCTCGGCCCGGCCATGTAGTCGCCCGCCGGTTCGGGAGAATACGCGCCGATGAAGATCGCGCCGGCTTTGCTGATGCGAGCGGCGATGGCGCGCGCGTCGCGCGCGTGCACCTCCACGTGCTCCGGCGCGATGCTGTTCGCGAGCGCGACCGCGTCGTCGATCGTCTCGACCACGATCGCGGCGCCGCCGTCGACGGCGACGCGCGCGATCGCGCGGCGCGGCAAATCGGCGAGCTGGCGCTCGACCTCGGCGGCGACGCGCGCGGCGAGCTCGGCCGACGGCGTGACCAGGATCGGCCGCGCCGCCTCGTCGTGCTCGGCCTGCGCCAGCAGGTCGGCCGCGATCAGCCGCGCGTCGGCCGCGTCGTCCGCTATCACCAGCACCTCGGTCGGCCCGGCGAGAAAGTCGATGCCGACCTCAAAGGCGACCAGCCGCTTGGCGCAGGTGACCCACGCGTTGCCCGGCCCGACGATCGTGTCGACGCGCGGCACGCTCGCGGTGCCGTAGGCGAGCGCGCCGATCGCCTGCGCGCCGCCCAGCGCGAGCACGCGCGAAACGCCCGCCACGCGCGCGGCGAAGAGCACCTCGGGCGACGGCGATGGCGTGACCACGACCACGTCGGGTACGCCGGCGACGCGCGCCGGGATCGCCGCCATCAGCACCGTCGACGGATAACGCGCCTTGCCGCCGGGGACGTAGACGCCGACGCGCGCGAGCGGCGCGACGCGCAGCCCCACGCGTACGCCGCCCTGGTCGATCTCGAAGGACGTGTACGCGCTGGCCTCGCGTTGATGGAAGGCGCGGATGCGCGTCGCGGCGGCTTCGATCGCCGCGCGGACCGGCGGCGTGGTGTCGTCGCCGCCGCCCAGGTCGACCTCGAAGCGCTCCAGCCGCCGCCCCTCGATGCGCAAGGTCCACTCGCGCACGGCAAAGTCGCCGCGGGCGCGCACGTCGTCCAGGATCTCGCGCACGCGCGCCTCGACCGCCGCGTCGCCCGCCGCGTCGCCCGCCGGGGCGCGCCGCGCGAGCGCCGAAATCGCCGCGTCATCGTCGCTCGCACCCGCTCGCAGCACGCGCAGCACGCCGCGAGGGTATGGCCTCGCCGCCGCTTTTACCAGACCGTGGCGCCCAGCCAGGCGCGGAAGCCGGGGTCTATTTCGGCGCCGAAATCGCCGATCGCTATAGCCGGGCCCATCTCGATGAGCAGCCACACGTTGACCGGCCGCGCCGGCATCACCTCCACGCCGATGCGGCCGTAGAGTGGGATCACGACGTATTCCGGGCCGTCCTCCATGGCGAAAAACGTGACCGGAAAGCTGCCGCCGGTCACGAGGTTGACCTGCTTGGCCAGGCTGGCGCCGACGAGCACGCCGCCTTCGGCACGAACGCCGAAGACCACGCGGTCCTTCTCGCGCCGCCCGCCGCAACAGTCGCCGAACATCACGCCGGGCGCGAGCTTGAGCGCGATGTCCCAGATGCCCCGGTGTGACAGCGGGAAGCGCATCGGGAGGTTTGCGGCGATCCCGACATCCGTCTTGGAAAACGCGCCCGACCACTCGCCGTAGACGAGCTCGCCGCCGATGCCCCAGTCGCGGCGCGCGCCGCCCTGCCACCACTCGTAGGACAGGCTCGGCGAGCCGAGTCCGATGTGGTGAGCCGTTCCGGAGCCGAGCATCTTTCCGCCCAGGATCGACGGGGGAGCCGCGGAAGCAGTCGAAGAAGCCACGATCAACGCCAGGAACGTCGCGCGAGTCACCATGGCATGCCTCCTTTCGCGTACGCCGATGTAGGCAAAAAGGCTACCATCCTTGACTCGCATGCGCCCGTTTGTATAGTGCCGCGGCTTTCCCCGCGAGAATTACGACGTATCCTCAGGCAACAAAGGAGACACCATGAGCGAGCACCTCTTCACCTCCGAGTCCGTCACCGAGGGCCACCCCGACAAGATCTGCGACCAGGTTTCGGACGCGGTCCTCGACGCGATCATCGGCAGCGACCCCGCCTGCCGCGTCGCCTGCGAGACGCTCGTCAAGACCGGCTTCGTCCTGGTCGCCGGCGAGATCACCACCACGACCTACGTCGACATGCCGGCGATCGTGCGCAAGACCGTGCGCGAGATCGGCTACGACGACTCGGCGATGGGCTTCGACTGGCAGACCTGCGGCATCTTGACCGCGATCGAGCAGCAGTCGCCCGACATCGCGCAGGGCGTCGACGGCCGCGGCGCGTACGGCAAGGGCGAGCAAGGCGCCGGCGATCAGGGGATGATGTTCGGCTACGCGTGCGACGAGACCAAGGAGCTGATGCCGCTGCCGATCACGCTCGCGCACGCGCTCTGCCGCAAGCTCGCGGCGCTGCGCAAGAAGGGCACGCTGCCGTTCCTGCGCCCCGACGGCAAGAGCCAGGTCAGCGTGCGTTACGTCGACGATCGTCCCGTGGCGGTCGAGACCGTCGTCATCTCGGCGCAGCACGCGCCCGACGTGAAGTACAAGGATCTGCGCGAGGCGGTGATCGAAGAGGTCATCCGCGCGGTCGTGCCCAAGAATCTCCTCTCCGGCAAGACCAAGCTCTACGTGAACCCGACGGGGCGCTTCGTCGTCGGCGGGCCGCAGGGCGACTCGGGCCTGACCGGCCGCAAGATCATCGTCGACACCTACGGCGGCATGGGCCGCCACGGCGGCGGCGCGTTCTCGGGCAAGGACCCGTCCAAGGTCGATCGCTCGGCCAGCTACTACGCGCGCTACATCGCGAAGAACCTGGTGGCCGCGGGCCTCGCGCGCCGCGCCGAGGTGCAGCTCGCGTACGCCATCGGCGTGGCCGAGCCGGTGTCGATCATGATCAACAGCTTCGGCACCGGCACGGTGAGCGACGAGAAGCTCGCCGCGCTCGTGCGCGAGCACTTCGACTGCCGCCCGGGCGCGCTCATCCGCGAGCTCGATCTGCTGCGCCCGATCTACCGGCAGACGGCGGCGTACGGGCACTTCGGCCGCAGCGAGCCCGAGTTCACGTGGGAGCGCGCCGACCGCGCCGAGTTGCTGCGCGAGGCCGCCAAGAGCGGCAACGGCGTCTCGTACCGCCCGCGCGGCGGTCGTCCGGTCGCACGCCCGGACGTCGGCGCGCGGTAGGGGCTACGTCCCGGCGCTGTAGTCGGTGGCGTACTTCTTCTGATCTTCGGTGAGCGCGTCGATGCGCAGGCCCATCGTCTCGAGCTTCACGCGCGCGACGTCCTGGTCCTGCTCCTTGGAGAGCTCGTAGACGGCGGGCTTCATCGACTTGCCCTCCTTCCACAGGCGCAGCATCGCGAGGAACTGGTTGGCGAACGACATGTCCATGACCTCGGACGGATGGCCCTCGGCGGCGGCGAGGTTCACCAGGCGCCCCTGGGCGAGCACGTAGATGCGCCGCCCGTCCTTGAGCACGTACTCCTCGTTGTTGGCGCGGATCTCGCGCTTGCCCTTGGCGCGTCCCTCGAGGTCGCCGAGGTTTATTTCGCAGTCGTAGTGGCCGGTGTTGCACACGATCGCGCCGTCCTTCATCGCGTCGAAGTGACGCCCGACCAGGATGTCCTTCATGCCGGTCGCGGTGATGAAGATGTCGCCGCGCCGCGCCGCCTCGTCCATCGTCGCGACCGGGAAGCCCTCGAGGCAGGCCTTGAGCGCCGCCGTCGGGCTGATCTCGGTCACGAGCACGTGCGCGCCCATGCCGCGCGCGCGCAGCGCGACGCCGCGCCCGCAGTGGCCGAAGCCGGCGACGACGAAGGTCTTGCCGGCGAGCAGCACGCTGGTCGCGCGCAGAATGCCGTCGATCGACGACTGGCCGGTGCCGAAGACGTTGTCGAAGTCCCACTTGGTCTCGGCGTCGTTGACGGCGATGACGGGGTAGCGGAGCTTGCCGTCGGCGGCCATCGCGCGCAGGCGGTGCACGCCGGTGGTCGTCTCCTCGGTGCCGCCGATGACCTCGCCTAGAGCGTCCTGGCGCTTGGCGTGCAGCGTGAAGATGAGGTCGGCGCCGTCGTCGAGCGTGAGGTTGGGCTTGAACGCGAGCGTCTTGTCGATGCAGGCGTAGAACTGGTCGCGCGTGAGGCCGTGCCACGCGTAGATCGACGTGCCCTCGGCGGCGAGCGCGGCGGCGATGTCGTCCTGCGTCGAGAGCGGGTTGCAGCCCGACCACGAAACGTCGGCGCCGGCGGCGCGCAGCGTGCGCACGAGCACGCCCGTCTCCTTGGTGACGTGCAGGCACCCGGCGATGCGCGCGCCCGCGAGCGGCCGCTCCTGGCGAAACTTCTCGCGCAGCGCCATCAGCACCGGCATGCGCGACTCCGCCCACTCGAGGCGAAGTCGTCCGGCGTCGGCCAAGCCTAGGTCACGGACTTCATAGTTTTTCGTCGACATGGGCGACCCATAGCTTGCGCTCCGAGCGAAATCAAGAGCACCAAGGCGTGGGGCGCCCAGGCGGCAGCGACGGGCGGAATCGCGCCCGCGCCACCGAGCGCGGCGAAGAATACGCAAAGCGCCGCCCATGCAACGGAGGCGGCGAGCGCGGCGGGAAGAGCGAAGCGCGCAAGACGGAATCCGACCAGCAGGCCGACCAGTGGCGCGAGAAGGCAGGCGCCGGCGAGCGCGGGACGCGCGACCAGGATCGTGCGCTCGTAGGCGGTCTCGTGGCCGGCTCTGCCGAGCGCGGTGATCGCGGCGGCGAGCTCGGCCCGCGGCGCGGCTTCGGGGCGCAGAAGGGGCAGGCGCGGCGGCGTGCGGCGCTCCGCGAGGCGCTCGGGAATCATCCCGCGGCGCAGGCGAAACGCCGTTCCGTCGCCGAAGGTAACGACGTCGCCGGCGATCGCCGCGTCGGCGCGCTCGGGCGCGGGCAGGCCGACGATCGAGCGGGCGATGGACGAGGCGCGGCGCTCGGCGCGCGGCACGACGATCTCGCTCGTCACACTGACGCCGGCGGCGGCGATCGCGCCGAGCAGCGCGAACGGGCGCGCGAGCCGCGCAAGGCCCGCGCCGGCGGTGCGCAGCGCGTCGAGCTCGCCGCGCGCTCGCAGCGCCGCGAGCGTCCACGCGGCGCCGACCAGGCACGCGAGCGGGAGAATCTCGACGGCGACGAGCGGGACGCGCAGCGCGTAGAACGAGGCGGCGAGCGCCCAGCCGCCGGCGTCGGCGGTGACGCGCGCGCCTTGCTCGGCGACGTCCGCCCCAGTCGCGACCAGCACGCCGAGCGCGAGCACGGCCGCCACGCGCGGGGCGGCCATGCGGAGGAGGTAGCGGTCGAGGACCACGGTCGCCGATCAGGCGCCGGCGAGAGCTGCGCGTCGGTCCAGAGCTTCACGCCGCGAGGATGGGATGATCGAGCCGACGGCTGGCGAAGCGCAGGCAGGCGGCGATGTCTTCGGGCTGGAGGTCCGGCAACTCTTCCAGAACTTGATGCGCTGTCAGACCGGAGGCCAGGAGGTCGAGCACGTCGCTCACACGGATGCGCATCCCGCGCACGCACGGGCGCCCGCCGCACTGCTCGGGGTTCGATGTGATCCGCGCGAGGATGTCGCTCATAGTGCCGATCTCCCACTCAACGATAGCACGGGGCGTCCGCCGTCATCCGTGGGTTTGGAGCGGGTCCACCTCGGGCGCGTGGCCGCGCTTGTCGCGCGTCGTCGGCTGAACTACTTCTCTGCCATGGCAGAGACTTCTTCCGTAGGGCCGAGTCCGAGCCGGGAGGCGGCGGCACGGCGCGTGACGTTCGAGGTCGAGGGGATGACCTGCGCGTCGTGCGTGGGGCGCGTCGAGAGCGCGATCCGCGGCGTGGCCGGGGTGCGGGCGGTTTCCGTGAACCTCGCGACGAAGACCGCGCGCGTCGAATTCGATGGCCCGGCCGAGGCGGTGAAGGAGGCGGTCGCCCGCGCCGGGTACGCCGCCCGTGTGCACGTCGAGGCGACCGCGGAAGCGCCAGCACCCGCCGTGGTGGCGCGTCCGCGCCGGTTGATGGTCGCGTGGATGCTCACGTTGCCGCTGGTCGCGATCGCGATGGTGCTGCCGCCGTTCCCCGGCGGCGGTTGGATCGAAGCCGCGCTCGCGGCGGCGGTCGTCTTCGGCGCGGGGTCGCGCATCCTGCGCGTCGCGGCGGCTCGCGCCCGCCGAGCGACCGCGAACATGGAGACGCTGATCGCGCTTGGCGCGCTCGCGGCGTTTGGCTTCAGCGTCTTCACGCTCGTCACGGGCCGTCATGAGCGCTTTTTCGAGACGTCCGCGGTCATCGTCGCCTTCGCGCTGCTCGGCCGCCACCTCGAGGATCGGGCGAAGGGACGCACGCAGGACGCGCTCGGCCGGCTGCTCGGCCTGCGTCCGGAAATCGCGCACCTGGTCGAAGGCGGCGCCGAACGGGACGTTCCGATCGCGCGGGTGCGCCCCGGCGAGCTCGTGCGCGTGCGGCCCGGCGAGCGGCTGCCGGTCGATGGCGTCGTCCGCAAAGGCGCCGGCAGCGTCGACGAGTCGATGCTGACCGGCGAGCCGATCCCCGTCGAGAAGACGCCGGGCGCGCGCGTTTTTGCCGGCACGGTGAACCTGCACGGCTCGCTCGACGTCGCCTGCGAGCGCGCCGGCGACGACACGACGCTCGCGCGCATCGCCAAGCTCGTCGCCGACGCACAGTCCTCGCACGCCTCGGCGCAGCGCCTCGCCGATCGTGTCTCGGCGGTGTTCGTTCCTGCCGTGCTGCTCGTCGCCGCCGGCGCTTTCGTCGCGCACCTCGCCGCAGGCCGCGATGCCGCCGCGGCGCTCTTGCCGGCGGTCGCCGTGCTCGCGGTGGCCTGCCCGTGCGCGCTCGGCCTCGCCACGCCGACGGCAATCCTGGTCGCGATCGGCCGCGCGGCCGAAAAGGGCGTGCTGGTGCGCGACGCGCTCGCGCTCGAGCGCCTCGCCGCGGTCACGCACGTGGTCCTGGACAAGACGGGTACGCTGACCTACGGCAAGCCGGAGGTGGTGGCGTTGATCGCGCCGCCGACGGGCGTCGGACCGCGCGACCTGCTGGCGCTCGTCGCGGCGGCAGAGGCGCGGTCGGAGCACCCGGTCGGGCGCGCGATCTATGCCTATGCCTGTGCCTCCGCCTCCGCCGCGGTCGATCGTGTGCCCGAGGC
>JBBTFH010000102.1:7874-13190 GCA_038041915.1 Myxococcota bacterium
GCCGACTCGTTCGAGGCGCGGCCCGGCTACGGCGTGGTCGCGACCGTCGACGGCCGCCGCGTCGTGATCGGCGCGCGATCGCTCGTCGCCAGCGCGCCGGCGGCAGAGCCGACGGAGACCGGGGCCGTGGCGCACGTCGAGATCGACGGGGCCTACGCGGGCGCGTTCGTCCTCGGCGACCCACCCCGAAAGGGCGCGGCCGAGTTCGTGCGCGCGCTTTCCGCCGGCGGTCTCTCGCTCGTGATCGCGTCGGGCGATCGCTACGCCTCCGTCGAGAGCGTCGCGCGCGAGGTCGGCATAAGCGAGTTTCACGCCGAGGTAGACCCGGCGGGCAAGGCCGCGCTCATCGCGCGCCTGCGTGGCCCCGGCCGCGTCGTCGCGATGGTCGGCGACGGCGTGAACGACGCTCCGGCGCTCGCCGCGGCCGACGTCGGCATGGCGCTCGGCACCGGCTCGGACATCGCACTCGAGGCCGCGCCCGTCACGCTCATGCGCGGCGGACTCACGACGATCGTGGGCGCGATCCTGGTCGCGCGCGCCGCGCGCCGCGTGATCCGCCAGAACCTCTTCTGGGCCTTCGGCTACAACGGCGTCGCGATGGCCGTCGCCGCCGCCGGTCTCGGCGGCCACCTCGCGCCGATGGCCGCCGCCTTCGCGATGGCCTTCTCGTCCGTCACGGTGGTGGGAAACTCGCTGCGACTGCGACGCGCGTAGACGCTACGGCGCCGGCGGCGCCTCATCGGCGGCAGGCGTGGTGGGCTCGGGCGGCGCGGCCTCGGGCTCCTTGGGCGCCTTCGACTCGAGGTCGCGGATGTTCTGCTTCGCCATGCCGGCCTTGGGACCCGACGGATTGCTCGAGAGGTAGCGCCGGTAGTAGCCGAGCGCCTGCGCGAAGTCGCTTTGCATCTTGTAGGCCTCGGCGATGCCGATCAGCGCGTCGCCATAGGCGGCGTCGCTCGAGAGCGCCTGGCGAAACTGCATGATGGCGGCGCCGTACTTCTCCGAGTCCATGAAGAAGTAGCCGAGCCCGGTGAGCGCCTCGACGCCGTCGGGCCTGCTCGCGAGCGCGAGGCGGTACGACTTCACGGCGAGCGCGCTCCGCCCCGACTCGCTCAGGCGGTCGCCCTCGCGCACGAGCTTGAGATAGCTCGCGGCGGTCTTGGTCGGCGGCGCGGAAGGTTCGCGAGCCTGCGCCGCGGGCGCGGGCGTCGGCGGCTCGGTCGGCTCGGGCGGCGCGGGCGTGACGACTGCCGGCTCCGGCGGCTCCGCGACGGGGACGGGCGGTGGCGCGGCGACCGGCGCCTTGGGCGCTTCCGCGGCCGAGGCCACCTCCTCCATCAGCGTGCGCGCGCGATCGTGCTCGGCGTCGGCGGCGAGCACGCGCTCGAGGTGTCCCCGCGCCGCCTCGCGATTGCCGTCGCCCATCTCGACCAGCGCCAGCCGATATTCGGCGCGCAGCAGCGGCTGGCGCGAGGCCGCCTCGAAGCGCCGCGCGGCCTCTTCGAGCAGCGCGCGCGCGAGCACGTTCTTGCCCTGGTCCATCCGCAGCGCGCCCTCGACGTAGAGCGCGAGCGGATCCTCGGGAGAGACGGTGCGCGTGGCGAGCAGCCGCGCTTCGACCTCGGCCGGAGACGCGCCGAGCAGCCGCAGCGCATCGGCCATCGCCCGGTTGGCGTCGGCGCCCTGCGCATCGGCGGCGAGCGCACGCGCCGCCAGCTCCTTGGCTTCTTCGGCGAGCGGCTGCGCCTGGCGGCGAAGCTCAGCGGCGATCTCACGCTTGCCGTGGCGCTCGGCGGCCCGCGCGTCGTCTTGCCACGCCTGCGCCCGCGTGGCGCGAACGGCCGACAACCCGGCGAGCGCCAGGCCGCGTTCGCCACCGTCCTCGAGCGCCTTGAAGCCGCGCTCGGCCTCGATCAGCGCCTCGTCGACGTCACGAAGCAGCGCCGCGCGCGCGGCCGCGTATTCCCTGCTCGGCCCGTCCGCGAGCAAGCGCGGCAGCAGCCGCACCGCCGCGAATACGACTACAAATGCGCCGACAGCGCCGCCGATCGCCAGGAGCAGCCAGCGCGGCACGCCGCGGCGCGGCACCACCAGGCTCAGCTCGTCTCCGGAACCGGGCCAACTGTCGGCGGCGTGGCTGGAGGTCGTGCGCCGCCGCGGCCCCGACGACATCGACGGCCGATCGACCGGTCGCATCTCCCAGCCGGTCGGCGCCTGCGGGCGCACCTGCTGCTCCGACTCCAGCGAAACCGCGCGCTCGACCCCCTCGAAGAACGACGCCAACTCGGCCATCTCGGCGAGCGGCTTCCACGACCGGCCGTCACGCGAGAGCTCGTCCTGGCGCGTGACCTTGCGCTCGACGATCCACTGCTGCAGCGTCGTCAGCTCTCCGATGCGGTAGATGTCGCCGCCGGCCGTGCGCAGCATCCACGTCGTGCCCGGCGATGGGGTCGACGGCGCGGGCGCGGTCGTCGCCTCTGCCTTCTGCCGAGCCACGCGGAAGAGGTAATTGCAGTTCGTGCACTTGACGGTGACGCCGGCCTCGCCGACCTGCGCGTCGTCGAACTCGTACTCGGTCTGGCAACTTTCGCAGACGACGTCCATTTGGAATTGAAATTTTAGCATGGCTCCCGAGGCGCCACGCCCAGCGGGCCTCGCGCGGTCATTCCGGCGGTCGCGCGCGCCGGTGCTCCGGGGGGCCCTGCCGTAGGTCCGTAGCGCCGCCTCCGTCGCTGTGGCATGTTCTCTCGCGTGACGCCGCCGCTTGACGCCGCCCAGGCTCCCTCGGCCCACCCGGAGGGGTGTCGGTTTTCCGATCCCGACGTCGAGGCGGTTTCCGAGATCGCGCGCGCGCGCCAGGAGATTCTCGCCGAGGTCGAGAAGCGCATCGTCGGCCAGCGCGCCGTGATCGATCGGCTGCTGGTCTCGCTGTTCGCGCGCGGACACGCGCTGCTGGTCGGCGTGCCGGGGCTCGCCAAGACGCTTCTGGTGTCGACGCTCGCCGAGGTGCTCGATCTCTCGCACAGCCGCATCCAGTTCACGCCCGACCTCATGCCGTCGGACATCACCGGCACCGACGTGCTCGAAGAGGATCACACCACCGGCAAGCGCTCTTTCCGCTTTATCCGCGGGCCGATCTTCGCCAACCTCGTGCTCGCCGACGAGATCAACCGCGCGCCGCCCAAGACGCAGGCGGCGCTGCTCCAGTCGATGCAGGAGTTGCGCGTGACCGCGGGCGGCTCGACCTATCCGCTCGCGCTGCCGTTCCTGGTCTTCGCCACGCAGAACCCGATCGAGCACGAGGGCACCTACCCGCTGCCCGAGGCGCAGCTCGATCGCTTCATGTTCCAGATCGACGTCGGCTATCCCAGCGCCGCCGACGAGGTCGCGATCGTGGCGCAGACGACCAGCGGCCCGATGGCAAAGCTGCGCAGGATCCTCGCGCCCGAGCGAATTCTCGCGCTCTGCGATCTGGTCATGCGCGTGCCCGCCGCCGACCACGTGGTGCGCCACGCCGTCGAGATCGTCCGCGCGTCCCGCCCGCGCGAGGCGAGCGCGCCCGACGCCGTGCGAGCGTACGTGCAGTGGGGCGCCGGTCCGCGCGCCTCGCAGCACCTCGTGCTCGCCGGCAAGGCCAAGGCGATCCTCGAGGGCCGCTACGCCGTTTCGATCGACGACGTGCGCGATCTGGTGCGCCCCGTGCTCCAGCACCGCCTCGTGCTCGGCTTTCGCGCCGAGTCCGAAGGCGTGCGCACGACCGACGTCATCGACGCCCTGCTCGCCAGCGTGCGGCCCTCATGACAAATTGGACGGACGGCTGATCGAGCCCACCGAGCTGCTGCTCGATCCCGCCGAGCTGGCGAAGCTGCGTGGCCTGGATCTGCGCGCGCGCGCCGTCGTCGAGGGCACGCTCGCGGGGATGCACCGCAGCCCGCACCGCGGGCAATCGGTCGAGTTCTCCGAGCACAAGGAGTACGCGCCGGGCGACGAGCTCCGGCACATCGACTGGAAGGCGTTCGGGCGGGTCGATCGCTACTACGTCAAGCGCTATGAGGACGAGACGGATCTGCGCGCGTACCTGTGCGTCGACGCGTCGGCGTCGATGGGCTATCGCGGCCGCGGGCTGTCCAAGCTCGAGTACGCGTCGGTGCTCGCGGCGGCGCTCGCGCACGTCCTTTTGCGCCAGCAGGATCGCGTGGGGCTGTTCGCGTTTCGCGACCAGCCTGGTGGCCCGCCGCTCTACCTGCCGCCGCGCTCGCACGGAGGCCAGCTCTCGCAGGTTGTGACCGCGCTCGAGTCGCTGCGCGCCCAGGGCGCCACCGACCTGCACGCGGCCGCGAGCGCGATCGCGGAGCGCGCGCACCGCCGCAGCGTGATCGTGCTGCTGTCGGACCTGCTCGATTTCCGCGACGGCGCGCTCGACGGGCTCAAGCGGCTGCGCGCGCAGCGGCACGACGTCGTGGTGTTGCACCTGCTCGACGCCGATGAGCTTGGGCTGCCCTTCGACGAGCCGACGCTGTTTTGCGGGATGGAGGACGATCGAGAGGTGCTGTGCGATCCGCGGGCGCTGCGCGCGTCCTACCTGCGCGTGCTCGGCGCGTTCCTGGAGGCGGCGCGGTCGGCGTGCGCGTCGACCGACATCGAGTACCGGCTCGTCGACACGTCGCGGCCGCCCTCCGAAGTGCTGGTCGAGTTCCTGGGCGAACGCTCACGGTCGCGCCCCACTCGTCGGTGAGCGGCCGCGATCGAGAGAAGCGCGAAGAGCGCGAGCAGCGCGCTTGGTCGGGGCGCTGCCTTCGCGCCGAGCGCACAGCCGCACGAGGCTGACGGCTTCGCGTCCTCGTCGCCGCTGCGCTCGCCTTCGGCCTCCGCCTCGGCTTCGGCTTCGGCTTCCGCCTCGGCTTCGGCTTCGGCTTCCGCCTCGGCTTCGCCTTCGCCTTCGCCTTTGCAGCCGCCGGCGACGTCGTCCGTCGCGCCATTGCAGTCGTCATCGATGCCGTTGCAGGTCTCCGGCGCCGGAGTCCCCGGCGTGGCTGTGCACGCCGTCGTGCTTCCGTCCGCGCACACCATCGTCCCCTCGCTTGCGCAGCCACCGATCCCGACCGAACAGGGCGTGCCGACGGCGAACCCTTGGTCGATCGACCCGTCGCAGTCGTTGTCGGCTCCGTCGCACGCATCACCGTTGTTCGCGCCGAGCGAACACGCGGTCGCGTTGAGCCCGTCGCAGCCGTAGGAGTCGTCGGCGCACAAGTCGGTGTCGGCGCCGTCGCACGCGGCGCCGGGCGCGTTGGCGAGCGCGCACGATCCGCCGCAGGC
>JBBTFH010000103.1:0-13332 GCA_038041915.1 Myxococcota bacterium
AGCGGTGGGCAATCGGGAAGCGGCGGCCGTAGCCGAAGGCCTTGCTGGTGATCTTGAGGCCGGGCGGAGCCTGGCGGCGCTTGTACTCGCCGCGGGCGGCGCGGGCGACGGTGTCGGCGGCGATGCGCGGGTCGAAGCCGGCCTCGATCAGCGCGTCTCGGTCGAGCCCGCGCTCGATGTGCGCTTCGAGGATTGGGTCGAGCACGTCGTAGGGCGGCAGCGTGTCCTGATCGGTCTGGTTCGCGCGCAGCTCGGCGGACGGGGCCTTGGTGAAGACCTCGGGCGGGATGACGGCGCGCTCGCGGTTCACCTGCTCGGCGATGCGGTAGACGAGCGTCTTAGGGACGTCGCTGATCACGGCGAGGCCGCCGCACATGTCGCCGTAGAGCGTGCAGTAGCCGACGCCGAGCTCGGACTTGTTGCCGGTGGTGAGCAGCAGGCGCGAAAGCTTGTTCGAGAGCGCCATCAGCACGGTGCCGCGGATACGCGCCTGCAGGTTCTCCTCGGTGACGTCGGGAGAGAGGCCCGCGAAGGTGGGCGCGAGCGTGCGGAGGAAGCCTTCGAACAGCGGGTCGATCGGGATGACGCGAAAGTCGATGCCGAGGTTCCTCGCGAGCGCCTCGGCGTCGCGCAGCGAACCCTCCGACGAGTAGCGCGTCGGCATGGCCACGCCGAGCACGCGGTCGGCGCCGATAGCGCGCGCGGCGACGCAGGCGACGAGCGACGAGTCGATGCCGCCCGACAAGCCGAGCACGACGCCGCGAAAGCCACACTTCGCGGCGTAGTCGCGCGTGCCGAGCACGAGCGCACGCAGCGCAGCGTCGACGTCGTCGCCGGCGATCGGGTGGACGTCGCCGCGGGGCCCGCCGGGCGCGTCGAGATCGACCAGCACGAGATCCTCCTCGAACTCGGCGCCGCGCGCGATCGTCTCGCCGTGCGAGTCGATTGCGAGGCTGTGGCCGTCGAAGACCAGATCGTCCTGGCCGCCGATCTGGTTGACGAACACGAGCGGGCGTCCGTGCTTGCGCGCGTGCGCGGCGAGCATGCGCGGCCGCAGCGCGCGCTTGTCCAGCGTGAAGGGGCTGGCCGAGATGTTGACTACGAACTCGGCGCCGGCCGCGCAGAGCTCCGCGACCGGGTCGCGCGGGTAGAGCCGCTCGGGCCAGAACTCGGGATCGTTCCAGGCATCCTCGCAGATGGTCACGGCGACGCGGCGGCCGCGGATGCTCGCGAGGCGCAGCGCGGTCGCGGGCTCGAAGTGGCGGTGCTCGTCGAAGACGTCGTAGGTGGGGAGCAGCGCCTTGTGGTGGATCGACACGATGCGCCCGCCGTCGATCGCGGCGGCGGCGTTGTGGAGGCGCTTGCCGACGGGCTCGCGGTTGCGATCGACGAAGCCGGCGACGGCGGCGATCGGCGCGCGCGCGGCGAAGCGCTCGAGCGCGGCGAGGTTTTGCGCGACGAAGCCCGCCCGCTCGAGCAGATCGCGCGGCGGGTAGCCACAGATCGCCAGCTCCGGGAAGCAAACGAGCTCGGCGCCGCGCGCTCTCGCGTCCTCGGCGACGCGCAGCATGCGATCGACGTTGCCGTCGAAATCGCCGATCAGAGGATCGATCTGCGCGAGCGCGATCTTCATCGCTGACCGGCAAACCCTAGCCTATTCGGCCCGCGCCGGCCCGTGCGCGTCGTCGCCCGGCGTGGTCACGACAAGCTGGTAGCGGCCGACCGGCGCGTCGCGCGGGACGGTGGCCGCGAGGCGGAACCGGCCCGAGCCGTCGGGGAAAGTCGAGCCGACGAGCAGGCCGCGGCGCTCGCCGTCGGGGCTGAGCCACACGTCGACGCGCGCGCCCGGCGCGTCGGCGCCGCCTTCGACGACGACCGGCTGGCCGCGCACGCCGCTGGTCTCCATCACGTCGACGTGGAGCGTGACGGAGGGAAGCGCCGGCATCTCGGCGTGCGGCTCCGCCCGGGCGCTCCCCACGCGCGGCAACGGCCGATCGTCCATGCGCGCCGGCCGCGGCGCCGTCGCGTCGAGAGGCGCGCCGTCGACGCCGCCGCGCGGGCGGCTGATGCCTTCGGAAAAGCCGAGCGGCTGCGGGAACGGATCGGGCCCTGTGCGATGAAGCTCCTTTTGCGACGCGTTCATGATCACGAGGCGCAAGGCGTCGCCGCCGAGATCGATGCGCGCCCACCCGGAGCGCGGAAGCCACACCTCGGCGAACGCATGGGCCTCGTTGTCGACGTAGCGCGCCGGCAGGCCGAGCGCCTGCACCGTGACGACGAAGGCGAAAGCG
The DNA here is from genome assembly GCA_038041915.1 of Myxococcota bacterium. Taxonomy (GTDB): domain Bacteria; phylum Myxococcota_A; class Polyangia; order JBBTFH01; family JBBTFH01; genus JBBTFH01. Next base: position 2,292 of record JBBTFH010000103.1, read on the forward strand.
CGGTGGCGGCACACGCCGCGGCCACCGAGGGCGATGTCGAGATACGCGTCGCCCGTCGGCTCGTCGAGGGGCCCGGGCTCGAAGGCGCGGAAGGCGCCGACCAGGCGCGCGAGCGTGCGGTCGAGCGGATCGGTCGCATGCACGCCGAGGCGCTCGAGCACGACGGCGGCCGCCTCGCGCGTGCCCGGTGGCAGCGATGGGCGGAGTGCCTTGGGCACGTCCTCCGCCGTCAATCCGGGGTAGACGAGGGCCGTGAAGTAGGAGGCCGGCGCGTCCAGGCGCAGCGTCACGCGGTGCGGACCACGCGCGGTCGCGCGGAGGAATTCGTTGTCGGCGCCGTCGCGCAGAAGCTCGACGTCGGATTGCGGCTCGGAGGCGATCGCGAGCAGGCGCGCGGCGGGAGCCACCGACGGGATCGGCACGGCGCGTCCCGGCTCGAAGAGGACCAGCAACGATGCGGTGAAGGTTTCGCCCGCCCGGTCGCCCGGCTCCGGCGCGACGCGCCGCAGCCGCGGATCGCCCACGACGATGGCGTAGTCCGCGCGCACGGCGTCGCGCGCCTCGCCCCGCTTCAATGGCGCCACCGACGGGGAGAACGGTTCGTGGTAGGCGAGCAGCCCGTCGCGCGTCGTGCGCCGGTCGGGGCGCAGCGGCGCGATGGCGCCGGCCTCGAGCACCGGCTCGCCGTCCCCGGGGAGCAGCCCGTCGCCCGCCTCGTCGCCGATCGCGCCATCCGCGTCGCCGGCCCGCGCGCCTTCGGGCGGCACGTACTCGTGGAGAATGGGCGCGCTCTCACCGAGGAGCGGAGCCGCGAGAATCGCCACCAGCGGGAGCGCGCGCACGTCGAGCGTCATGGCTGCGTGGCCGCGCCGCCGACGCTGTAAGGCGGCTTCAGGTCGTCGCCGCTCGCGGCCTCGAGCACGACGAAGCCGCTCGCGGGCGGATCGACGCGCGCCCAGAGCAGGCCGAAGCTCGCGCCGCGCGCGGCCGCGGCCACCACGACGTTCCCGGCATCCGTCGTGTCGATCGCGCCCAGGGCGAGCGGACCTTCGGCCAGCGTGAGCGCCCCTCCGGGCTCGACGCGCAACAGCGCTCCGCTCGGCAGCGCGCGCTCGATAGCGCCGGGCGCGTGCAGCGCGAGGGCGACGCGATCGCGCGCGTCGCCGATCGCCGAGCCGCTGGCGACGGCGCGTGCGCGCGGAAGCGCGATCGCGGCGGGCGCGCCTCCGCCGGCGATGGTCGTCGCGTCGATGCGCGGCTCGCCATCCTTGGCGCCGATGTCGAGACGGAGGAGGCGCGCGTCCTGCCGGCCGGCGTCGAGGCTGCGCGGGCTGTCGCCGGCGGCGAGCCAGAGGCGGCCGTCGCGATCGAAGCGGGCGGCGCAGAGCGCCGGCAGCGTCGTGTCGGGCAGGAGCGAAATCGTGCGCGCGACCGTCGGGCTCGCGGGATCGTGAAGGTCGAAGATCGTCACGCGGTTGCCGCCCGCGGTCACGACGGCGAGGCGCGTTCCGTCGGCGTCGAGCGCCGCGGCGACCGCGCCCGCGGCGGCGAGATCCGCCGGCAGCGCTTCAGGGGCGAAGCGCGCCGGATCGCGCGGGTGGCGCAGATCGACCAGCACGAAACGGTCGGGTGCGAGCACGACCGCCCGCCGCGCTCGCGCCGCGACGTCGAAATCGACCACGCGATCGACGCCGAGGGCGCGCCGCACGATCGCGCGCGGCCCGCCGCTGGCGCCCATGTCGACGGCGACGAGCGTGCCGTCGCCTCCGATGGCGTAGCCGACCGATCCATCGGGCGCGAAGCCCACGCGTGCGGCGCCGGCGACGGCGATCGGCTCGCCGACGATGCGCGGACCGTCGGCCTCCAGCGCGAGGGCGTGCACGCGCCCTCCGCCGGCGTGAGCGACCAGCGCGTAACGACGCACGCGCACGGTCGCGCGCGCGTGGCCGCCGGCATTGCGCACGTCGACGGCCCGCTCGCCCGCGGGCGCGCCCGCCGGCACGCGCACGACCAGGCTTCCGTCGCTGGTGAACGCCTCGATCGGCGCCGGCAGGCCCGCGATGCTCACCGTCGGCTGGCGCGAGAAGTCCTCGCCGCGCACCAGCAGCATCTCGCCGATGGCGGCGACGCCGTCGGGGCCGCCGCCCTCGATCGGCAGTGGCCCGTAGTCGAGCACGCGTCCGGCGCCGATGTCGGCAATCGACGCGATCGTCGGCGCGCTCGTCGAGTCGGGAAAGGCGCGCACGTCGACGGCCCGTGGCCATCCTCCGCCGCCGCACGCGCCTGCCGCCACAACCACGACGAGCGACGCGGCGGCGACGACGCGAAGGACGCGCGCGGCCGCCGCCGGCGTGGCGTTGAACGTCCGCATGCGCGGGGCTACCCTATCAAAGGACAGACTTTCGTGGTGTCTCCGCTCGAAGTGGCCGCAGCGCCGTCGACAATCCTCGCGCCGACGGGCGACATCCCGCGCGAGCGGCGCATCTTCGTCAATCGCACCCTGCGCCTCGACAAGATCGATCTCATCGGCTTCGACATGGACTGGACGCTGGCGGTCTACCGCGAGGAGGCGATCCACCGCTTGTCGATCGAGGCGACGCTCGCCAAGCTCGTCGACAGGAAAGGCTACCCACCCGAGATTCTGCGGATCGACTACGACCCGTTCTTCACGATCCGCGGCCTGTGCGTCGACAAGGAGCAGGGCAACCTCTTCAAGATGGATCGCCACGGCCATGTGGGACGCGTGCTGCACGGACGCCGCCCGCTGTCCAAGGAGCGCCGCCACGCGCTCTACCGCACCGGCAACATCCGCGTGCGCCCGCCACGCTACGCCTGGGTCGACAGCCTGTTCGCGCTGCCCGAGGGCGCGATCTACGCGCGCCTGGTCGACTGGAGGGACGAACGTGTCGCTGCCATGGGGAGCGCGCCGGGATACGAGCGGCTGTGGGACGACATCCGCGAGTGCATCGACGAGGCGCACCGCGACGACTCGATGAAGGGGCTCATCAAGCAGGCGGTCGCGACGTTCATCGAGCGCGATCCGGAGCTGCCCGCGACGCTGCACAAGTTCCGCTCGGCGGGCCGGCGACTATTCCTGCTCACCAACTCGGAGTGGCACTACACCGACGCGCTCATGACGCATCTTCTGGGCGGCTCTTCGCCGCTCGGCTATCCGAGCTGGCGCCACTACTTCGACATCGTGATCGTCGCGTCGCAAAAACCGCGCTTCTTCACCGACCGCACGCCGTTCGTCGCGATCGACGAGGCGGGCCACGCGCTCGGCGAAGCCAGCAGCTTCGTGCGCGGCCACGTGTATCAGGGCGGCAACCTGGTCGATTTCGAGGAGTACGCGGGCGTGTGCGGCGACCGCATCCTTTACGTCGGCGATCACATCTACGGCGACATGCTGCGCTCGAAGCGCGCGAGCGCGTGGCGCACGGCGCTGATCGTGCAGGAGCTCGAGGGCGAGATCCGGCAGATCGACGCGATGCGTGAGCGCGGGGCCATGCTCGAGGAGCTCGACCGCCGGCGGGCGCGCCTCGACGCCGACGTGAGCTTCCACCAAGGAAGGCTCAAGGGGCTGCAGCGCGCGGGTGCCTCACCCCGTCCGGCGGGACCTGGCGCCTCGCCCGGCCCGGAGGGACGAGCCGAGAAGTCGCCTCCGTCGCGCGCGCTCGATGCGGCCAAGCGCGGCGAAAAGGAAAAGCTCGACCGGCTGCGGGCCGAGTTGCGCGACACTCTTGCGCGCGTCGAGCAGCTCGAGGCCTTGATCGATCGCCAGTTCCACCCGTGGTGGGGGCCGCTCTTCAAGGAGGGCCACGAGAACTCGAAATTCGGCGAGCAGGTCGAGGATTACGCCTGCGTCTACACGGGGCGCGTGTCGAACTTCCTCGCCTACTCGCCGCTCGCGTACCTGCGCGCCGCGCGCGAGTACCTGCCGCACGAGCTCGCCTTGCCATCGGCGGACGCCGCCGAGCCCTGAGCGTGATTCACCCCGTCCGACGGGACGCGTGCGTCAGCGTCGGCTCTTGCCGCGTAGGCAGGAGCGGAGGTCGGCGGCCAGCGGCGGTGGGAGATCGGCCCTTTGCAACTCGGCGACGCGCGGCGCGTCGCGGTCGATCGCGTCCAGGCGGCAGAGCGCGAGCGCGGCCTGCGCCGCGACCTCGGCGTCGGGATCGACGGCGAGCGCGCGGGCCAGATCGGCGCGCACCTCGGCGCCGCCGGCCGACCGCACGACCACCGCGGCGAGGCGAAACGTCGCGTCGGGATCGATCGACGCCAAAGTCGCACACGGCAGCGCGACGACCTGCCCGGAGAGGCGGTCGAAGGCGGCGAGCGCAAAGAGCGCGTCGATGCGCGCGGCGGAGGGCGCGTCGCGCCGGCCACACACGGCGAGCAGCCGCGCCGCGGCGCCCTCGAGCGCGTCGCGCGGCAGGTCGAGCGCCTCGAGCGCGTCGCGTGTCGCCGCGCCGAGCAGCCGCCGTGCGGTCCGCGCCGCGGCGCGCGCGGTGTCCTGGTCTCGCGAGCCCGCGAGGTTCGCGATCGCGTCGATGAGGAGCAGTCCGTCGTCGCGCAGGCCCGCCGCCGCCAGCGCCGCGAGGCGATCGGCGCGCGTGCCCTCGGCGAGCCGCGCCAGCCCGCCCAGCCCCGCCGCATCGGCGGCGCGCTGCAGCGCGACCGCATCACCGGCCCGCCATGCGCGGCGCAGCGCGTCCTCGAAGCCGTCGGGCGTAACCGCGCCCAAGGCGATGAGCAGGAGAGCGCGCACCGTTTCGGCCATGGACTACGAAGTTTGACATGAGACAGGTGTTCAGATAGCTAAAAGTATGTTCAGGTGTCGTCCATGATCGACGTCCTCACCGACCGGCAGCAGGCGATTCTCGACTACATCCGCTCGTATTCGCTGCAGAACGGCTACCCGCCGACGCTGCGCGAGATCGGGCGGCATTTTGGCATTCGTTCGACCAATGGCGTCAACGATCACCTGCGGGCGCTCGAGAAGAAGGGGCACCTTGCGCGCGGCGGCATGAAGTCGCGCGCGCTGCGGCCGATCGCCGCGGCGGGCGCCGCTCACGGCGGGAGCGCGAACGGGGATGGCATGCGCGAAATACCGCTGTTCGGGCGCGTCGCGGCGGGACAGCCGATCCTGGCGGTTGAGAGCGGCGCCGAGACCGTGAAGGTGGATCCGCGGCTCCTCGGCGGGCGGGCGGTCGGCGAGCTTTTCGCCCTGCGCGTCCGCGGCGACAGCATGATCGGCGACGGCATCTTCGACGGCGACATGCTGTTCGTGCGCCGCCAGGAGGCGGCCGATCCGGGCGACATCGTGGTCGCGCTCATCGACGACGAAGCGACGGTCAAGCGCTACCGGCCCGAGGGCGATACGCTGAAGCTGGTTCCCGCCAACCCGGCGATGCAGCCGATCGTGGTCAAGCGGCGCGATCTCGATCGCGTGCGAATCCTCGGTTCCGCCGTCGGTGTCTACCGCAAGCTCTAGCGAACCGTCGTCGCCGTCACAGTTGAGGGCGCCTCACCCCGTCCGGAGGGACGAGCGCCGCGGCCGCCGGGCTTTCCGACCCAAGCGAGCAGCCGAGAAAAGTCGGCGAAGCGCGTGAGCTCGCCCTGCGCGCCCAGGAACGCGGCGGCGATCTCGCGGCCCCCCGTGCGCACGGCACCGACGAAGCAGTAGCCGGCCGGCGCGTTGAAGCCGGTCTTGCCGCCGAGCGCGGCCACGCCCGGCCGGAACAAGAGCTGGTTCGTGTTGCGGTAGGGGACGGCTCCGCGGGGCGGGGTCACGGACATCGCGACGTGCGTCTGCTTGCGCAGAATGGCTGCGAGCAGCGGGTGTGCCAGCGCCGCCCGCAGCAGGCCGAGCACCTCGCGCGCCGTCGAGACGTTGCCATACGAGAGGCCCACCGGGTCCTCGAAGCGGGTGTGGCGCAGGCCGAGGTCACGCGCCTTGCGGGTCATGGCCGCCGCGAGCGCGGAGGCGCCAAGGCCCGCGGACCGGCCGAGCGCCGAGACCGCGCGGTTGTCGGAGCCGAGGAGCGCGGCGTGGAGGAGATCGTCGTTGCTGTAGGTCTGTCCAACCAGAAGCCGTGAGCGCGCGCCACCCTTCGCGACGATCCGATCGACGTCGGTGATCGTCGAGGTCGCCTCGAGGCGCAGCCCGCTCTCGACGACCACGAGCGCCGCCGCCAGCTTCGAGAGGCTTGCGATGGGCTGCGGCGCGTCCGCGCTCTTGGCGTAGATCGCCTCGCCGGAGGCGAGATCGATCGCGAGCGCCGAGCGCGACTGCACGTTGGGCGAGCCGTCGGCCCGGAAGGTCGGCACCGGCCGGCCGACGCGCTTGCGCCCCCGCCCGCTCGCCTCCGCGGGGAGTGCGGAAGCGACGGAGACGACCACGGCGAAGCAAGCAAGAGCCCGACGCACGATCCATCGAGTTTTGGCCAAATCCCCGGCGCGCGCAAGTTCCACCCAATCCCCGGATTGTAAGAGCCCACGCCCGCGTGTTAACGGAGCCTCCATGCCAAGCTTTCCCGCCCCGACCGTTGCCCGCGCGCTCCGCGTCGCAGTCCTGCTCGCCGCGGCTATGGGCTGCGCCAAAGACGAAGCCGCGGAGTCGGCCGCGACGCCGCTTCCGGCAGCCGCGGCCCCCGCGCCTACGCCGCAGCCCGACGTCGTGTCCAAGGACGTTCTCTCGCGCGCGCCCGTCACCGAACGCGCCGCGGTCAAGCACGTGCTCTTCGGCTGGGCCGAGCTCGCGCCGGCGTATCGCGGCCAGATGGATCCGCGCGCGCAGGGCCGCAGCAAAGCGGCCGCGCAGGCGCTCGTCGCCGAGGTGCTGCGCGACCTCAAGAGCGGCGCGCCGATCGAGGAGCTCATGCGCAAGCACTCCGAAGATCCCGGCAGCGCGCAGACCGGCACGCCCTACACCGCCACTCCCGACGCCGGCTTGGTGCCGCCGTTCAAGGCGCTCTCCCTGCGCCTGCAGGTCGACGAGGTCGGCGTGGTCGAGACGTCCTACGGCTACCACGTCATCAAGCGCGTCGAGTAGTCCGTCGGCGCAGCCCCGCGTGATCGAGAAGGTCCGCGCGGCGCTGCTCTCCTGGTTCGATTCCGGCCGCCGCGATCTGCCGTGGCGCAAGACGCGCGATCCCTACGCGATCTGGGTCGCCGAGATGATGCTGCAGCAGACGCAGGTGCGGACCGTCGTGCCGTACTACCAGCGCTTCCTCGCGCGCTTCCCGACGGTGCGCAAGCTGGCGCGCGCGTCTGTCGATGAGGTGCTCGAGGCGTGGGCGGGCCTGGGCTACTACGGGCGCGCGCGCAACCTGCACGCGGCGGCGCGCGAGGTCGTCGACCACCACCGCGGCAAGCTGCCCGAGGACGAGGCGGCGCTGCGGGCGCTGCCGGGAATCGGCCGCTACACCGCTGGCGCCATCGCGTCGATCGCGTTCGGACGCGCGGCGCCGGTTCTCGACGGCAACGCGGCGCGCGTGCTGGCGCGGCTGGTCGCGCACGACGGCACGCCGTCCTTGCTGTGGCCGCTCGCCGCCGATCTCGTTCCGCCCGATCGCCCGGGCGATTTCAACCAGGCGCTGATGGAGCTCGGCGCGACGGTCTGCACGCCGCGCGATCCAACCTGCCTCATCTGCCCGCTCGCGGTGCTCTGCGAGGCGCGGCGGCAGGGGCGCACAGGCGAGCTGCCGCGCCCGCGCCGGCGCGCCCGGCCGCGCGAGGCGAGCGCCGCCTGCGCCATAGTCGAGCGCGGCGCGCAATGGCTGGTGGCCAAGCGGCCGCCGCACGGCCTGCTCGGCGGCTTGTGGGAGTTTCCCACCTTCGATCTCGCCGACGGCGAGGAGCCGGCCGCCGTCGCCGAGCGCGCGCTGCGCTTCGATCTTGGCGTCGAGGCCGTCGCCATCGAGCGGCTGCGTCCGGTGCGCCACGCCTTCTCGCACCTGCGCCTGCGCGTCGAGCCGGTGCGCTTCGAGTGGCGCGGCGGGCGTCTCAAGAGCGGGCGCTACCCGTCGGTGCGCTTCGCCGGCGCGCGCGCCATCGATCGCCTCGCGCTCTCCGCGCTCGCGCGCAAGGTCCTCGACCGCTTGCGCGGCTCCTAGGCGCGCGCCGCGGAGATCGCCTCGAGGTCGGCGATCTCCTTCGGGATGTCGCCCGTGAGCACGTCGTTTCCGTCCGCGGTCACGAGCACGTCGTCCTCGATGCGCACGCCGATGCCGCAAAAGCGCGCGTCGACCTCGGCGGCGCGCTCGGGCACGTAGATCCCCGGCTCGACGGTGAGCACCATACCCGGCTCCAGCGGTCTCGGTTGGCCGCGCACGAAGTAGCCACCGACGTCGTGCACGTCCATGCCCAGCCAGTGCGACGTGCGGTGCATGTAGAAGCGCTTGTAGAGCTCTTTCTCGATGATCTCCGTCGCATCACCGGAAAGCAGCCCGATGTCGAGCATGCCGCGCGTGATGGTCTCGACAGTGAGCGCGTGGATCTTCTCGATCGTCGCGCCCGGCCGCACCGCCAAAATCGCCGCGCGCTGTGCCGCGAGCACGACGCCGTAGAGGGCCTTCTGCGCGTCGGAGAAGCCCGGCCCGACCGGAAACGTGCGCGTGACGTCCGCCGTGTACCAGTCGATCTCGGCGCCGGCGTCGATCAGCAGGAGCTCGCCGTCGCGCAGGCGCGCGCGGTTGGCGACGTAGTGCAGCACCGTCGCGTTCGCGCCCGCCGCGACGATCGGCGTGTAGCCCGGTTCGCCGCCGTGCCGGCGGAAGGCCGCGAGCAGCAGCGCCTCGATCTCGTACTCGAGCACGCCCGGGCGCGCCGCCCGCATCGCCTCGAGGTGCGCGTCGCGCGTCGCGCTCGCGGCCGCGCGCAGCCGCAGAATCTCTCGCTCGGACTTGCGCAGGCGCATCTCACCGAGCAGCAGCGCGAGATCGCCGAAGCGGCGCGGCGCGGAAATCCCCTTGCGCTCCGCGACGCGCGCCGCCCGCGCCGCCCGCAGCACACGGCGATCGAAGTCTTCGTCCTGACCGAGCGCGACGTGAAGCTCCTCCGCGCCGCGCAGGAACGAAGGCAGCCGCGTGTCGAGCTCGCCGATCGGGAATGCGGCGTCGGCGCCGAAAATCTCGCGTGCGCCCTCGACGCCGGCGCGCGGGCCATCCCACACCTCGCGCTCGGGATCGCGCGGCCGCACGAACAGCACGAATGGGTGCTCCGCGTGTTGGGGCGCGAGCACGCACACGGCCTCCGGTTCACAAAAGCCGGTGAGGAAGAGCAGGTCGCTCGACGGGCGGTAGCGATGGTGCGAGTCGCCGGAACGTAGCGCATGCGGCGCCGCCGGGATGATCGCCGCACCCGCGCCAAGCCGGTGCATGACCTCCGCGCGCCTCGCCCTGAGCACTGCCGCTTCCTCGTGCATGGCGCGGCAGTCTACCGCACGTTGACAGCGAATCGGTCCATGCTCTACTCGCGCGCCAACCCATAGGCGGAGGTATCGATGCGCACTCTCGTGCTCGGAGTCGGACTGTCACTCGGACTTCTCGCGTGCGGCGGATCGCCCAAGCCGGCGGCCCAGGCGCCCGCCGCCGCGGCGTCGCCGGCGGCGCAGCCGAACGCGCACACCCCGTCGGGTGGGCTGGGGCAGCCTCCTTGCGCGGAGGTCGACGCCGCCCCCCCGTGCCCTCCGACCGACCCCTGCGGCCAGCTACCGCGGTAGCGCCCGCGGCCTCGGGTGGAAGCCGCTATGGGTGTACGTAGCGGAGCACGAGGTCGTTCGTCAGGCGCGGAGCGTTGCACGAGTACTCGATGAACTCGTCCCAGCCGCCGTCCCAGCCGCCCTGAATCCCCGCCGTCGCCGAGCTGCCGTAGTCGATCCAGGAGGCGCCGAACGCGGTGTCGACGTAGCAGACGTCTATTTGGTTGCTCGTTTCGTGCAGGACCGCGCGGACGTCGATCCGGCCCGACGGGCCGCTGTAGTGCTCGGACACCCACTGCACCTCGAACGTCCGGTTGGGCGCGGCGCCGATCGTGGCGTAGCGCACGGTCCCGCCGCCGTCGGAAGGATCGAGATCGTCCCACCACGCGAAGATGGTCTCGCCGCTCGCGGGCAAGCAGCCGTTGCCGTAGGAGGAATTGGTCGGAAAGCCGATCTTTCCGTTCGACGAGATCCACGCGAAGTCGTGCGCCTCGCCGTAGAAGTCGAACGTGAAGCCGATGTAGACCGCGTCGGTCTCGTCGTCTTCGAGCGGGATGTACGTCCCGCTGGCGCTGATGTTCGGGCACGGCAGCACGGTCGTGACCTCCTCGCAGCCGACGTAGCCGAACGCGTCCGTTCCGAAGACGTCGCACGCCTCGTCGTCGTCCGAGGCCGCGAAGCAGCCGACGTCGGCGGGAAAATCGGCGGCTTCGTCCAGATCGTCGTCCGAGCCGTTCGCACACTGCGGCGCCACGTCGGGGTCATCCTCGGTGATGTCCGACGAGGTCGCGCAGCCAGCCTCGTCGGGGTAGTCGATCTCGCCGTCACTGTCGTTGTCCTCCCCATCGCTGCACGGAGGCGGCACGCAGGCGGCGTCCAGGCAGACCTCTCCGGCGCCGCAGCTCTCCTCGAGGACCCAACGCGTGCCGTACTCGGAGCAGACAGTCAGCTCCTCGCTGCCGTCGCAGGCCAGGGTATCCGGCGTGCAGGCCAGGGCGATACAGCCGTCGCCGGCCGTCGGATCGCAGACCTGGCCCGTCTCGCAGACCTGGGGATCCAGCCAGCCGCCGATCGTCGGGTCGCAGACTTCGAGGGCGCCATCGAGGGCGCACGCCTGGTCCCCCTCGGGGCAGGCATTCAGGCCGCACTCGCCGTCGCCCGCGTCGCAGCCGCCCGCGCAGTCCGCGAAGGGCTCGAAGATACCCGCCGCGCAGCGCAGAAGATCGCCGGCGTCGTCGCAGCTAAACTCCCCATCCGCGCATGGCCCCTCCGACTCCGACTCCGATTCCGATTCCGACTCGGCTTCGGCTTCGGACTCCGACTCGGACTCGGCTTCGG